>JAIRUW010000002.1 GCA_031254195.1 Oscillospiraceae bacterium
ACCTGCCCCTTATTGGACGCAAAGGTTAGGAGCAGACGGTATTCAAGGGCGGTAAGGTCAAGCAGTGTATCGTCAATAGTTGCTTTTCCGGCAGCGGTATCAATCGTCACGCCGCCGAGCGCAAGCGTGGCCGTTGTCCCGCCGCGTTGTCGGGCGGATAAAACCCGCTTCACTCTTGCCAGCATTTCACGCAGACGGAAAGGCTTTGTGATGTAGTCCTCCGCGCCGCCCTCGAACGCACGGACGATGTTGCCCTCATCGTCAACGACAGTGAGGAACATGACGGCTGTGTCTGTGTTTTTGAGTGTATCGCGGATATCAAACCCTGTGCCGTCCGGCAGTTGCATATCCAATATTGCAAGGTCATATTTATTGGCCGCTGTCATAGTTCTCGCGTCCCTGACGCTTGTGCCGTGCGTGACGGTGTATCCCTCCTGTTCGAGCGCGTACACAAGCCCGGACGCAATGATTGCATCGTCCTCTATAAGCAAAAGTGCATTACCATTCATATAAAGCAACCCCTTTATAATTATACCACAGAAGGGACGGCGCGGCATCATAAAAAAACTATTGATTTTTTCGGCAAAATCGCGTATACTAAAATAAAAGACGAACGTAAGTTCTATAGGTGGTGGTGTGATGCCGCGCATTATACTACATAGCGATTGCAATGGCTTCTACGCAGCCGTTGAGTGTCTGTACCGCCCGGAGATAAGGAATAAGCCGGTAGTGGTAGGCGGGGATGAAAGCCTGCGTCACGGCGTGGTGCTCGCGGCCAACCAACTGGCCAAACGAATTTATAAAGTCAAGACAGGCGAAGCGTTAATCCATGTCCGCCAGCGCTGTCCTGATCTTATCATTGTCAAGCCAAATCACAAGCTGTATTTGCGGTTTGCCAAGCTGGCGCGGGAGATTTACAACGACTACACCGACCAAGTGGAGCCGTTTGGGCTGGACGAATCATTCATAGGGCTCACCGGAATTGCCGAATCGGTCGGGGATGGTGAGAGGATAGCCGATACCATCCGGGAACGTATTAAATATGAGCTGGGCATCACCGTATCCATTGGGGTCAGCTATACCAAGAGCTTTGCCAAACTTGCCAGCGACATGCGTAAGCCAGACTTTACCACCGTCATAGCCCCGGATGAGTTCCGGCAAAAGGTGTGGCCGCAGCCGGTGGGCGATCTGATCTATGTGGGCGCGGCTTCCGCTGAGAAACTGAGGCTGCATGGTATACACACAATAGGCGACCTCGCGGGGAGCAAGAGGGAGGACATCATCAGTTGGATCAGAAATAAAAACGGTGGGCTTCTTTGGGACTACGCCAACGGCTTTGACTCTTCTGTCGTCCGTCAGTTTGAGGAGTGCATGAACGATGACAGCGGCATAAAAGGCTTCAGCCATTCCACGACCACGCCGCGCGACCTGTGTAACGCCGATGATATGAAAGTCACGGTCATGGTATTAGCCGAAGCCGTGGCGGCACGGTTGCGGGAGCATAAACGCCTATCAAAGACGGTGAGCCTATGGCTTCGTGACAATAAGATGAGCGCCTTTACGCGTCAATGTAAAACGGCAGCCCCGACCAATCTCGCCTATGAGATTGCCGAAACAGCCATGAAGCTGTATCACGCCTGTTACGGGTCGTTAGGCAATCCCGGCTCGACGCTTTTGCCCATTCGTTCTGTCGGCGTCCGCGCTTCTGATTTAGTGCGCGAGGAAGAATATTATCAATTGTCTTTCTTGCCGAAAGAACACAAGCGGCAAAACATCATGGCGATCGAACGCGCGATGGACGATATACGCGAGCGGTACGGGCATACTGCCATTTCAAGAGGGGTGCTGATTAGAGACCGGGCTTTGGGGAGCGATAACCCCAAAGAAGATCATATCCACACTTTCCCTAATTGCCAAGGAGCGTGATTGTATGTGCGCGAGGTATACCGTATATTCCAAAGAGGAAATCATGGAACTGCGGCAGATCATATCCGAAGTGGAGCGGCTGCTCTTTCAGGGGCAGACTTTAACGACGGATGAAGTGCGCCCAACGGATATCGCCCCGGTGGTGACGAAGGACGGCGCGTGTGCCATGAAGTGGGGCTTTCCCGGCATAGAGGGCAAGGGGGTTATTCGTCATGCCCGAAGTGAAACGATATGGGAAAAAAAGCTGTTCAGCGAAGCTGCGGCCTCCCGCCGCTGCATTATCCCGGCCACCGGATTCTTCGAGTGGGGAGAGGGTAACGTTCAGTTATCCCTACTTGATACTGTCCATCAGGCGAAAATGCAAAAAATCAAATTCCTGTTTACCTTGCCCGGTTCCGCCATGTTTTACCTTGCGGGGCTATACAGTTACTATGCGCTTGGCAAACTCGCTTTTCCGCACTTCGTGATAATGACCGCCGCCGCCAATGCTTCCGTTATGGACGTACACGACCGTATGCCTGTAATCCTGCGCGGCGGCGAGTGTGCCGCGTGGCTGACGGACGGGAAACTGTCCGGGACTTCGCCCTTGCTCTTAAAGAAGGCGGTGTAAGCATGGGACATAAAGTCTATGTGCCTGTAACAGCTGAATTTGACGCCGATGGGAATATCATGCCCGTTGCCCTTACATGGCTGGATGGTCATGTTTACGAGATTGACCGCATACTGGATGTGCGCAGGGCCGCCAGCCTCAAGGGCGGCGGCCTCGGGTTGCGCTACACCTGCCGGATCAACGGCAGGACAACGCATATATGGCTGGATGAATCTCGCTGGTTTGTGGAAAGCAAGCGGGGAATAAACTGATACACGACACCGGGCCGGTACCGCCTAGCCGCGCACCCAGCCGGTACCGGCCCTTCGGAGCGCCGTGCGGAACACCGGCGTCAGTAATATAGTGATAATGACGTTCATCACGGCTTTGATTGAGGAGTTGCCCAGCCTGAACGCCATGTCGGTCAGGACGGTCCCCATTTCCGCCTGCCACATGTAGCGTTTTTCGATAAAATGATACCCCATAAACAGGATAATGTAGGCAACGGTCGCGATGGCGCAGGCGGCGGCGGAACGCGCCAAACCTGGCGATGTAACTTCACCGTTTTTGGCCCGCGGCCAGGCGATCAGGCCGCACAGGCTCCCTTGGACAAGCCTGAAGATAAACGTAGACGGCGCGTAGATCGCATATCCCGTTACCAGATCGGACAGCGACATGCCAATCGCGCCCGACAAGCCCCCTGTAAGCGGCCCGAACAGAAGCGCGGCCATCAGGCAGAACACATCACCGAAATGAAACCTTGCGCCGCCCAGCGGCGTGGGGATCATAATCATCAGGTATGTAGTCCCGATGAAGCACAAGGCCGCCATGACGGCGGCCTTGCTCATGGACTTCGCGTTGAACGCAGGCTTCATGTTCCCATCTCCTATTTCTATTTTCTGTTTACAGCATACCGCAAATGTGGTACTATATACATAGCCAGAATAAGAAATATTTTTAGGGTCAGATAAGAGGCTTTTTATGAAAAACCTTACTCTTGGCATAAACCCGTCAGGCGGCGCTCCGCTGTACGCGCAGCTCTATGAACGTATCGTCGGCGGCATCTCCCGGGGGGAGATCAAGGCGGGGGAAAAGCTCCCGTCCAAAAGGGCGCTCGCCGGAAACCTAGGCGTCAGCGTCAACACTGTCGATACGGCCTATCAGATGCTGACCGCCGAGGGATATGTGCAAGCGAAACCCAAAAGCGGCTTTTTTGTCATGAGGATAGAACGGCTTGAGTCGCCGGCGCCGGGTTCCGCCCCGAAAACTGTGCCGGCGCCCGCCCACCCGCGCATAGATTTCGGCACAGGCTCTGTTGATACGTCGTTGTTTCCATATAAGACTTGGGGGCGTATCCAGAGGGAGATCCTGTCAGGGCATCCCGAGCTTCTGAATCTGGGGGAGCAGAACGGCGATGCGGAGCTTCGGGAGAGCATCGCGCGCTATTTGCATGAATACAGGGGGGTCGCCTGTTCGGCAGGGCAGATCATTGTCGGAGCGGGCATGGAATACCTGCTGAGCCAAATTGCCGTTATGTTCTCCGCGAGCATTTTCGCGCTGGAGAACCCCGGATACCCAAAGGCGGCAAGCATTCTCAAAAATCACAAAATAGATCCCGTCTTTGTACCGGTGGACAAAGACGGGCTGGATGTATCCGGCCTCGCGGACGCCGATATTGTGTATGTCACGCCCAGCCATCAGTTTCCCACCGGCGCCACAATGCCCATAGGGCGCAGGCAGGAACTCCTGGCCTGGGCCTGTGAGAGGCGGGGACGGTATATCATAGAAGACGATTATGACAGCGAATTCCGCTTTGACGTCCGCCCGGTTCCCTCGCTGCAAGGCTTGGACGGGGCCGGGCGCGTCATATACATCGGCACGTTCTCCCGCAGCCTCTCACCCTCCATACGGATCGCCTATATGGCGCTGCCGGAGGCTCTTTTGCCGGTGTACCGCCGCTATTTCGCCGGTTATTCCTCCACTGTCTCCCGATTTGAGCAGCACACCCTCCGCCGGTTTATAGACGGCGGGCATTTTTCCAGACACTTGAACCGGACGCGCGTCATCTACCGCGCCCGCCGCGACTGTTTAATAAAAGGGCTTGCCGCTTCCCTTGGCAAAGAGCGCATAAGAATATCCGGCGAGCATACCGGGTTACATCTGGTTTTACAGGTAAAAGCCGGGCTGGACGAGACGGAGCTGGCAGGCCGGGCGGCGGCGGCGGGCGTGCGGCTTACCGGGCTTTCCAAATATTACAGGCCGGGCGTAGAGATACCGGGCTGTTCGCTTGTGCTCGGGTATTCGGCCCTTGACGAGAGCCGGATCGCCGAAGGCTGCGCCGCCCTCAAAAGTGCGTGGGGACTGGAGGGATAGCCCGTTATCTATCCATCGGGCATTGAGCAATTTTGATTTTCAGTCAATAATTCTCTTCGACAAGGGGAAGGCTTTTCTTTACTTATGGGTTAAAATGGGGTATGATGTATCAGAATCGCAGAAAAGGAAATGTGTTTATCCTTGCTTGATAGCTGTGACCCAGTTACAAGTAAACAAAGCATAACCTCCGCACATCGGGTCAAGTTGGCCCGATGCGGTGCCCGCAATAAGCGGCAATATTTTGGTAGGCGGTGTTAATTATGGGATTATTCAAACCGGCATGGCAAAGCAAAAATATAGAAAAAGCGATAAGAGCCGTCAAAAAAATCACGGACCAAACAATGCTTGCCGAAATTGGAAAAACTGCCGAATATGGCGTTGTGCGTTTTGCGGCAATTGAAATGATAACTGACCAAGTTATACTTGCTGATATTGCAAAAAAAAAGCATAACTCCAGCCATACTCGTATAATGGTAGCAGAAAAATTGACTGATAAAGCTATTGCAGATACTGTTTTTGCTGACATTGTGATAAATGATAATTCGAGAGATAACACGAGCCAAAAAAAACGATTTGAATTAGTAAAAAAACTAACAGACCAATTATCTATTGCCAATGTTGCAAAAAACGCTATTGATATTGCTGTACGTGAAGCGGCAATCCACAAACTGACCGACCAATCCACTCTTACCCATATTACAATAAACGAACAAAATAATGGGTTGCGAAAAGAGGCATTATTAAGGATAACCAACCACATAATGCTTGTTGACATCGCAAAAAACAGTAAAGACGATTATATTCGTATATCAGCAACACAAAAGCTAGTTGACCAAGACCTTGCTCAAACAATTTACACTGATATTGCGAAGAACTCCAGAGAAGATTATCTGCGCCAAAGTGCAATAAGAAAACTAATTGACCAATCCGTGATTGCTGATATTGCTAAACATGAGGAGACAGAAGATGTTCGCTATACGGCGGTTGATGTATTGACCAGCCAATCCGTGCTTACCGATATCATAAAACATGATAAAAGCAGTTCTATTCGTGTAATGGCTTGCAAGAAGTTGGGAACACATTCAATGAATCCTTATAAGCAATGCCGACTAAAGTGCGATGCCTGTTCTGTTGTTGATTACGACCATGAGTATGCAAAAACATATCATGGCTTAGGTTCGTTCATCGGTCATGGTTATTATTCTGGCAAATGTACTAAATGTGGTCATAGCTTTAATGAAAATGAAGGCAGTCATGCTGAAGGTGGCTACTACATTGAATGAATGAAAATAAGCACTTGCACCCCCGCCGCACAACCCGCCGCCTCTTCGCGAGTATCATTATTATCGACGGCACAGCCTCCCCGCGCAACCTCGGGCCAAGTTGACCCGAAGTCTACGTATGCAAAAAAGCGGGGAACAGATTGGCGTCGCCAATCTGCTCCTCATTTTTACCCCTTCATAAGTTCCGCAAGCTCTTTTACAAACGTGTATACATGAGCATTGCGTTTGGCATTACAGGAACCAGCTAAGCATCCATAACCTTATCAGGCGGCAGCCATTTCTTGAGTATGCTGATCAGCGTTTGCGGGTCTATCGGTTTGGGAAGGTATGCGTTGAAGCCGTTTGAGAGAAACATCTCCTCCGCGCCTTCGACCACGGTTGCCGTCAGCGCGACGATGGGAAGGCGGCTGTATTCCCCGCCGAGCCGCCGTATCCTCTTAGTCGCTTCGACGCCGTCCATATGCGGCATCATGTGGTCCATGAAGATGATGTCAAAATCATTTTGAGACGCCAAATCTATCCCTTCTTGGCCGGACAGCGCCGTTTGAACGTTTATTTTGAACAGGCGGAGCAAGCCCTCGGCGACCCGCAGATTGAACTTGTTGTCGTCCACCACCAGGGCATGAGCGGACGGGGCGCATAATCTTCGCTCCGGCTTTGTCTCCTCCTCCGCTTTGCCTTTTACCAGCGGCACCGTGACCGTAAAGAGCGTCCCCTGCCCATGGACGCTGTCAACGGTTATCCCCCCGCCCATCAGGTTTACGAGGGATTTACAAATGGAAAGCCCCAGCCCCGTCCCCACGGCAGCCCGGTTTTTGATCGTGTCGGACTGCGCGTAGATATCGAATAATTTAGGCAGGTCCTCTTTGCGGATGCCCTTGCCGGTATCCTCTATTTCGAAAATAAGGGCGTCCTGCCCGGCGGCCGCGGATAACCGGACATACCCGCTGTCTGTAAACCGTATGGCGTTCTCGCATAGGTTCATCAATATTTGCTTGAGCCTGACCTCATCGCCGAACAGACGGCCGGGTTCCCCTTTGATCTCATGCCGGAACGATATGCTTTTTGCCTCCGCCATGCGGGTGAACATGGAAACAATGCCTGACCAAAAATCCTGAAATTGATAGTTGACAGGCTCAAGTTTTAGTTTGTTGGCTTCGATTTTTGCCATGTCAAGCAGGTCGTTGATAATGGACGTCATGGTACGCGCGGACTCGCTGATGTCCATGACATACTCCATCTGGCGCGCGGACAGCGGTTCATTCCGCAGAAGCTCCGCCATTCCGACGATGGAGTTCATGGGGGTTCTGATCTCGTGCGACATGCCGGCCAAGAACGATGTTTTGATTTTGTTGGCTTCGTCCGAGCGCTTTTGCGCGAGGAAGTTCTCAATGCGTTTTAACAGAAGGGGCGCGGAGTACGGCTTGAAAATGTAGTCCGCGGCGCCAAGGCTCAAGCCCTCCAGTTCGCTATTCTCGTCGCTTTGTATGGTTAGGAAAATGACAGGGATGGAATGGAACCGCGCATCGGCCTTCAGCCGTTTCATGGCTTCAAAACCGTCCATATCAGGCATATTGACGTCTAACAGAATGAGGTCGGGGGCGACTTTATCGAGCGCCTCAAACATCTTCGCGGCGGACGGCACAGGGATGACCTGATACGAGGGCTTCAGTATCTCCCTGCCGATTGTCAGGTTGGCTATGTTGTCGTCCACCAGCATGATCGTTCCTCGTGCGTTATCCATCCTGTACCTCCGTTTCACCGGGCAGGCCCGGCCAGCTCCCATTCTACTGTTTATAATACAAAATATAGTATATAACAAGCGGTTTGTCAATAGTAACGGTGGCCCAGACAGCGCCTGTCGGGGATTACGCGTATTGACAAAAGCAAGAGGCTTGACTATACTGGATATACGCCGCGCAGACAGGTATAGAAAGGGGGCGGGCGCTTTGTTCATAGTATTCATAGCCTTGGCGATCATCGCGCTGGCGACCTACATCCTCTACCTGCGGGTCACCCGCGAAGATCGAAAGCTCCCGCGGTACGCGCGGATTGTCCCCAAAAAGCAGGGCGACTATTACCTCATATTGAGCTATTGGAGCACCGACCACTCCTCACGGGACATGATCATCCACAACCTCGACCCGGAGGCCGATGAGGCGAAGTTGGTCATATTGAAATCAAAAGACGGATTTATCATGCAGATATACGGCAAGAATGGCAAAATGCTGTATGAAAAAAACCAAACCACCATCTCCGAGCTTACGAACAAATTTATGGAGCTGCGCCGGCCGCCGCAGTCAAACCGGCCGCCGCCGGATAAACCGGACGAATCCCAGCCGCCCGAATCAAGAACAATCGAGTTTAAGTGATATGCTCAAACTCGTCCTTTTAGCGCTCAACTCGAAATATGTCCACTCCTCGCTGTCGGTCTGGGTACTGTCCGGCGGCGTTTCGCGCTATGCCCGGCTGCCGCATGAAGTGACTGTGATCGAAGCCACCATTCATCAGCATGATGGCGAGATTGCCGGGCAGGTCGCGGCCCATACGCCGGATGTGGTGGGCATATCGACCTATATCTGGAACGCGGGCAAGCTGCCGGGCCTTCTGCAAGCGCTGCGGGAGCGTCTGCCGGGGGCAGTTATTGTGCTAGGCGGCCCCGAAGCGTCGCACAACGCGGAAACCTGGCTTGGGCATGGCGCCGACTATGTACTGCGCGGCGAAGGCGAGCAGAGCCTCCCCGCGCTGCTGGACGCGCTGGCCGAAGGAAAACCGGCCCCGCCGGAACAGGCGCCAACCGGCGGACCGGTAAACCCTTGCAGCGAAGCCTGCATCCGTTCGCTGAAAGGCAGGATCGCGTATCTCGAAACGTCGCGGGGGTGCCCTTTTCAGTGCGCGTTCTGCTTGTCCGGCGGGAGCGGCGTACGCTTTTTTCCTTTGGATACCGCAAAAGAGCAAATTGCCCTACTCTCCCGGTCCGGTGCGCGGACGGTAAAGCTGGTGGACAGGACGTTCAACTGCGATGCTGGGCGCGCCTATGAGCTGTTTGCCTATATCATTGCGCTGGACACGGACTGCCGCTTTCATTTCGAGGTAGCGGCGGACTTGTTCGACGAGCGCACGCTGGCCCTTTTGCAAACCGCGCCCCCCGGGCGGATACAGCTTGAAGCGGGATTGCAAAGCTATTGTGAGCCAGCGTTGAAAGCGGTTTCCAGACGAATGGACATACAGAAAGCGGAAAGCAATATCCGAACCCTGTTGCAAGGGAAAAACATCCATATCCACATAGACCTGATCGCGGGACTGCCGTATGAAACACTGCCCGGCTTCCAAAACGGCTTTGACCGCGCGTTTGAGCTGGGCGCGCATACCTTGCAGCTTGGCTTTCTCAAGCTGTTGCACGGCAGCTCTTTGCGGAAACGGGCGGAGGAGCTGGGGATACGGTATACGGAGGAGCCGCCGTATGAGATCGTTGACAGCCCCTGGCTGAGCGCGGAAGAGCTAAAAGTCCTCAAGCAAACCGAAAACGCGTTGCGGCACACCTATAACAAAAGCCGGTTTCTCTCAACACTCCAGTACGCCCTGTCCGTATCGGGGCTGCGGCCTTTCGTCCTGTTCCGTACCCTTGGGGAAGCCGCCCCGAACCATGGGACGGCGCTGGACGAGTATGCCGGGCAGCTGTACGGATGCCTTGCAAAGCTCCCCGGTGTGGACGGGGATGCGCTGCGGGAGTGCATGATCTGCGACTGGCTCGGTATGGTAAAAGGCAAGAACATGCCGTCTTTCCTCAAAGGAGCGGGGCCGTTGCGCAAACAGGCTGAGGCTTTGGCAAAAAAACAGCTTGGGCGCGGCGCCGGGCGCGGGGAAACCGCCGTCCTGCCGTCGGGTCGCGCCGTATTTGTGGACAGCAGCAGCCGCGACCCGGTGACGGGGCTGTATAAATTGCATAACATTATTCCGCAAAAATAGACAAAAATCGTCACAATGAACGGAACGTGGTATGGGGTGTGGTATTTTCTGACTTGCATATTCTTTTTTGTATGGTATAATATTTTTGATGAGAAACCAATATTGAGGCAATAGCCTCGGAAGGAAGGGTATACTATGAAGAAACTCATCGCGCTTACACTGGCTGCACTGATGCTGCTTGCATTCATGGCCGGCTGCGCAACCTCCAGCGATTCACCGCCGCCAGGAGGCGGAAACGCGTCCCCCGGCAGCGCGTCCCCCGGCGGAGCTCCCGGCGAAGTCATCGACCTGCTGGTATGGGGCCCGCAAGAAGGGCAGGCTTTCCTACAGAAAGCCATCGAGGAATTCCAGGCGGCCAACCCTGGAACCACCTATAACTTCACACTCGGCGTCGTTGGCGAGGATATGGCGCAGACACGCCTGTCGGAAGACCCTGAGGCCGGCGCGGACGTATTCTCTTTCGTTGACGACGGCCTGCGCAATCTTGTAAACGCGGGGATGCTCTATGAAGTCACCCGCAACGCCGACGACATCAAATCCCGCAACGTCGAAAGCTCGGTGGACATCGTCACCCTGGACGGCAAGCTGTGGGCTTACCCGCAGACCGCCGACAACGGCTACTTCTTCTTCTATGACAAGAGCGTTATCTCCGAAGAGGATGTGAAGTCCCTCGACGGCATCATTGCCGCCAGCAACGCGGCCGGCAAGAAATTCACCTACCCGATCGGCGTTGCCTGGGTCACCGCTTCCTGGTTCCTCGCGCAAGGCCAGCTGAGCCTTGTGGACGGGCAACAGGTCTGTGACTTCAACAATGCCAATGGCGTCGCGGCCGTTGAGGCCATGCAGGCCATGGTCAACAGCGGCGCGTGGGGCAACGGCTGGGTAGACGAGCTGGTCGAAGGCATCGGCACCACTCATTCCGGCGGCGTGGGCGGCATATGGATGGTGGCCGACATCAGCGCGAAGCTGGGCGACAATTTCGGCGCGACCAAGCTCCCCACCGCTAAGATCGGCGGCAAGGAAGTGCAGCTTTCCAGCTTCTTCGGCTGCAAGCACGTCGGCGTCAACAGCCAGACCAAGAACCCCGTCGCCGCGATGGAGTTTGCCGACTTCCTCACGAGCGAAGCCATGCAGCTCCTCAACTTTGAAATGCGCGGCATGGGCCCGTCCAATAAAAACGCAGGCGCGAGCGCCGAAGTTCAAGCCGACATCGCGTTGGCCGCGCTGGCGCTGCAATCCAATTACGCGGTATCGCAGCGTGACGTATTGGGCGGTTACTGGAGTCCGGTCGAGGCCCTCGGCAACATGATCATCAACAACGAAGTGACCAACATCCAAGCCGCTTTGGACGAAGTGGTGGCTCAAATCACAGAAGCAAACTAATCAACACACATAAAGGGGCTGTTCATTGTGTAACAGCCCCTTTATAATAATTTGTCATCGGGGGTAGAGGTATGCGTAAACCCAGAGGCGACGTGTTTACCGCCTTGAACTTTTTGGTCATGGGCGTCGGCTGTGCGGCGCGCGGGCAGGTCGCGAAGGGGCTCCTGCTGTTGGCCGGGCAAGCGTCTTACATCTTTTTTCTTCTATCGTTTGGCTTACGCTATCTCTCGGAGTTTCTGACGCTGGGCAATAACGAGCAATATACCGTCTGGAACGAGGAATTGCAGATCAATCAGGTTATCACGGGCGACAACTCGATGCTGATCTTGCTTTTCGGCATCCTGACCGTCGCGGTAACGATTCTTTTTGTCTATGTCTATATCATCAACATCCGTTTTGGCTTCAAAGCCCTCCAGATGAAGAATGAGGGGCAGCCTCTGCCCACGTTCCGCGAAGATCTCAAAACCCTGTGGAACGATAAATACCACCTTGTCCTGCTGACCTTGCCCACCCTCGGGCTTCTGATACTGACCGTGCTGCCGCTGATTTTCATGATCAGCATGGCGTTTACCAACTTCGACAGGGACCACCAGCCGCCGGGCAAACTGTTCACATGGGTCGGCTTTGAAAACTTTAAGGAGATACTCTGGTCCAACCCGCGGAAGTCGCAGACCTTCTTAAGTGTTCTCGGATGGACGCTGATTTGGGCGGTCAGCGCGACGACGACATGTTATTTCGGCGGGATGGCGCTGGCTTTGCTGATCAACCGGAAGGGCGTCCGGTTCAAAAAAATGTGGCGCGCTTTCTTCGCCATCACGATTGCCGTGCCGCAGTTCGTCTCCCTTTTGCTGATGCGGCAGTTCCTAAACGACAACGGTACGCTGAATAATATGTTGCTCAATTTAGAGCTTATTGAGGCGCCAATCCGGTTTTTGACAAGCGACCTCGCCCGCGTGACGGTTATCGTCGTCAACCTTTGGGTCGGGGTGCCGTATACGCTGTTAATCACTACCGGCATCCTGATGAACATACCCGCCGACCTCTATGAAAGCGCGCGGATTGACGGCGCCTCACCCTTTGTGATGTTCCGCAAGATCACCCTCCCTTATATGCTGTTTGTGACCGCGCCCTACCTCATCACGCAGTTCGCGGGCAACATCAATGCGTTTAACGTCATATTCCTATTGACAAACGGCAATCCGCGGTCAATTGAGTATTATCAGGCGGGCAAGACCGATTTGCTGATTACCTGGCTCTACAGGCAGACGGTTGACGAACAGGACTTCAAGCTCGCCTCGACGATCGGCATCATCATCTTCTTCATCATCGGCACGCTGTCCCTGATCTCCTTCAACCTCTTCGCAAGCAAGAAAAGGGAGGATGAGTTTTCGTGAAAAAGCAGAATATCGGTACTCCGGCGTATCATCTTACCTTCCGCACACGGGCCTTCAACTTCATCAGCCATGTCGCGCTGACTGTTTTAAGCGTCATATGGCTCTTTCCGGTCTTTTGGCTGCTCCTCAATTCGTTTCGGGAGGAGAGCGGGGCGTATACCTCTTATTTCCTGCCCAAAGGGCTGACCTTCCAGAATTATATCAACCTCTTCACCAACACCGGCCTCTATGATTTCCCGCTCTGGTTCATGAACACGCTGATCGTGGCCATCTTTTCCTGCCTGATCACGACCATGTTCGTCCTGATGACCAGCTATGTCTTTTCCCGCCTCCGCTTTCCTGCCCGCCGCCCGATGATGAACATCATGCTGGTTTTGGGCATGTTCCCGGGCTTCATGTCGATGGTAGCGGTATACCATGTCCTCAAGCTGATGAACCTGACGCAGACGCTGACAGGGCTGGTAATCGTCTATTCCGCCGGGGCGGCGCTGAGCTACTATATTGCCAAGGGCTTCTTCGACACCATCCCCCGCGCCCTGGACGAGGCGGCGACGATTGACGGGGCCTCCAAAAACACGGTCTTTTGGAGGATCACCTTACCGATGTCCCGGCCAATTATCACGTTTACCCTTCTGTCCTCCTTTATAGCCCCCTGGGTGGATTTCATCTTCGTTTCCGTTCTTATGAAGGGCAAGGCCGACAAATTTACCGTCGCGCTCGGCCTGCGGCAGATGATCGAACGCGAAACGGTCAGCGCGTATTTCACCCAGTTCTGCGCCGGAGCGGTGGTGGTCTCCATCCCGCTGGTCATCCTGTTCCTGATGACGCAGAAGCACTATGTCGGAGGAATCACGGGAGGAGCCACAAAAGGATGAGGCAAGCCGTCAAACGTTACCCGGCGCTGCTGCTGGTTCTCCTGCTGCTGCTCGGCGCCTGCTCACAGACAGGCAGTATACAGCCGTCCGGTGGCAGCGGCATTTACTATGAAATCTTCGTCGGCTCGTTTTACGACAGCGACGGCGATGGGCTTGGCGATCTGCAAGGAATCATCTCTAAGCTCGATTACCTTAACAATGAAAGCGGGGAGGAGTCCCTGGGCGTCAGCGGTATCTGGCTGATGCCCATCAACCCGTCGCCCTCCTATCACAAGTACGACGTGACCGATTACTATGCCATTGATCCTGCCTACGGCACCATGGAGGACTTTGAGCAGCTGATCGCCGAATGCGAAAAGCGGGGCATCGACGTCATCATCGACCTTGTGGTCAACCATTCCTCGTCCCAGCACCCGTGGTTCCTTGCCGCCGTCGATGAAGTCAAAACCGGCGCCGAGCCGAAGTATCAGAACTATTATCATTTCTCTCAAGAAAAGGAATCCGCCGACTGGTACAGCACAGCCGGCGGTTGGTATTACGAAGCTATTTTTTGGAGCGAAATGCCCGACCTTAATATGGATTCCCAGGAAATGCGCGATGAGATCGCCAATATTGCCGCGTTCTGGCTGGATAAAGGCGTCAAAGGCTTCCGCCTTGACGCGGCAAAGCATATTTACGATACGCGGGAAGAAAACCTTGCGTTTTGGCAGTGGTTTTCGGGGGTTTGCAGGGGCATTAAGGAAGACGTATTCCTTGTAGGAGAGGTTTGGAGCGGCGAGAACGAAATCTATGCCTACTATGGTTCGGGTCTGGACGCGCTGTTCAACTTCCCCTTCTCCGGCTCCGACGGCATCATCAATGGCAGCGTCCGCACAAAGGACGGCGCGACGCTGGCGAGCAACCTGGAGCGGTTTATGAAAAACATCAGGGAACGCAACCCGGATGCAATCCACGCGCCGTTCCTCTCCAATCATGATACCGACCGCAGCGCCGGATATATCGTTGACCCGCACCGCCGTAAGCTCCAAGCCGCCATTTACCTGCTGATGCCCGGCATCCCGTTTGTCTATTACGGCGAGGAGCTGGGCATAACCGGGCGGGGGAAGGATGAAAACAAACGCACAGCCATGATCTGGTCCCTAACCGACCGCACAGGCCAGACCGAAAACCCATCCGGCGCGCTGGAGCCGGAGCCGGTCAGCGGCGGCGTTGCCGAAATGCTCAGCGACCCGGACAGCCTGCTTCATTATTACCGTGCCGCCATAGCGCTGCGCACAGAGTTCCCGTCCCTCCAAACCGGAGAGGTGATAGCCCTCAAAGCCCCGGACAGGCAAGTATTCGCCGTCATGATTGGAGAAGTCGCGGTCCTGCACAACCTCAGCGGGGAGTCTGTGGAGGTGGATATCCAAACCCTCTGCCCGGGGATGGAGCTTGGCGCGTATCTAAGCCCTACGGGGAAGGAGATAGACGCAAACGGGACGTTCATCCTGCCGCCGTACGCGAGCGCTGTCTTAAAGCCGGCCAGGTAACCGTGTAGAAACACATTGATAATGGCGGTTACTTCTTCGTTGTTTTAACCAGTTCGCAGTAGGCTTCATAATAAGCGTCTTTGTTGTACTCCAACAAAACTTGCTTATGTAGTTCGCGCAGTTCAGGATATTTTTGGGTGAGGGCGGCAAGGGTTGGGGAAAGCTCAATGATACCGGGTGCGATACGGCTGATTTCACCCTGCAATTCAGGATGAATTTGCAAAATATTCTCGACGGAAACAAAATTGGTCAGTTCGGCGACTGTATCCTCTTTCCATGTTATATCTCTTTTCCATTTTTTATTTGCTTTGAGTATCTCGGCGGCGGCGGGGGACACCTCGATTGCGCCGCCTCTTTCATAGGAATCGTTCACGCAGATTCTTTGCGAGTCATCGGGGGTGCGGGGATTTGTGTAGGCGCGTCCTAAATTATCCGAAATCGCGTGACGGACGTCGGAATCATGGGTTATTTCAATAGCCGCTTTATATTTTTCGAGCAGCGGTTTATCGGCGTCAGGATAATCGCGCGGATAATTTTTGGGGCCGGACCCTCTATAGTAGGTATGGTGAAAAAGTGCGCAGGCGTGTTGAAATTCAAGTTCGCCGCCGGATAAATAACGCGAACCGATGATAGGGTGCTGCTGGATCATCCCAAAATACTCGGCATCGGTGAGCGGACGGCTGTTTTGTGAAATAGGGCCGTTATTGATTTCCACTTTTCCGAGATCATGACCGAATCCGGCGAGTTCCATTTCATGGATCAAGTCAAGGGGAGATTCAAAGCGTTCGAGCAGAGAGGATAAAAGTTCCGGCTCGTTTTCCAAGATAAACTGGGTGGTTATCTTATTCAGACGGGCGACCACGAGGGAATGTGCGTAGGTTGGGATGTGCGTATGGCTGGTTAACTTTAGCATGAGTTTAATGAAGTCCCAGCGTGATAATTTATGACTGCTGGTGCGGGCGATTTGAACAAGTTCTTCGCGTAAGCCGCTGACTACTAATAGCACTGATTTTGGTTGGCGCTGTATCATGGCAAGGGTGGCATCTATGATGGCATGGCAGCGGTTTTGCGCTTCCGTGTCTTCCCATTCATGAATATGTTTACTAAGAATACCGCAAGCGTGGATAGCGGCGTGCAGGCGGTATATCTGTTGCATGTAATCGTCGGCGTCAGGGGTTTCGCTTATTTTCTTTGCGATGTCATACAATAAACCGAGGTACGCGGATCTGGAAAGCAATTTTTCATTGCCGCTATAGTGCGCCGTTATCACCCATCCTACGAAACGAAATACCTGCATACCGTTATTTATGATGTCATCTAAGTGGTCTATGCAGGTTTCCATGCTGCTTTCATAAAGTGTCGTTTGAAATGATGAGATAATATCATTTATTGTTTTAGCGAATTCTTTATGCGTAAATTCCGGGCGGCCATTGTTAAATTCGCAAAGGCTTGCGGTTGCTGCCGCTATGGTGTGCAACTCGGGCAGAAAAATGCCTTTCCAGTCCAAATCCGTATTGCCAACCAGGATTTTGTAATTAAAGAATACTTCCGCTTGGCGAAAGGCTTGCAATATATCGGGATACCTGCTCTTTGGATTTTCAATAATGGCATTCGCTTTATAAAAGTATAAAATGGCATAATTAAGACGCGCATTATTATCCAGCCTGTCATCTTCATAATCAACCGTGTCAAAAATAGTGTCGATTTCGGACACGATTTCATTATTCAACAGTAATTTCATCTGACATAATTTCATATACCAAGCGATAGCTCCGATTTTCATGGAAACATCGTCGTGGAGGTCCGCCGCTTTGATGACGGATTTATATATCTCAATAGCCAGCAACTCGTCGCCGGCTTGGACGCATTTCTCTCCGAAACCGCGAAGCGTTTTGGTTTCATCGTGCGAAAGCCGGAGCGGGTTTTTGAAAATATCGAACAAATAATTCCTAAACAGCGGTTCGGCATTGGTGTAGGCGTAGTTACCGGCTTCCGCTATTTTTTTCTGATACGCCAAGAACTCTTCGCGGGAAAGGTTGTCATGCTCGCTTAAAGACGTGAGCAGTTTATTATATTCGGCTGCGTTTTCCAAAAATGTTTGGCACAGCTCATGAAATGTTTGATCCATGGATTTTACCTCCAATCGCTCCCATGCCGCCAGTCGCAACTCTCATAACTGTAAAGACTTCGGCGGCGTTAGCATAGTATACCGCAATATTCCATTATCGTCAATGCCTTCTCGTAATAAATTGCAAATCGATGAATAAATATAGAAAAGGGGCGGAATTTTTCCGCCCCTTTTGCAAGGTTATATCAAACCGTTCCGTCCAACGGCAGCCCCAAATCAATATACAGCTTGCGGCGCGCGGCACGGTCGGCGGTCATCTCCCGGCTCGCCCATTTTGCCACGTCCATAATCAGATCGGACGGCACAACGACCACGCCGTCGCCGTCGGCCACCACCAGATCGCCCGGGGAGACGCAAACGCCGTCGCAGTTGATTTTTGTGTTGTGGCTCTCATATTGTATCCGCGCCTGGTCCATCGGCTGGGCTACTTTGGTTGACCAGAAGGGTATCTTTTGCAGGATGACCTCGTCGGTATCGCGCACCCCGCCGAACGCGACATAGCCCACAGCCCCGTCGCGGACGCCCTCCATCGTGTTGTTCGAGCCCATCAGCCCGACGGCGAGGTTGGACATGTCGATGACGGGGAAGTCATATGTCTCGATCTCCATAATCCAAGGGTAAACGCAGACATGGCCGTAATACCAGTTCGACCACTCGGTATACGCGTCGCCGGTTACGTCCGGGCGGGGCCTGTCGTATGGGATGTACCGCGCCGTTTTGGCAAAACCGATCGCGCGCGTGCGCCATAGCGGGCGCATTTTGTGGCTCATGCTGCCGTAGTGGTGGTAGCCCATCCAGTCCATCCCGTCGCGCGTGTCGGCGACACGCAGGTTGTCATAGAGGTTTAGTATTTCCTCCCGCTGTGATTTTGTTCGTCCCACAAGTATACCTCCAAAATTAATATTTATTCACAAAGGGTTGATTTTTATTCATAAGTATGCTATAGTGCGATTATTACAGAGTGCCGCACTGAAAAAACATACGCGGCACAGAAAGGTTGAGAAGATGAAAAGATTAACCCTGCTGCTAGCCGCCGTCCTGCTATTGACGGCATTGGCCGCCTGCTCCGGGAGCAGTCCCACCCCAAAAATCGAATCCCTGGATGACCTTGATGGAAAGAAAATCGGCGTACAGCTCGGCACGACCGGCCATATTTATGCTGCCGAGGAATACGGCGACGACAGCGTAGAACTCTTCAATAAAGGCGTAGAAGCCGTCATGGCCCTGAAAAACGGGCAGGTTGACGCCGTCATCATCGACAACGAGCCGGCAAAGGTTTTCGTTTCGCAAAATGACGACCTGACCATCCTCAACGAGCCGTTTGAAGACGAGTTTTACGCCATCTGCATTGCCAAAGAAAACACCGCACTGCTCGAAGCCTTCAACGGGGCCATCGCGGAGCTGAAAGCCAACGGAACGCTTCAGCAGATCCTTGACTCCTACATAAACGACCCCGATAACACTCCGCGCTACCGGTCGCCCGAGGGCGTTGACCGTTCCAACGGTACCGTAACGATGGCCACCAACGCTGAGTTCCCGCCTTATGAATACCACGAGAGCGGGCAAATCATAGGCGTAGACCCCGACCTCGCCCGCGCCATTTGCGACCTGCTGGGTTATACCCTAGTTATCGAGGATATGGAATTCAACTCCATCATCGCCGCCGTTCAAAGCGGTATGGCCGACTTCGGCGCGGCGGGGATGACCGTCAGGCCGGACCGGCAGGAAAGCGTCAATTTTACAGACACCTATGTCCAAGCCACACAAGTCGTCATCGTGAAGAAATAACCGATGCTAGGGAACTTGTGGGATACCTTCTACAATCAGTTTCACCGCAGTTTTATCGTAGACGACCGTTGGAAGTATCTGACGAACGGCTTGCTGACCACGATCCTGATCACGGTCATGGCGCTGGCTATAGGGCTGCTGATCGGCCTGGCCGTCGCCTATGTCCGCGTAACGTATGACAATACGGGGCGGCTGCGCTTTCTCAATGCGCTGGCCAGGATTTACCTGACCGTGATCCGCGGCACGCCGGTGATGGTCCAGCTGATGATCATCTACTTCGTAATCTTTGCCTCCACGGGTATGCCCAAACTGCTCGCCGCCGTCATTGCGTTTGGCATCAACTCGGGCGCGTATGTGGCCGAGATTTTCCGGGGCGGCATCATGAGCGTGGGGCACGGGCAGACCGAGGCCGGGCGCAGCCTGGGGTTGAGCTACCGGCAAACCATGTCGCGGATTGTCCTGCCGCAGGCGTTCAAAAATTCCCTTCCCGCGCTGGGCAATGAGTTTATCGTCCTAGTCAAGGAGACCTCCATCGCGGGCGTCATCGCCGTCGTGGATCTGACCAGAGGCGCCAACATCATCATGAGCCTGACATACAACGCTTTCATGCCGCTGACCGCGGTGGCGCTGGTCTATCTGGGCGTGGTTATGCTGCTGACATACGGTTTAGGAAAGCTGGAAAGGAGGCTGCACCGGAGTGATAGACGTTAAGGGCCTCCGCAAGAGCTTTGGCAGCCTGGAAGTCCTGTGCGGCATCGACGAGCACATCGGGCAGGGCGAGAAGGTAGCCGTCATCGGCCCGTCGGGCAGCGGCAAATCCACCTTTTTACGCTGTCTCAACCTCCTTGAGCATCCCACCGAGGGAGAGATCTGGTTTGAGGGGGTGCAGCTGACCGCGAAAAAAACCAATGTGGACAGACTGCGCCAAAAGATGGGGATGGTATTCCAGCAGTTCAACCTCTTCCCCCACCTGACGGTGAAAAAAAACATCACGCTCGCGCCGGTGCTCTTAGGCTTACAGCCGCAAGCGGACGCCGACGATACCGCCGAGAAGCTGCTGAGGCGCATCGGGCTTTTAGATAAAGCCGATGAACACCCGGCGCGGCTTTCGGGCGGGCAGATGCAGCGCGTCGCCATTGCGCGGGCGCTTGCCATGAAGCCCGACGTCATGCTGTTTGACGAGCCGACCAGCGCGCTCGACCCGGAAATGGTGGGCGAGGTGCTGGACTTGATTAAGGAGCTTGCCGGAGAGGGCATGACGATGGTGATGGTCACGCATGAAATGGGCTTTGCCCGCGAGGTCGCCAGCCGCGTGGCATTCATGGACGAGGGGCTGATCGTGGAGCGCAATACCCCGGAGGAATTGTTTGCAAACCCGCAAAGCAAGCGGCTCCAGGAGTTTTTGTCTAAGGTGCTGTAGAGGGCGTCGGCCGATACCGCTAGTTCATTAAAGCCGCGATCATATCCTCTAATTTTGCCGCGTCCTCCATGGTTCCCTTTTCCGAAACGATATGATAAATCTCCGTAACCTTTTCCATATTGCCGCTTTTCATGGCGGCGGCAATCATCGTAGCAAATACTTTCAGCTGCATTTCATTCATAAATGACCCGTCTCTTTCTTATGAATGGGACGCTACTTAAACCTCGGCAGCGTATCCAGTGTCACGGCATACGGGCTTGTATAGATATACTGTAAATGCTCTTTGGTATTGCTGTCCTTGAGGTAATCGGTGTGCCACGTCAAAAACCAGGACCAATACGTCCCCTCGGCAAAGGCCTTTTCCAGGTCAGGGATGTCGCCGCACTCATGGAAAGCGATTGGGCGCTCTTCACCGAAGATACGGACCAGCCGCTGGTACATCTTGTCCTGCGTGCCGCCCTTATAGGAGTCGCCGCCCGCGATGTCAACATATTCATCGCCGGGGTACCATTGCGATTTGGTGTCGTCGGCGAAGCCCAGCACCCAAATAAGATTGTTCAATCCGTGGTGGTTGGTGTACCTGTCGTACATCAGCCGCCACAATTCTTTGAAATTGTCCCGGCCGCCCTTGCCCCACCAAAACCACGCGCCGTCAAACTCATGGAAGGGCCGCCACAAAACGGGCACGCCCGCCGCCTGAAGCTCTAACAGCGCCTCGGCGGCGCGGTCCATCTGCCTCAGCATCCCCTCATGCAGCTCCGTGCCTTCGGTCAGGGCTTCCTCCATGTCGATCTCGCCCTGGCTGGAATGATACCCCGAACCGTCAGGCGGAGTGCCCCAATGCCAGCAGATCGAAGGGATGCCGCCGCGTTCCCACCACTCTATAGAACGCTCGACAACACCGTCGAAATCGTTACTGATGAAATCCAGCCCGCGGATGGCAGGCAACTGGCCGGTCGCGTCTAAAATATAGTTCATCTCATATTCCGGGGAGCTCATCCATGTGGATTCCTGCTGCCCGGTCAGCGTTTTGCTTTTATATACACTGCACAGATAGTTATAGACCAGCTGCGCTTCGTCTGTCGCGTTGGGATTGCGCAGGCGGGGGAGGGCGTCGTCCATGACATACCATTCCTTTTCCTCCAACGGTTTCGGGGTGGGTCTGGGCGAGGGGGAGGGTTTTGGCTCCCACTCAAGGACGCGCTGGGACTGCGCCGGTTCCTCCGGCGTCTCCTCCGGTGTTCCCGGATTCGTAGAACAGCTTGCGATCAACGCAATGGACAGCAGGAAAAAAAGCAGCCGTTTCAAATCACTCATCCCTTTCTATGTCATCCCCATGCGGCAAACGTACCGTGACCTTCGTTCCCTCGCCCTCCGTGCTCTCTATCAGCAGTTCGCCGCCGTGCAGGCGCACGATTTCGTCGCTGACCGACAGACCGATGCCGCTGCCGCGCGCCGTCGAACTGCCTTTATAGAATTTGTACTTGACATGCTCCAGCTCGCTTTGGGGGATGCCCTGCCCATAATCGCGCACCGTGATCGTCACCCACCGCCCGTCAAAATCCAGCATAGCTTCTATACGCTTGCCGCTCCCCCCATGCTTGGCGGCGTTGTCGAGGATGTTGACGAAGACCTGCTTCAGGCGCGCGCGGTCGCCCAAGACCTCCGGCATATGGTCCGGCTGATGGTAAATCAGCATGATGCCGTCGCGCTTCAGCGCGTCCATATGTAGATAGACGATCTCCTCCAG
Organism: Oscillospiraceae bacterium; assembly: GCA_031254195.1. Taxonomy (GTDB): domain Bacteria; phylum Bacillota; class Clostridia; order Oscillospirales; family UBA929; genus UBA929. Next base: position 22,408 of record JAIRUW010000002.1, read on the forward strand.
CTCGGAGGCGAGATCGACAGGGCCGATGTCCAGGGTCAGCCGCCCGCCTTCTATACGGCTGAAATCAAGCAGCTCCTCTACCATTCTGGAGAGGCGGGATGTTTCTTTGAGCATGATGCGGAGGCCTTTGCGGATCTCGTTGGGGTCGTTCATATCGGCGGAGAGGAGGGTTTCGCCCCAACCGCTGATAGCGGTCAGCGGCGTCCGCAGCTCATGCGAAACGGAGGAGATGAAGTCGCTTCTCATGCGCTCGGCGGCGCGTATTTCGCCTGACATATGGTTGAGGTTTTCCACCAGCTCGCCCATCTCGTCGCGGTACGTCTTCTCAATGCGCACGCCGTATCCTCCCTCGGCGATGCGCTTGGCAATCCTGTTGATCTCCTGCACCGGCGTCAGGATACCCCGGATGAATAAGAGATTCACGGCCAGCATGACCAGCAGGAACGCCGTGCTGACCAGCGCGCCCCAGCCCATGAATTGCAGGATATGGGCGTCGGCGCGTTCTAAGCTGGTGACGCACCGTACCGCCCCGATAGCACTTCCGCTTGGCAGGAAAATCGGGGCCGATACCGCTATGACGCGTTCCCCGGTATTGAGGTTGGCTCCGATATACGACCGGGAAACGCCCGTTTGCAGTGCGGAACGCACATCAGGGGTGTCAACCAGCAGGCCGGATACGGTGTAGTTGGTTGACAGCTGGAGTCGCCCGCCGCTGGTGATGAATTGCAGCTCAAACTGATCCCGTTCTGTAAACTCATTGGCCAGCCTGTTGATATAGCGCACATAGTCGTCAAAGGTGGTGAGAAAGTTCTTTGAAATAACACTCGCGTACATCTCCGCTCTGTTTTCCAGAGAGGAGGTGAGCGCGGAATAGTGATAATCGCTGACCGTGATGGCCAGCGCGGTCATGACCGAAAGGATAAGCAGCAGCGAAACGGCCAGCACATTGATGATCCAGCGCCGCTGGATGCCGGACATAGCGAGCCTGCGCAGCTTTATCCTCCCCATTTGTAGCCAAAGCCCCAAACGGTCGTGATAAACGCGGGGTTTGCGGTGTCGTCCTCGATCTTGATGCGGAGGCGGCGGATATTGACGTCAACGATTTTTAGGTCGCCAAAATACTCCTCGCCCCAAACCCGGCGCAATATCTCTTCCCGCGAAAGGGCGCGGTCGGGGTTTTCCATAAAGAGCTTGATGATATTGAACTCCACCTGCGTCAGCTTGAGCTTGACGCCGTTTTTTTGCAGTGTGCGGTTGCGGGCGCTGAGGGTAAACGGCCCGCTGCGCAGCTTGGCGCTGCTTTCGGAAGGCTCCCCGCCGCCGCCCAAACGCCGCGAAAGAGCGTCTACGCGGGCGATTAGCTCGGTAGGGGAGAAGGGCTTGGTGATATAGTCGTCCGCGCCGGAGACAAGGCCGGTCACCTTGTCCAGCTCCTGTGTTTTGGCGGTCAGCATGATAACGCCCATGCCGGGATGCGCCGCGCGCAGCCTCCGGCAGACCTCCAAGCCGTCCAGCGCGCCGGGCAGCATGATGTCAAGCAAAGCAAGGCGCGTATCGGGGTGCGCCGTTATGAGGCGGAGAGCCTCCTCGCCCGTCCCGGCCTCGATGACGTCATAACCGGCCCGCTTGAGGTTGATAACGACAAAACTGCGGATATTCTCCTCGTCTTCGAGGACCAATAGCTTCTGAGGCATCAGAATCCCCTCCAGTCCGGCGGTATCAGCCTGAATAAACCGTCTGCAAGTTCCTTTTCGCTGACATTGAACCGCGATAAATCACCTTCGAGCGGCATGGCTTCCGCCATCATGACCAGAGAATCCTGCTCGACAAGAACCGTGCGGTTTCCGGCAGACGGCCGGCTGCCTGCCGGGTATGAGATATGATAGATGCGGAGAAAGTCAATGGGCCCCTCCTCGGTGAGGATGGAGAATGTGTTGACGGCCTGCGTGACGGTTTGTGCGGAGGTTTGGCTGCGCCGGACTGCGTAAAGCTCGGGCCACTGCTCCGGCAGCAGAATGTACCAATTGTTTGCGAAGCTGTAATATGTTCGCGCCGTTTCCTCCAAAAGCCCGCTGGAATAATAGGAGCTCCAGCGTATTTCATAAAACGGGTCGCTCGTCTCGTCCTCGCCGGGGTGGCGCGGCAGTTCCACCATTCGCGGCAAATCGTACACGCCGTCGCCGTTGACGTCGGTGGCGTAAATCTCACGCTGCCGCACCGACGCGTCACTGTTGCCGGTTTCCAAGTTTGCGGATATGTTGACCAAGCCGCCGTCGCGGAAGGTGAGGACGTCGGTCACCTCGCTCGAGGTCTGGTACTGCGACGTCACAAGCAGGCCGGGCGGGCCGTCCAGGAGCGGGCTGGTGCGAATCCTCAGCACCGCCTCCGCGCCGCGCGAGAGGTATGCCGTTCCGGTAATGCCAAGGTCGCCGTCGCGCGTAGAAACCATCTCCACCACCTGTTCGGCGGAGTCCACCTGAATGAGCAGCAGGGAGGGGACGCCTGTGCCTTCAATGTCATAGACGGTATAGGCGGAGAAGCGGCGGGTGAAAATCTCGGTCAAGCCGCCGCTGCCAACCGCATAGACCGATATGGTGCGCAGCCCGGAGACCTGCCAGCCGACGATGATCTCCTGCCTGCCGTCGCCGTCGAGGTCACTGAACACGACCGAATGCACCGATTCGACATTCTCGGCTACCGGCGGGAGGGCGGTGAACTCCCCCTCGGAGGGGAGGAAGACGGCGAGCAGGTTGTCTGTTTCGCCGCGCAGGAAAACAACCGCCACTTCCGTGCCGTCTCCGGTCAGGTCGGCCATCAGTACCGCCTGGCGGTGGTCGCCGGAGGTGGGCGCACTGTAAACATACCCTGCGGCGAGCAGGGCGTCAAGCTGTTCTTGCAGATCCATGTACTGTGTTGCGGGGCGGGGGGCCTGCATCAGCCCCTCCGCGCCGACACAACCGCAAAGCAGCAGAAACAGCGTCAGCGGAAAGCAGAGGTATCTTCGCAAAAAAACAGCTCCTATAGCACGAGCAGGCATGTTGATGCCTGCTCGTAAATGCTTCTATCGCCTAGACATTATCATCGATGTATCCCGCCACATCGGCAACGGTACGGAACGCCTTGACAGCTTCCTCGTCAATGGTGATTTCGAATTCTTCCTCGACTGACATCATCAGCTCAACAACATCCAGGGAATCGGCGCCCAAATCCTCGGCGATGTCGGTTGTGTCGGTGATCTTGTCAGCGTCGATGTCAAGCTGCGCCGCTAGGATTGCGCGCACCTTCTCCGCGGTAGCGCTCATAGATGGCATCCTCCTTAATGTTCGGTTATATTTAGAGTATAACCCGCCTGTTTGCGTATATCAAGAGGTTTATGAAAAATTTTTGATTTTTGTTAATTTATTTGTTATACTGGCCACATGGAAATTATTTTGCTTAAGATGGGTGAGATGGTGCTCAAAGGGCTGAACCGGTCGCGGTTTGAGTCCAGCCTGCTCTCCCGTTTGCGCGCCGTACTGGCGCCATACGGGGCTTTCGGGGTGTCGTCGCGCCAGTCCGCTGTCTACGCCGTTCCCGAAGGGGAATGCGATATGGACGGGGCGTTTGCCGCCGCGGGGCGGGTTTTCGGGTTCACGGCGCTTTGCCGTGCTTTGCAATGCGGGAAGGACATGGAGGAAATACAGCAAAAAGCCCTGTCCCTGCCGGGGCTGAACAGCGCGCGCTCCTTCAAGGTGGAGGCCCGCCGCGCCGATAAGCGTTTTTCGTTCACAAGCCCGCAGATATGCGAGCAGGTGGGCGGCTTCCTGCATGAAACGCTCCGCCTGCCGGTGGATGTGCATACGCCCGGCGAGGTGGTCTGGGTGGAGATACGCGAATCGGCGGCGTATGTCCATACCCGTCCGGCCGAGGGCGCGGGCGGCTTGCCGCCCGGAACGGCGGGCAAGGCGGTGCTGCTGCTCTCCGGCGGTATCGACAGCCCCGTGGCGGGCTGGCGGATGGCGCGGCGCGGCCTGTCGCTGCTCCCGGTGCACTTCCACAGCTATCCGTATACCTCGCCCGAGGCCAAAGATAAGGTACTGCAACTGGCGCGCATCCTGGGGAGCTGGTGCGGCCCTCTAACCGTCAGGCTCGTTTCGTTTACGGCGATACAGGAAGCGATACGCAAGCACTGCCCCGGCGATCTGGTGACCGTTCTCACCCGGCGGAGCATGTGCCGCGTAGCCAACGAAATCGCTCTGCGCAACGGCGCGGGCGCGCTCGTTACCGGCGACTGCCTGGGACAGGTAGCCAGCCAGACGATGGAAGCGCTGGCCGTGACCGCGCAGGCGTCGGCCCTGCCGCTGCTGCGCCCCCTTATCGGGATGGATAAGGAAGAGGTAGCGCGGACGGCGCGGCGGGTGGGGACGTTTGAAACGTCGATATTGCCGTATGAGGACTGCTGCGGCCTGTTCACCCCGCGCCACCCGCAAACCAAACCCAAACTGGAAGCGGTGCTGGCGGCGGAGAAACTGTATGATTATGAGACGCTGGAAGCGGAGACGCTGAAGAATATAGAAAAAAATGACGTGTAGGGGCGATTATCAATCGCCCGTGGGCCTGCGGGGCATTGGCGGGCGATTGATAATCGCCCCTACAAAGCATATGGAGGATAACACATGCCGCTTGTTTGCGAAATCATCTCGGTCGGCACCGAACTGCTGTTGGGCAGCATCACCAACACCGACGCGCGGGACATATCGCAGGGGCTGGCCGAAGCGGGCATCCACTGCTATTACCACACAACGGTCGGCGACAACCCGTCCCGTCTGCGCGAAGCGCTGCGTATAGCGCGGGAGCGGGCGGACATCATCATCACCACCGGCGGGCTGGGGCCGACCTGCGACGATCTCACCAAGCAGACGGTCTGCGAAGCGTTCGGCGTACCGCTGGAGCTGCACGAGGGGACTTGGAGCCGTATCCTTTCTTTTTTTGAGCGTATCGGCAAGCCGGTGACCGAAAATAACCGCCGTCAGGCTATGACGCCCGTGGATGGCGTCGTCTTTGAGAATGACTGGGGCACGGCCCCCGGCTGCGGCTTTCGCGTTGAGGGGATTTGGGTATTCATGCTGCCCGGGCCGCCGAAGGAGTGCCGCCCAATGTTTCAAAACTGCTTGTTGCCGCTGCTGAAATCGCTGTCAGGGACGACAATCGTCAGCCGCAACGTCCGCGTGTTCGGCATGGGCGAGTCGGAGGTAGAGGATCGGTTGCGCTCGCTGATGGAACGCTCTATCAACCCCTCCGTGGCGCCCTACGCCAAAGAGGGGGAGGTCACCCTGCGCGTCACCGCCTCGGCGCAGTCAGAAGAAGAAGCTCTGCGCGTCATCCAGCCGGTGATTGGGGAGGTACGGGCGCTGCTGGGCGATTTGGTTTACGGTGTGGATGTGGATTCACTGGAAAGCGTTGTGTTGGATCTGCTGGAGAGGGCCAATGTCAGGCTGGCCGTCGCCGAAAGCTGCACAGGCGGCATGGTCGCGGCAAAGCTGACCGGCGTCCCGGGCGCGTCGAAGCGTTTTATGGGCGGCGTTGTGGCCTATGCCCGCGAGGTCAAAGTCAACGTGCTGAAAGTACCGGATGAGCTGATAGATAAGTACGGTATGGTATCCGAGGAAGTCGCCGCCGCAATGGCGCGAGGGGTTTGCGATGTGACCGGAGCGGAACTCGGGCTGGGGCTGACCGGGCTGGCAGGGCCAGGCTCCGACGGCAGCAGCGTCCCGGTCGGCACAGTCTGCGTCGCGCTGTATGACGCGCGGAACGGCACGCGGCAAACACTGCGCCGCAACTTCGGCGACGAGCGGGGCCGTGTGCGCACCATGGCGTCGCTTACCGCGCTGGATATGGTACGGCGCCGCTTGTCAGGCTGACCGTTTTGGTTTCCAGAATACCCGAATCAGCACTACCGTACAAACAACCGCACCTGCCACCAAGCCGATGGCGAGCCAAGGGAGCGAAGGCTCAGGGTCAGGGTCATCGGCAGGCGGCCAGATTTCCGGCGGCGGGACAAGCTCCGGCACCGGTTCAGGGTTGAAGGCGGGAATGCTGTCGTTACTAGGGTCGAAGAGGCAGAGCCATACATTTCTGACCCCGTATGAATGCCTTATAAAGCCCCATACGCGCCCATCCGTGTCCCGGTAGGCCTTATCGACCGTAAGCCACATAGACAATGTCGCGGGGTCCCCGTAGGTGAACTCCCCGGAGCCGGGCCATGTCCAGAAAACAAGGGTTTCGGCTCTTCTAACCGCTCTATAGCTATCCATATATTGATAAAAATCGCCGCCGTGCTCTTCCTCGAAAGAGATATAGTCATATTTCAAGGCAAGCTGGTCCATCGGTACCCAGCCGGACATTCTGTCGTCGCCATAATTCTCAAGGTAGACCCAGGTGTCCCGGTTTTGCGTGTATGTGTAATAAGCGCGAAGCAGAGAGCCGTTTTTGAGTTTTGTCACTTCCGCCTTCGAGTCCGGCTCTGTTTTGACCGACACATAACCGTTGCTGCCATTGGCGTAAAAACTGCGGTTCAAGGGGATGCAGTCTTGCTGATTGCGGGCGAAAAAACTGTTGTCCGGCTCAAACAGCAAATCGGCAAGTGCGGGCAGGGCGGGCAGCAGCAGAAAACACACCGCCAGCAGGATAAAGATTCGTTTTGTCATCAGAAACCCTCCTATATCAATCGTTGTATCAATACGCCTGCCCCGTAGGAAAAGGCGTTCGCGGCAAGGGAGAACAGGTACGGACGCTTAAAAGCGCGTCCGTATTTTTGATAGAGGAACCCTTCGGCAAGCACGGCGGACAGTTCGAGCGGTATTTTACCCGGCTGCCACAGCGTCAGCCAAAAGACCAGCACCACAACGGGGTTGGTGAGCACATTGGCCAAAAGGAGGAGGAGCAGGTCTTTTCGGTCGCGCTTCCCCGTCAGAAAAAAGAACCCCGCTTCCAGCAGAAGCGTCAATGCAAGCGATACCGCCAGCGCGAAATACAACCCGTCCATCAGCTGAAATATACAGGCAGAAAGCCTATAAACAACGCAAACGTCAGCAAACCGAACGCGAACCCTTTGGCGTTGGGGAAGAGTTTGACCATCCCCCAAAGGGTGACCGGCATGGTTACGTTCAACAGCAGCATGGCTCCCACCCCCGCCGCCGGAACCGACGGGAAGAGAAAGAGCGCCGCGGCCAGCCCTAAGGCAAGGAAGCCGACCCGCACCGCGCCAAACCGGTCGGCGATGAATCCTCCGGCGGTTTTGCCCAAAACTGTTGCGCAAAGAAGAGCTGTTCCCCAGTACCCGGCGCTTTTCCACGGAAAATCCAGCGTCAAGCCCACATATGAGCGCAGGCAGACAATCAAAAACAGCCCAAGGGCGATAGCAAGCAAGATTTTCCGGGAAATGTTCCCGCCGCCCAGAGAAAACGGGGCATTCCGCGGCACGGCGCGGCAAAGCGCGGCAATCAGGCCCGCCGCCGCCAATAGAGCGAGCAGGATGGGGACGGCAAGCGGGCTGTCCCCTTTGCCCAGAACTGTGCCGAAATACACTCCCAGTGCGCCGGGCGAGACAAAAACACCCAACGCGCCGCTTTTGCCCTTGCTGACATTCAGCACGTCAATCCCGCCGCCGATATGAAACATAGCGTTGCCGACCCCGGCGGCGGCGGCCGCTATGATTGGGGCGGCGGTAAGCCCATACGCCGCGCATACAAAGATACAGCCGGCGGCGGCTGTTATGTAATTCCTGCTCCACTTGTCGGCGAGGATGCCCAGCGGCATCTGCAAGGCGAACGCGCAGAAATTATAGAGCAGGATACAGAGCGCCCAGTCCGGGGCCGCTGTTATAGAGCGGAACATCAGAAAGGCGCAGGCGAAATCGATGAAGAAGTGAGCGGCGGAATATACCGTTACAACTCGTTTTGGCATAGCCTCTCTCCCTCTTCGCTTTACATATTAGACGATTATACCATAAAAAAGTTCCCTATTGAAAAAATGGTTGACTTGACTATGAATATTTGCTAAAATGAAGGGTACATACAGAAAGAAGAGGAGATGGATAAATGGTTGCTCGTGAGGTAACGGTAAACAATCAGGTGGGCTTGCACGCCCGGCCTGCAACCTTTTTTATTCAAAAAGCCAACGAATTCAAATCCAGCATTTGGGTGGAAAAGGATGAGC
>JAIRUW010000005.1 GCA_031254195.1 Oscillospiraceae bacterium
GCTCTTCCGATCTTAGAATATCATAAAATATAGGAGGTGTCCTTTTGCTTGAAAAGTATTGGTCAGTATTCATGGATATAAAATACACCGAATACTATTATCGTCAATATAAAAACAGAGCCACGAGAAGAGCAACGTTCATCAAAGGCTTTTTGGCCATATGTTCTGCTGCCAGTATTGGTTCATGGGCTATTTGGAATGAGTTGCAAATTGTGTGGATGATTATTTTAGCCGTTTCTCAGATTCTTAATGCCATTCAGTTTCTCTTCCCATATCAAACACAAATATCAACGATGAATTTCTTTATACCAGAATTATGTAGCCTTCTAAACCGCATTGAACACGATTGGGATAAGGTGCGTGGGCATACAGCTACAGCGTTGAACGATGACCAAATAAGTCTCTTGATTTTGGAGTACGATAACGAGTTTTATACTTTGGAAAACAAGTATATAGGAAATACATATATGCCTTACAGTAACTCTTGTAAAAAGAAGGCCATCAAGTATAGAGATGATTTTTGTAAGGCCCGATACCCAAATAACAATGGAAAGGATGTACTAAATGTACCAGACATCAAGGTTTAGAAAACCTGCTCCAAAACCGAAACCACCGAAGCCCCCGCCAACACCTTTTACTGAATCAGGGAATGCGCCTCCACCTCCTCCGCCTCCGCCTCCACCCCCACCAAGAGACAACTAAATATGATATCCAACCAGCGCTATGTAGCACAGCCGTTTCCAGTAAGCACCCGGACATAGCCGGACGAATCAGTACGAATCCGTAAACGCCTTTTTCAGGCCAGTATCCATGAACACATTGGAAACACACGCTTTTATCCACTTTTCTAAGCCCCTGACCCGGTACACTTTTAAGCAGGGTGTCCGCGGTTCGAATCCGCGGCGGGTCACCACAAAAACGGTAGACAAAGGAAAAGCAAAAGCCCCCAAGAATATTTTTATCTTGGGGGTTTTGCGTTGACGGTTCGGTTGTAGTGCCGATCAGTCTCCGTCACCTATCAATTCCTCAATAGCTATTACGATATCACTCATTTTCACGTCAAGGGCGCGGCTTATCCTGTACAGCGTTTCTAATGTTGGCTTGCGCTCACCGCGCTCTATCGCACTTAGATGTGTTCGACCAATGTCAGACAGACCGCTCAATACTTCTTGGGTTACGCCTTTTCTTTCCCGAAACACAGCTATCGCTTCGCCTACTGTTGCTGGATTTAACTGCATTTTGCTCATTTTCTAGTCACCTCTGAGTAAAGTGTAGACTATAATGAGCTTCTGCATGAACACATATGTTGACAATCGAATGTTTATATGTTACACTCTCCTTGGATTCAATCTTAAAAAACAAGGAGATTTCGAGCGATGACAGGCTATGCGCCGACAAATAACGACCCGCCGCTGATCGCCAAATACACCCACAAGACCGTAACGGTGCACTTTGCCGGGTTCGCTCCCGATCTAGGCGATCCGGTTGGGAACCGGGCGTTGTTTGAGGCGTTAAGGAGTGGGAGGGGTCTCGTACCAAAAAAGACCAGCTATTAAAAGTCAACAGGCAGCGGGAGTATCAAGCGGTCACACCTCGCTTTCCGGTATATTGAAATACACCCGTCATTATTTGTTCACAATCTTGTGGTATAATCATTGAGTAAAACAATATTCTCAAAGCTCCCCGAAAGGAGGGTCCTCACATGAAACGCAGTATAAATAAATGCCTGATAACAGGCGCGACGGGTTATCTTGGAACCGTATTGGTCCAGATACTGCATGACGCAGGATATACTGTAACGTCGCTTGTCCTGCCCGGTGAAAAGATTGAATACATTTCGCCATACTCCGATATACGGTATGCCGACGTTTGCGACATGGAAGCATTGGAACGCGAAGCGTCGGGGTTTGACGTTGTGATTCACTTGGCGGGAGTTATCGACATAAGCACCCGCAACCGCGAATTGATGAGGCGCGTCAATGTAAGCGGCACAAAGAACGTAGCGGAATTGTGCCGCAGGCATGACATGAAAATGATTTATTGCAGTTCGGTACACGCTATCCCGTGTCTGCCAAAGAATGAAACCATGACGGAAATTACTGATTTCAACCCGGACAAAGTAAAAGGCTTATACAGCAAAACCAAAGCGGAAGCGACAAAAACCGTACTGGACATGACGCGGCAGGGGCTTGACGCTATGATCGCCTTCCCGTCGGGTATTATCGGACCGAATGAGAGAAAACTCTCGAATATCGGGCAACTGATCAGCGATTTTTTGTGCGGCAGTCTTATGGCGTATGTTGACGGTGGGTATAACTTCGTTGACGTGCGGGATGTGGCAGGCGGGATACGTGGTATGATTGAAAACTGGCAGTCCGGCGAGTGTTTTATCCTGTCGGGGTATGAAATATCGGTCGGTAAAATGATTTCGGAGATAGCCGGAGCAAGCGGACGGAAAATGCTGCGCACCAAGCTGCCGTATTGGTTTGCTATGGGAACAAGCTATTTCGCGGAATTCTACTATTTTCTATTGCGTAAAAAGCCGCTGTATACGCATTATTCCATGCAGACGATTCATAGCAACTGCCGTTTCTCAAATCAGAAAGCCCGTGATAAGATTGGGTTTTCGCCCCGTCCATTGCAGGAAAGCCTGTCTGACATGACAAAGTGGGTAATGGAGCATTTCATCACAAAATCCGGCAACAGATACAAGCCCCGCGTAAGCGTCAAATAAACCCGCGTCTGTACAGACGCCGTGAAAGTAAGCCACGCCTGCATCCTCAGCTTCGCTAATCCTCGGTAGTAGGTATACCGCATAAAGTGCTTCTCTTTGCCCCTACGACCAAATCAACGCAAATGGGACCCTCTCCGCTGCTGCTGCGGCACCTCTCCCTCCGGGAGAGGTGGCCCGCAGGGCCGGAGAGGGTCCCCGCTATCTGTCTGTCAGCCTCAGCTCTAAAAACTGCCCTAGCAGCTTCCAATACGTCTCCGGGGCGGCGTCCATTGCGCGGCAGTGCGAGGCGTTTGGGACGATCAGAAGCGACTTTTCGTGGGCGGCGGAGCCGTCCAGGGAGGGGTTGCCGGGTGCGGCCTCGAACAGCGCCTCGGCCATTTCCGGGGGAATATAGCCGTCCGCGCCGCCGTGGAAGAACAGGATCGGCACGCGGGCGTTCGCCACCGCCGTTTCCGGGTCGGCGTCGCTGAACCAAAAGCCCTGGCGGCGATAGCAGGCCAGATTGCCCGCCGGCATCAGCGGGAACACCGGCAGCTCGTACTGTTCGCGGAGCAGACGGCTCAGCACCCGGTCATAGCGCGTGAAAGCGCTGTCGCTGACAATCCCCACCACCGAGGGCGGGACGTCCGGCGCGGCCATCAGCATCGCCGCCGCCGCGTCCGAAAACCCGAACAGCACGATGCGCGCCAGGGGGTCCGCCGTCTCGACGCGGCGCACCCAGGACAGGACGTCCGCCCGGTCCAGAAACCCCAGGCCCAGCGAATCGCCGCCGCTGGGGCCGTGGCCGCGCAGGTGTACCTTCAGCACATGGACGCCGCGCCTATGCAGCTCAATGACCAAGTCCTCCAGATACAGTTCGCGGCCCCGGATGCCGGAGGCCAGGATCACCCACGCGTGGCTGTCCTCGGGGGAAATGGTCTCAATATAGTATTCTTCCCCGTCGTCTCCCTCGAAGAGACCGTCTTCCCCGGGGAGATCGCCGTTTTCGGAGAGGCCGTCTCCGTTGGAGCGCTCGCCTGCGGACGGCGGGACGCTGCCCGCCGGACGCGTATGCTCGGCAACGAGAGTCAGCCCGTCGGCGGTGCGGATCGTCCAAGGCTCCCCGATGTATTCCTCGCGCCAGGCCAGGCGCGCCTCGGAGAAAACCTTGCCCGCCAGGGGGTCCTCCGCTTCCGTCAGGTC
>JAIRUW010000030.1 GCA_031254195.1 Oscillospiraceae bacterium
CCCCTTTACTATGAATACCTTTGAAACAGGCAAAAAGCTACAGTGAAAAAAGAAAGTGCCGCCATCCCATAGCGGCACTTTCTTTCATACGCCTTATCATCATCCATACCGCTGCTCCAAAAACGCCACCACTGCCGCCATTGCGTCTTCGTCGCAGCTTGGCACGGTATGCGACGCGGCGGCGCGGGCTTCCGCCGTCCCCGACGCAGGCGCGAACGATTCATACGCCCGCAGCATCCCCAGGTCGTTGCCCGCGTCCCCCGCCGTGTAGACGTTTTTCTCGTCCAGCGACAGCATCTCCGCCAGCATCTTTACGCCCACGGCTTTGTTAACCCCGGCGTTCTGCATCTCTAAAAGGCATTTCGCTGAAAAAACGAACGAAAAATGCTCTTTATACCGCGAAATCGCGTATCCGGCAACCTCCTTCAGCGTTTCATGCTCGTCCACAAACAGCAGCTTGAGCCACGGCGGCGGCGCGTCGGACGGGTCTTTGATTTCATCGAACGTACACCGGACGGAGGTCATATGCACCTCGTTCCAGCGGTTGTAGTTCATAACAGCGACGCGGCCGGGCCAGTGAAGCTCCGTCCCGAGGCCGGGGAAGCGGGCTTGGATGTCATGGAGCGCTTCTTCAAACGGGCCGGACAGCCACTCGGTGTGCAGCTCGCGCCCCACCGCATAATCGTAGATATACGCTCCGTTGGACAGGATGACGGGCGCGTTCAGCGGCACCAACGGGCGCAGGGCAGCAAACCCCGCGAAACTGCGCCCCGTCGCGACAGTGAACAGTCCGCCCCGCGCGGTAAACGATTCCAGCGCCGCACGCACGGGCGCGGTCAGTTCATGCTTCCTGTTGAGAAGCGTGCCGTCTATGTCCGCCGCGAGTAAAACGCCGTCGAAGATACCCAAACGATCAATTCCTTTCAGGAGTTTGCGTTCGGAACAGGATGGGCGCGGTTTTGCAAAGGACGGCGCCCACCACGAGGGTCATCGCCATCTCAACGACCATGTAGGAGCCGTTGTATGTAAGCGAGTAAACCCAAACCGGCATCTCCCCCGCGTACTCGTGCCAGATGGCGAGGCCGGACGCGAAATGGAAGAGAAAACGCAAAGCCATACAGAGGGGGATGGCGTATAACAGGCCATATTTCCTCCCTTTGAAGAAGCCGGACAGCCCCAATACGCCGAACGCGGCGATATAGTCCAGCACGACCACGGCGGCATAGGCTAAGAACGTGCCGGTCGGCGGGGGCCAGAATTTTTGAAGCATTTGCAAGCAGGCAAACACAAATCCGCCCGCGAGCCCCCATTTGAGGCCGCGCCGCATCCCGATCATCAGGATGGGCAGCATAGAGAGCGGCGTCACCGACCCGCCCTGCGGCATTTCAAACAGCGTGACATAGCTGAGGACAAAACCGAGGGCGACGAGCAGGGAGGATTCCACCAACGCGAGGATGTGGCCGCGGGTCTTTGCTTTTTCCATAAAAACGCACCTCCAACATGTTAAAATGGGGGTGTGTCTCACAGAAAACCTTATACTCCCGACGGCGGCATTACCCGCATCCGGTTCTAAGGGTTTAGCATGGCGTTTCATGCTCTCTCAGCCGCCTGACGGCAGCACCCCACTTTATGCTATGCAGTATACAGCAGTTGCCGGCGGTTGTCAAGCGCCGGCAATTATCGTTTCTTTTCTATGGTGATGGTCAGTCCGTGAATCTCTGCAATATCCAACAGTGTTTGCAAATAAATACCACTGCGCCCCAACTCCATTGACTGAACGGTATGCCTGCTGCGATGTATAGTTTCACCAAATTGCTTTTGCGTGAGTTCCGTCCACTCTCTGATGATTTTAATTATCTCGCTGTCTTTATAGTCATTTGCATTAATTTTCATGATAATCCCCTCTTGACGAGTGTATCATCAATACGCTATAATCAAGAAAAGGCGTATTGATAATACGCGTCATAAGGGAGGATAACCAAAATGAAAAATCGCATTCAAGGCATGGTCATCGGGTTCTTAGCGGCTGTGATCCTATCGTCGGTAATCGTTCCATCCATAGCGTCTGTGACCGGAACCTACAGGCAAGTCACTGTCATGTATGACAACATCAAGGTTGTGGCAAACGGGAGGCTGATTGATGAAAGCGTGGCGGGAATCCCCATCAATCCGTTTATGATAAACGGGGTTACCTATATCCCGGCACGGGCAATAGGCGAGGCTCTTTGCGATGGTGTAACGTCATGGGACGACAGCACCAAAACACTGTACCTTGGCTCAAGATATTTTAACGCTAACAGGACATATAAACTGAGCGAGCTTAAATATCATACTGCGCTCGGCAGCAATCTTCGGCATGTGAATGAAGCCAGAGACAGTACGGATACATTTCAAAAAGATTGTTTGTTACGTGATACTGAATCAATAGTCCCTAATCGATATATTGATTATTCCTTAAACAAGGAATTTTCACGCATTGAAGGGACGTATTTTCTACAATACGGCAGCAGAGATTCCACTCGTAAATGTGATTTGAAAATCTGGGGAGATGGGGTATTGCTATACACATTCGAGGGCATGACCGCAGGGGTGCCGCCTATTTCATTTAGCGTGGATGTAAGAGGTGTGGAGACGTTGAAGATTGGCTTTGAACACAGACACCATGGTAGTGGTGCACCCGGTGTTGGCTTAGGAAATGTGACACTGTTCCCATAGCCCGTAAACCGTCAAGTACAAACAAAGAGCCGCTTTCGCGGCTCTTTGGCAACTCATACGCCTATATGTCAACCCCCGCCGCAATCAGCTCGTCCTTGATCTCCCGCACGGTATAGTTTTTCGCGAGCCTTGGCGAATACAGCATTGAACTGACAATCGCCGCTTCCGCGCCCGCTTTTATAAATGCGTCGAGTACGTGGCGCGGCAGCCCCGCGCCGCCCGACGCAATGATTGGGATGTTCACCGCTTCGGCGACGGCCTTGGTGATTTCGAGGTCATAGCCCTCGCAGCCGCCGTCGTTGTCGATGCTGTTAACGCAGATTTCGCCCGCGCCCAGCGCCGCGCCGCGCTTGGCCCATTCGAGCGCGTCCATCCCAGTGAATGTCCGCGCACCGTCGATGGCAATCTCATACCCGCTTGGTATTGCGTCGGTTTTGGCTACCCGCTTGACCTGCATACTCAAAACGATCCGCCCGGACCCAAGCTCGCGCGCCCCCTCGGCGATGATGTCCGGGTTGCGCACCGCCATCGAGTCTATGCTGACTTTGTCCGCCCCGGCATCGACAGCCGCGCGCATATCGTCCAGGCCGCGCAGACCGCCGCCCACGATGAACGGCACGGTAATATGCTTCTTCACCGCGCGGACGGTGTCTAAGTCGATCATACGGCGCTCGGCGGACGCCGTGACGTCGAAAAAGATGACCTCGTCTATCCCTTCTTCGCTCATCCGCTTGGCCATTTCGGCGGCAGGCGCGACATAGATGTTGTCTTGAAACTGTTTCGCTTTTGTCACGTTGCCGCCTATAACGTCAAAGCACGCGACCAGCCGTTTTTTATTCATGCTTAACCTCCAAATATATCCTCAAGCGAAAGACCTGCCTGCCTTAATATTCTCATCAGAGTACCTTTAGCGAGCTCATAGTGCATGGGGATGACAACCGTTCTTCCGCCTCTTTTATATTTTCTGTGGCTCCCTTTTTGAGAAACGAACTGAAACTCTTTGCATTCCAGCACTTTAATGACTTGATCCGGCCGTATTACCGGTGGCATTAAATCGCCACCTCCAAAGTCGTTACGAATGCCGGGTGGAAAATCGGAATTGGCTCATCCTGATAATATAGCGCCACCGCTTCACGCAAATTGATAATGGCATCGTCTATTGTCTTGCCTTGTGACGCGACATTGTTCTCCACACAGCTGGCAACATACCAATCGTCCTCTTGTTGAATCACGACTGTAAACGTTTTGGTCATACTCTCCCCTCCCTGTAGTATTATAACCGATTATGTCGTTAATGTAAAATCATTTTTACAGCCTCCCCCGCCGCCACAGTGTCCCCGCCACAAAAAGCAGCAGACCCAGCACGGCGGCCGCCACAGTGGTCAGAGTAACGCTTAGCGTGTCCCAAAAACCCAATCGCGCCATGGTCTCCACCTGCTCGGCGATTGCTTCGGTGACGGGAATTTCCAGCCCAGCCAGGCCGGTCAGCAGGAAGGCGTATACGGCGGATACGCAGGCGTGCAGCACCTTCCCCGCGAGGTATGTCCGCGGCGAGAGCCCGCTTTGCCCTATGAACGACAGCACCTGGCAGTGGACGGACAATCCCGCCCATCCCAGCATGAAAGCCGCCATGGCCATCCGCCCCGCCAGCTTGGACGAAGCGCCGCCTTGCAGGGAAAACAGGCCGCTCGTTAGCTCGATCAGCCCTGTCAGCAGGTTTTGCGCCGCGTTTTGGGTCAGCCCGAGCGGCGCGAACAGGGAGGAGAGCAAGTCGGCCGTCATCGGCAGGACGCCGCTTGTATAGAGCAGGCGCACGGCGGCGGTGAAAAAGATGACGAATGAGGAGATATAAAATACCGAGGCGAAAGACGATTTCACCGACCGGGTGAATGCGTCGGACAGCGAAACGGCCTTTACCGCGCCGTCCGGCTTTTCCGGTTCGGTAATCTTGCCGCGCTTATAAAAGCGGAACAGCAGCCCCACCGTGAGCGACGCCGCCGTATGCGTCAGGTAGAGCAGCCACCCGGCGCGTGTCGAGCCGAGGATCCCCACGCCCGCTGCGCCCAGGATAAACGCGGGGCCGGAGTTGTTGCAGAAGGCGAGCAGGCGCTCCGCCTCCTCCTTGGAGCACTGCCCTTTTTCAAAAAGCGAAATGGCGCATTTCGCCCCGACCGGGTAGCCGCCCAGAAACCCCAAAGCCACCGCCGCCGCGCAGGGACCGCCTACACGGAAGAGCGGTCGCATGGCCGGTTCCAGCGCGCGGCCTATCGTCCGCGCCAATCCCAGCTCGATGGTCAGCGTACTGAGCACGAAAAAAGGGAAGAGCGACGGGATCAGCACATCGATGCAGATATACAGCCCCTCCCGCGCCGCCTCCGAGGTCGTTTTCGGCGCGATCAGCAGCCCCACCGCGGCGAGCGCCAGCATCAGTCCCACGCTAAGGTCGGTCAGCCGCCGTTTCTTTAGAATCTGGGTCATAGACATCCCCCCTGTCCAATAGTTATGTACGGGGGGATAATGACATGCTCCATACGCGCCTCGCGGACGGGTGTGGAAAATGAGTTTCCCCACCCTGCGAAACGATGGGGCAATGGTGGATATGAAAGAGAGTTTTTTGGAAAAGGCGGCGCGTAAAATGGACATCCCGGCCGATCTGGCCGCAGGTGTCCCGAAGATCGTCATTCACGGTTACCGTGAGATTTATATCGAAAACCATCAGGGCTTGTTGGAATACGGTACGCGCGAGGTGCATGTCAACGGCGGGGAGGCCGTTCTCAAGCTGAGCGGCGAGGGTTTTCATATCCGCGCTATGACGGCAAGCGAGCTGCGGCTGGAGGGCCTTATCTTTAGGGTAGAATTTATTTTTTAGGAGGCGCCGTATGCAAAAAATGGTCAACCTGCTGCGGGGGTTTGCCCGCGTTTCGGTGGAGTGCCCGTTCCCGGAACGCTTCATCAACCTGTGCGCGCACAACAATATTGCCTTTTGGAGCGCGGAGCGGGTCAGCGAAGTGCGGCTGGAAGCCACCATCCCGCGAAAGGCCCTTGTCCGGGCGGAAGAACTGGCTGCCCGCATCGGCGGTGTGCTGACGCCACTGGACCGGCGCGGGATGTCCTTTTTCCTTGAGCGCTTTAAGGGGCGCTACGCGCTGATCGCGGGGCTTCTTGTCTGCCTCTTGGCGCTGTTTGTCTCCAACCGTTATATCTGGGACTTTTCCGTGGAAGGCAACGTGTCTCTGACAAACGAGGAGATCTTGCAGGCCTTGCGCGAGTCCGGCGTCTTGACCGGCTCGCGCTCCTCCTCGGTGAACATTGAGACGGTACGTAACCAAATGCTGCTCAAACTGGACAAGCTGATATGGCTGACCGTCAACGTCACCGGCAGCCACGCCTCGGTGGTGGTGCGCGAACGCGCCGAAAAGCCGGAGATCATTTCCCGCGGCACCCCTGTGAATGTTATCGCGGAAAAAGCGGGGCTGGTCACGCGGATCGACACCCTTTCCGGCTCGGCGCAGGTATTCCCGGGCGACACGGTACAAAGGGGGCAATTGCTGGTCAGCGGGCTGGTCGACTCCTCACAGGTGGGTGTCCGGCTGGTCAACGCCCGCGCCGACGTGACCGCCCGGACATGGACGGAGCTGCGGGCCGCCGTCCCCACCGGGGCGGTCGGCAAAAAGTACACGGGACGGTCCAAGACGCGTTACGCGCTGGTTTTGGGCGGGCGGCGGGTAAATTTATATGGAAACGCTAGCCAACCGTATGCCATGTGTGATAAAATAAGTGAGACGTCAGCCCTGCGCCTCCCGCAGAACGTTGTCTTCCCCATCGCGCTGGTGAAAGAGACCTATACCGAGTATGAGCCGGTGTCGTACCAGATGGACGAAAGCGTCGCGGAGGACGCGCTGCGGCACGCGCTGGAGGAGGCGCTGCGCGGCGGCATATCGCGAGGGGAAATCCTCTCGGAAACCTTCCTCTTCAACCCGGAACCGGGCCTTGCGACGGGCGTCCTTGTCGCGGAGAGTTTGGAACGCATAGACGTTTCACATAAGATTGACCTGGCGGAAACTTTAGGATGGAGAATCCCTTAATACGGAGGAGATATGATGAGACGGGCAGACAGGGAAATCAAAGATTTTGACGAAATCATCGACGTCCTGCGCCGTGCGGAGTCCATCCGGCTCGGCATAAACGGCGATCCTTTTCCGTATGTCGTGCCGTTGTCATTCGGGTTTGAGGTGCGGGACGGCAAGGTCACGGTCTACTTTCACGGCGCTAAAGAGGGGTTTAAGCACGAGCTGCTGGCCAAAAACAACGCCGTCTGTGTGGAAGCGGACATTTTTCACCGCTACGCGCGAAGCGAAAATGGCCTGACAACCGAATATGAAAGCGTGATCGGGTTCGGCAGAGCCATAGTCGCAGAGGAAGAGGACGCGGCCCACGGAATGGATCTTCTGTTGGAGCATTGCGGCTATCCGGGATTTGCGTATGACAGAGCGGTTTTGAAAATTATGCGGGTGTATAAAATCGAACTGTTGTCTATCACGGGCAAGCGGCGGTTTGTTTAGGGGCATCTGTGTATGCTGACAAAAGAGACGTTCAGAAAAGCCGCGCTGCGGCTGTATGATGATTGCGAGTACCCGGCGGTGCGGTATAATATTCTTTTTAGGCTGCTGGATACTCCCTATGAGGATCAAACGCTGTGTGAACTGCGTCCGGCTTTCTTATCCGGCGACATTGTCGAAGAGTTACATGCCGAGCAGGATTATTTTGGCGGTTGGGGGCCGCTGCAATCCAAAGACTATTCCCAAAAAGCCAAGTTCCCAACATCCATGACCGCCATCAACCGCTGTCTGTATATCGGCCTGACGATAGAAGACAGGGATATACTCCTTCGCGCGTATGAGTACCTGGAGGACTTTCTCAAAGGGACAAGCCGGGAGAGGCTTTACAACAAGAACGAACGCGCCATACCATGGCAGACGGCTTCCATTTGCGAAACGATTGAGGCGATCAAGCCGTATAACGAGTTATGTGACCGGACCTTTGGCGAATGGCTGTATATCGCCTCCCGCGCTTACGAGGACGGCATGTATTCCTATGAGCGGGAACGCAAGGCGCAGCATGAGATTTTTTATACGCGGGAAGACAGGCTGATCCCCATGCAGTTTGGGCTGCTGCTCAAACGGCGCGAGGAGCTTTCGCCTGATTTGGAGGAGATGATGCTTCGCCATCATGGCGGACATGCGGCCCGTCACGGCTGGTTTTGGGATAAAACGCCTGACAAACTGCCGGAGAATTTCGTACACAACAAGTCCCGCCGCTGGTTCCATACGTTCAATTATATCAATCAGTTTCACGGCTCCGCGCTTTACCTCGCCGACGCGGTGAACTGGCTGATAGAACAGCAAAACGCGGACGGGCTGTGGGACTGGGGGCCGCAAGTCAAAGACCCGTGGGGTTATTTCGGGACCTTTTCCACAAGCCGGAATACTAAGCACAACCGCATGGTGGACTGCACAATGGAGGTTTTAGATTTCCTAAAAACCTATATGGATCACAACGAAAGCTAACACAAAGGAGAGCATACATGATAGAGCAAACCATCAACGTAGAACGCTTGGAGCAAGTCATCGCGCTGTTCGGGTCTTTCGACCACAATATCAAACTCATTGAGCAAAGCGCCGGCGTCAAGGTGATCAACCGCGACACCGAGCTCAAGATCATGGGTGACGCGGAGAATGTCTACCGCGCCGTGAAAGTGGTGGAAGGGCTGCTGTCGGTCATCGCGCGCGGCGAGATGATCACAGACCAGAATATCCACTATATCCTCGGGCTGGTGGAGGACGGCGCGGAGGACAAGCTCTCTCAAATGGGCAAGGACACCGTCTGCGTCACCGCCAAGGGCAAGCCGGTCAAAGCCAAAACGCTGGGGCAGAAGAAATACCTAGACGCCATCGCCAATAATACCATTACCATTGGCGTCGGCCCCGCCGGGACGGGCAAGACTTACCTTGCCGTCGCCAAAGCGGTCACCGCCTTCCGGCAAAAAGCGGTCAGCCGCATCATCTTGACACGCCCCGCCGTCGAGGCCGGGGAGAAGCTGGGGTTCCTGCCGGGCGACCTCCAAAACAAGGTAGACCCCTACCTCCGCCCGCTGTATGACGCGCTGTTTGACATGCTGGGTTCGGAGACATACCATAAATTCGTCGAGCGCGGCTCCATTGAGGTCGCGCCGCTGGCCTATATGCGTGGGCGGACGCTGGACGATTCGTTCATCATCCTTGACGAAGCGCAGAACACCACCAAGGAGCAGATGAAGATGTTTTTGACCCGCATGGGCTTCGGCTCGCGCGTCGTCATCACGGGCGACATAACGCAGATTGACCTGCCGCGCGAAAAGGTGAGCGGGCTGAAAGAGGCGGTGCGCGTCCTAAAAAATGTGGACGACATCGCCATCTGTGAGCTGTCCGCCCGCGACGTGGTGCGCCATGTGCTGGTGCAGCGGATCGTCAAAGCGTATGAAAAATACGAGGGGCTTCACAGACCGGCAGGGAAGGCTAAATTCACCTTAGCCTCCCGTCCGCCGGGCGCCGTGAAGCCTGATAAGCCATGACGCGCTGCCGCGTGCGCGTTTACGACGCGGGAGACGATAAGGCCCTGCTGCGCCGCGCCGCTCGGCTGGCGGTGAAAAACGAGAGGCTTCCTTTCCCCTGCGTCATGGACGTCATTTTGATCTCGGACCGCGAGATGCGTGAGCTGAACCGGATGCGGCGCGGGGTGAACAAAGTGACCGACGTGCTCTCTTTCCCGATGTGGAACCCTGGCGACAAGCCCGACCCGGATACCGGGCGGGTCTACATAGGCGATGTGCTTATCGCGAAAAAACGCGCTAAAAAGCAGGCGAAGGAATATAATCACAGCTTAGAGCGGGAGCTGGCATATCTTACGGCGCACGGGGCGCTGCACCTGCTGGGTTTCGATCATGAAACGGACTGGGACAGGGCGGTTATGCGAAAGAAGGAGGAAGCCGTGATGGAGAGGCTGGGGCTTTTGCGATGAAGAGCTTTCAGTATGCCTTCCGCGGGATATGGCACGCGGTCAAGATGGAGCGCAATATGCGCGCCCACCTTGCCGCCGTGTACTACATCATCATCGTCGGCATTCTCTTTGAGTTTTATGAATGGGACTGGGCGCTGACCGCACTGGCCTGCGGCCTGGTCATCGGCGCGGAGCTGATCAACACCGCTTTGGAGCGCCTTTGCGACGGGCTGAAACCGGGCCATTCGCCCGTGATCAAAGCCGTTAAAGACTTAGCCGCCGGGGCGGTGCTGGTGTGCGCCGTGGCCGCCGTCTGCGTTGCGGCCGCCGTACTGTGGGGGCAGCGCGACCTCCTTGTGTTTTGGTGGGAGTCCCCGTGGGACCTCATGGAATCCCCTCTGTTTTGGGCGGGGGTGATTGCCCTGCCGTTTTGGGTCTGGTTTATCGTTTGGTTTGGCAAGAAGAAGAAAAAGGGGTAGTGGTGTGCTAAAAGTCGCTATTATCGGAACCGGCAATATTTCAGCCCTGCATATCAAGGGCTATTTGGCATTTCCAGAGCGGTGCGAGATCGTGGCCTTATGCGACATTGCGCCGGAAAAGTGTGAGCAGAAGAAGAAGGAGTATGGATTGGATGCGCAAGTCTTTGCATCGCACAAGGAATTGCTGGACGGCGCGGTGTTTGATCTTGTCAGCGTTTGCACGCCGCCGTATTGCCATGCGGAGATTACAGCCGACTGCCTCCGTGCGGGAAAGCATGTCATCGTCGAAAAGCCGATGGCGGCATCGCTGGCGGAGTGTGATACGATGATTCATGCGGCGGAGGTTAGCGGGAAAACGCTCTCCGTCATCGCGCAAAACCGCTTTCGCGCGCCTATCTGGAATCTAAAGCGGGTACTCGATGAAGGGCTGATCGGCAAAACCGTCCACGCGCAGATAGATTCCCACTGGTGGCGCGGGCACTGTTATTATGACCTATGGTGGCGCGGGCTTTGGGAGAAGGAGGGCGGCGGCTGTACCCTCAACCATGCCGTCCACCATATCGACATGCTAGGCTGGATGCTGGGCCTGCCGCAATCGGTTTGTGCCATGATGTCCAATACGTCGCATGACAATTCCGAAGTAGAGGACATCTCGGTAGCCGTCATGCGCTACCCGAACGGGGCTCTGGCGCAGGTTACGAGTTCGGTCATCCATCACGGAGAGGAGCAGCAAGTCATATTCCAGGGAGAGAAGGCCCGCGTCTCCGCGCCGTGGAAGGTCGCGGCGTCACTGTCAAAGCCCAACGGCTTCCCCGAACCAAACCCCGCGCTGGAGCGGGAGATCGAAGCCTATTATAAAGCCTTGCCCACTCTTAACCATGAGGCGCATACCGGGCAGATAGACGACGTGCTGACGGCGGTCGAAACTGGCGGAAAACCGCTGATTAGCGGCACGGACGGGCGATTGACGATCGAACTGATCACCGCTGTTTATAAAGCCGCGGCACTGGAACGGACGGTGGCGCTGCCTATCGCCCCGAACGATCCATTTTATACTGTAGAAGGTATTTTAGAGTCTGTACCGCGATTTTTTCAAAAAACCGCCCAAATACAGGAACTGCGCGGAACCATTACAACGGGGAGTGATTATAGATGAGCGGCATGTCTGACGGACAAAACTACGCGCCTAAAGGCAAACCCGCGCCGGTCGTTAAACCGGGCGAGTTCGTTTTCTCCGCCGTCGCCCTCGACCACGGGCACATCTACGGCCAGTGCAATGGCCTGATTGAAGCCGGGGCGACGCTGAAGAGCGTGTATGACCCGGACAGGAAAAAGCTGGACGCCTTCTGCAAAGCCTATCCCCAAGTCAAGCGGGCGGAAAGCGAGGAGGAAATCCTCTCCGACCCCGAGGTGCATCTGGTCACGGGCGCGGCTGTCACCAGCGAACGCTGCGCGCTGGGATTGCGCGTGATGGAGGCAGGCAAGGATTACTTCACCGACAAGGCCCCGCTGACGACGCTGGAACAGCTTGAAGCCGCTAAGGACGCGGTGAAGCGCACCGGGAGGAAGTATATGGTATACTACTCCGAGCGCATCCATGTCGAAACGGCGGTGTTCGCGGGACAGCTGATTGAACAGGGCGCCATCGGGCGGGTGGTGCAGGTGCTGGGGCTGGGGCCGCACCGTTTGTCCGCGGCGAGCCGCCCGGACTGGTTTTTCCTCAAGGAAAAGTATGGCGGCATCCTCTGTGACATCGGCAGCCACCAGATCGAGCAGATTTTATACTACACCGGCGCAAAGGACGCCGCGGTCACTCACAGCCAGATCGGGAATTTCAGCCACCCCGAGTATCCCGGATTGGACGACTTCGGCGACGCGACGCTGCTGACCGACACCGGCGCGGCGGGGTATTTCCGCGTGGACTGGTTCACCCCGGACGGCTTGCAGACATGGGGGGACGGGCGCAGCTTCATCCTTGGCACCGAGGGCTTTATCGAACAGCGCAAATATATGAACCTTGGGACGAAAGACGGCCCCGGCCACCTCTTCCTCGCCAATGGCAAGGAGGAAACGCAATACAACGTACACGGCAAAATCGGATACCCGTTTTTCGGGCAGCTGATACTGGACTGCCTCAACCGCACCGAAAATGCCATGACGCAAGACCACGCCTTCAAAGCGGCGGAGCTGTGCGTCAGGGCGCAGTTGCAGGCGAGGGTGATTGCGCCTTAGCGAGGCGGTATTTTATGTTAGGTGGTGTAGGTAAATGATTATTGAAAGAACAATACTCAATCCCATAACATACGAATTTCCGCCCGACGGTGGAAAAGTGCCGATTATTGACCCGTATGACGGTTGCCAGTTGTGTTGTCCGTATTGCTGGCAGTTAAATGACGAAAATTGGAACAAAGATATTTATGTGAATATAAATATTGCCGACCTAATAAATGAGAAGCTCAGTTCATGGGATAAATCAGAAATAGTTTATATAGGCAGCCGCTGCGACCCATATATGCAGCTCGAGGAAGAGTACGGCTTAACAAGAAAATGTTTGTCGGTTCTTAATGAACTCGGAATCAACACAATGATAACAACCAAATCCGATAATAGCTTAATATTCAGAGATATAGATATATTGAGAAACTTTAACGCAGATATTACCGTGCTTATGGGAATATCAAATGTCAATCAAATCGAAGAGGGAGTGCAAAATAACAACATATTGACCGCAAACAACTTAGTTGGTAACGGTGTTCCGGTTTGGGTATTTATAACGCCCGTTTTACCGTATATTATGGATGTTGAAGAAATCATTGACGCATTAAATGCCGATATTCCGATCTTCTTAGATAAACTCAGGATAGAAGCGGACACGATTCAAGCAGATAAATTGAAAAAATTTATCAGACAGCATTATCCTGAATATATAGACCAGTATAATAAAGTAATCAATGAAAACGATGAAAGATATTATGATGAATTGACGAGTAAGTACGCCAGCAACAGCAGAATTAAAATACTCTTTTAGCTTATATTGCAAGCAAACTGCTCAAACTCCTGCCGATGCAGACAAAATACAACGATCGTAACAAAGGAGGCAGCTGACAGCTTATGAAAAACACGTTTGCCTTGATTAACGGATGCGTCTACACAGGGGACGCCATCCTGCGCAAACACGCCGTGATGATCGAAAACGGGAAGATCACGGGCACCCCGTCGCTGTCCTATGTCCCCAAAGGGCTGCAAACCGTAGACCTGAACGGCGGCATCGTCGCGCCGGGGTTTATAGACGCGCAGGTCAACGGCGGCGGCGGCGTGTTGTTCAACGACGACCCCACGCCGGAGGCCCTGGCGACGATCGCGAAAGCGCATGAGCGGTATGGGACGCTGCACTGGTGCCCGACCGTCATCACCGCAAGCCTCGACACGATGGAGCAGTGCCTGAAAGCGGTCAAAGCCTCCATGGGCGCGGGCATCGGCGTGATAGGGACGCATTTGGAAGGCCCCTATTTGTCCAACGCCAGACCGGGCGTCCATGATACGGAGTTCATCCGCCCCGCCACCTCGGGAGAAATCCACCGGCTGCTCACCACAGGGCAGGGGGCCATCTCGCTGGTCACCGTCGCCCCTGAATCGGCGGGGGAGGCATACATCAAACTCTTTACCGACGCGGACATACAGGTCTTTTTAGGCCATACCGACGCCCCGTGCGTTATTGCCGAGGCGGCTTTCGCCGCCGGCGTAACCGGGGTCACCCACCTATACAACGCCATGAGCCAGATGACCGGACGGGAGCCGGGCGTCGTCGGCGCGGCGCTGTCCATGAACAGCATATGGGCCGGGATCATCGCGGACGGCATCCATGTGGACTGGCTCTCGGTAAAGCTGGCCAAAGGGCTGAAAAAAAAGCGCCTGTTTTTAGTCACAGACGCGATGCCGCCGGTTGGGAAACCGGACGCGGTCTATACCATCGGCGGCAAAGAGATCGTATGTAAAGACGGGCGCTGCGCCACCGCCGACGGGACGCTCGCGGGCTCGGCGCTGGACATGGCGACCGCCGTCCGCAACTGCGTAGACCATTGCGGCATCGAACTGGACGAAGCACTGCGCATGGCGTCGGCCTATCCGGCCGAGATGCTGGGCGTCGCAAACCGGCTGGGCTACATCCGGCCGGGGTACGAGGCTGATCTGGTCTTCTTGGATGAGGGTGTGAATGTCACGGGAATCATGCGGGGCGGGAAAAAGGTGGCGTTTACTCCTCAACCCTGATTCTTTCAACTCCAGTACACTTCCCCGAGGCTTCATCAATGGTAAACACCGCGCCCTCCATCACCGCCTCGGTATCGGGCGACTCGTACCGCACCGGCACGTCGCCTAAAAACCCTGCTACCGACTGCTCCGTCTTCACTCCCAGCACCGAGTGCCGCGGGCCGGTCATGCCCAGGTCGGTAATAAACCCCGTGCCGCCCGGCAGGACGCGCTCGTCGGAGGTCTGCACATGGGTGTGCGTACCGAACACAGCCGCGGCGCGGCCGTCAAAATGATGGGCCAGCGCGGCTTTTTCGCTGGTAGCCTCGGCATGGAAGTCTATCACGAACAGGTCATCCTTATACTCCTTCATCAGCGCTTCCGGCGCGCGGAAGGGGTTGTCGGCGTTCCATTCGCAGTTGAGCCTGCCCACCAGGCATAGGACCGTTAGCCAGCGCCCCGAGTTTAGCGGCAGGCGGACAAACCCCTCGCCGGGCGTTTGCCCCGCGAAGTTAAGCGGGCGGAGGAGGGCTCTATTCTCTCTCAATTCGCTTATGATTTGGGCGCGTTTCCACACATGGTTGCCCAGCGTCACCACATCCGCGCCCGCCTCAAAGAGCCGCCGCGCCTGCTCGGGCCTGATGCCCAGGACGTCGGCGTTCTCGCCGTTGAGGACGCAAAACTCTGCGCCGTAATACTTTTTGAGCGGGCGTATTTTCCCGCAGGCGATCCGCAGGCCCGCCTCGCCGCATATGTCGCCGAAAGCGATCAGGTTCATCGAATGACCCCCTTTGCAAAAAACTGCAAGATCGGCAAAGCAAGCCGTTGTCCGTTCTGTTATAGTAAACCCGGGAGGTGAAGAAATGGATTGGCAGGCCAAAATGAACCGGGCGGTCGGGTATATCGAGGAGAACCTGACCGGTGAGATAGACCTGAAGGCCGCCGCGCGATACACGGGCTGCTCCCTGTGGGAGTTTCAGCGGCTGTTTTCGTTTGTCACGCATACCTCGCTGGGCGAATACATCCGTAACCGCAGGCTTTCGCTCGCGGGCGACGAACTCCAAAACAGCGGCGAAAAAATCATAGACATCGCGATAAAATACGGCTATGATTCCCCCGCGGCTTTTTCCAGGGCCTTTGGCCGGCAATACGGCGTTTCCCCTTCGCAGGCGCGCGGCGGAGGCGTTACGCTCCCAGCCTATCCAAAAATCACCTTTCAAACGATTGACGAAGAAAGGACAGATTCTATGAACGGGAAAAACGACTTACAAACTTACAGCGAGCGGGGTTACTATGTCAAGGAAAACGCGCCCGTCTATTTTACGCGGGATATGGAGAAAACATGCGCGTGGTTTTGCGACACGCTCGGCTGGTACGGTGACATCGCCGGGAGGGATGAAAGCGGTACGCCCATATACGGCTGCACCCTGCGGTTCTTTGAGGCCACATAACAGCGGCAAAGATAGTATCCCCCGCCCTTGCCCAGCGTATGCTTGGCGTTAGGCGGGGGATACGCTCGTTATTTCGCGTATTCTATATGCCGTATCTCCCGTATCAGGTGCACCTTGATCTGCCCGGGGTATTCGAGGTCGCTCTCGATTTTCTTGGCGAGCTCGCGGGCCAGCAGGACCATGCGGTCGTCGTCGATGGCCTCGGGTTTGACCATGATGCGGATCTCGCGCCCCGCCTGAATGGCGAAGGATTTTTCCACGCCATCGAACGAGCAGGCCAGCTCCTCCAGCTTCTCCAGCCGCTTGATATAGTTTTCAAGGTTCTCGCGCCTCGCGCCGGGGCGGGCGGCGGAGATGGCGTCGGCGGCCTGGACGAGGCTTGCGACGACGGTTTTGGCCTCCACATCGCCGTGGTGGGCTTCGATGGCGTGCAGGATGTCGTTGTGCTCCCTGTATTTACGGGCGAGATCCACGCCGATGGCGACATGGCTGCCCTCCACTTCATGGTCAACGGCTTTGCCGAGGTCGTGCAGCAGGCCGGCACGTTTGGCCTGCATGGGGTCAAGCCCCAGTTCGGCGGCCATGGCGCCCGCCAGCAGCGCTACTTCGATCGAGTGCTGCAAGACATTCTGGCCGTAACTGGTGCGGTACTTCATGCGGCCCAGCAGCTTGACCAGCTCAGGATGAATCCCGTGGACGCCTGTTTCAAAGGTGGCGCGTTCGCCTTCGGAGCGGATGATGGCTTCAATCTCTTTTTTCGATTTCTCCACCACTTCCTCAATGCGGGCGGGGTGGATGCGCCCGTCCGAGATCAGCTTTTCCAGACTGAGGCGGGCCACCTCGCGGCGCACCGGGTCAAAGCTGGAGAGGGTGATGGCCTCGGGCGTATCGTCGATGATCAGGTCAACGCCGGTCAGGGTTTCGAGGGTGCGGATATTGCGGCCCTCGCGCCCGATGATGCGGCCCTTCATCTCGTCGTTGGGCAGGTGGACGACCGAAACGGTGGCCTCGGTGACATGGTCGCTCGCCACCTTCTGGATGGCCATCGACACGATCTCCCGCGCCTTATGATCGGCCTCGTCCTTGAACTTCTCCTCGATGTCTTTGATTTTCATCGCCATTTCATGCGTGACTTCGCTCTCCACGTTCTTGATTAAGTAGACCTTGGCTTCCTCGGTCGAGAACCCGGACAGCTTCTCCAGCATTTCCATCTGGCTGCGTTTGATTAGGGCGATCTCTTCACGCGCCTCGTCGGCGGTTTTGTGTTTTTGGGCGAGCTGTTCGTCCTTTTTCTCAATATTTTCGAGTTTTTTATCGTAGTTCTCCTCTTTTTGCTGGAGCCGGCGCTCCTGTTTTTGCAATTCGATGCGGCGGTCTTTGATCTCGCGCTCGGATTCCTGGCGGTTGCGGTGAATCTCCTCTTTGGCCTCCAAAAGGGCTTCACGTTTCTTGCTCTCGGACGCCTTAATGGCTTCGTTGACAATGCGGCGGGCTTCTTCTTCGGCTCCGGTTATTTCTTTCTCTGCGACATTTTTGCGGTACCGGATGCCAAGGAGGAAGGCTATGACAGGACCGATTACCGTCAGTGCTATGAAGGTAATTTGCAGCGGTAAAGGCACGGGTACACCTCCGTTTAATATCTGATGTATGAGTACAGTGTAAATACACGAAACGCGGAACGTCCCGAATCCGTACAATGCGTTCATCTTATCTATTCTATAGAAACCCGTGTTCAATGTCAAGAAAAAATTGCGCGAAGCAAATGTCCATGTTATAATAGTGAACAAACCCATTCTATAAACGGAGGGATTCCCATGAAACGGCTCAAACAAATAACCTCCCTTGCGCTTGCCCTCATTATGCTCGCAGCCTTCATCCCCGCGGCAACCGCCGCCTACACCGAACCGGAACTGGCCCGCGCCGTCGCGCTGGGCTTCGGCGCGTACCGCGCCGATAACCTCGCCGTGACTTACGCGCAGTTTATGAAAATGCTCGACAGGACAGTGGAGCTTGCGGATTCGTCGAAGCTGGCAGCGTGGCAGAGACAATTTCCCGAAGCGCGGGCGGCGACGAGGGAGATGACGCGTTTTGAGGGTATGATGCTGGTATTGGAGGCTACTATTACGCTCGGCGGCGATTATGCGGAATTTAATAGCGAATGGTGGATAATTAACAATACCATCGGTGAAAAATGCTGGGATGAAATAGGTAGAATATCGAACCCTTATCAATATCTACAGGATTATGAACTTGTAGGCAAAAAAATTGGATTTGAGAAAAGCTCCTTTGTTTATGATTGGAGCAGTACCGCCTTAGCGTATTTTTACTCGTTTGGCAGGGTTTCGTTATATAGCGGGAAAACTATTTTTGAGTATGACGCAGCCAAAAATTCCGTGCGCCCCGACGAACCCTTTTTGCATACAGAGGCTTTGCTTGCCGCATTGCGCCTACACGACAGCGGCTTAGAAATATCAGCGCGCTTTCTTACCGACGACGACATAGCCATACTCAACGCCGCCGAAGAACGCAAGCAGTCTATTCTTGATAGCCCGACGGAAATTACAATCACAGGAACGAGTTACTATGTCTCCAACGACGGCAATGATAGTAACGACGGGCGCTCATCCGATAAATCGTGGAGGACGCTTGATAAAGTCAACAACGCAGACTTAAAGCCCGGTGACGGCGTGTTTTTCAAGCGCGGAGATTTATGGCGCGGCAGTCCGTTGATGTGCCAAGAGGGTGTGACCTATTCTGCCTATGGCGAAGGTGAGAAGCCGCGAATTTACGGTTCTCAGGAAAATTCGGCGGGCGCGGAGAAATGGTCGCTTCTTGAAGGGACGGATAACATTTGGGTTTACTATAAAGAAATGACCTTTTGCGGCTATTTCGCATTTAACGAGGGTGAGAGATTCGCGCAGAAACGTTACGCCTATTGGGATGGGAAACGATATAACGTTGTTGATGACAAAAGAATAAGCACCGGTGCAGCATTTGATGTAAAAATGCTGGAAAATTACGAGTTCTTTAATGATGTAGATTTGACGGGGTATGATACTGTAATTAATGGGATATTGCCATTATTTGATTGCCTCCGAACAGGCAAACTATACCTGCGCTGCGATGACGGGAACCCCGGAGAGATATATGAGTCCATTGAAATCGCATCGTTAGACGGTTATGTGGGTTTAGTCCAAACGTCAAAGGATGTGGTGATAGATAACCTTGCCATTAAGTATTATGGAAATTGCGGGTTAACTGTGAACGATGATGGCTTAACCATACAAAACAATGAAATATCATTTTGCGGAGGCGCAGATTGGGGATTATTTATAGAATTAAGTCAAGTCAGCGGCGCAGGCGGCGGTGTTGTGTTTTCAAAAGGAAGCAATGGCATTATCAGGAATAATTATATCCATGAGGTATATGACGAAGGCGTTACCATAGAATTTGGTTGGGAAGGGCTTTCGGTAGAACGTTTATCAGAAAATATGCTTATTGAAGGCAATATATTTGAGCGGACCGGATTTGCCTTTCAAATAGCCGCGTTTACCGTGCAACAAAAAGGGATTGTTTACCGCAATATTGTGGTCAACGATAACTACATGCTTTATATCGGATACCCACGAGGCAGCGTAAACAGGGGGATAGAGATATCTTCCGCGAATGCAATAATCTTTGCTGACGATGGTGAACGAAATATGGATAATATAATTGTATCCAACAATGTATTTTACATTTCGCGCAAAGCTCTGGTTAGATTGCATACAGAAGAACCCGCTGATATTATTTTCAGCGGCAACACCTATGTGCAAAATAATTTCGGCCCTGTTTTGTCGGATTATTATTCTTCCTCTTCAACGCAAAATATATTTTACAACGAAGCAACACTTTCAGACATCATAAAATACCTTGGCGATAAAACGGCAAAAGTGTTGCCGCTGTCATTCGCACCCGCCAACCCTCTCGACACCGCCGCAGACTGGGCGAAAGCTGGTATCACAGCGGCGATTGGTAAGGGTTTCGTCCCGGCTGACATTCAAGGCAGCTACACCAACGTCATCACCCGCGCCGAGTTCTGCCGCCTCGCTGTCAGGTGGCTGGAGGTGCGGCTGGATAAGAACATAGACGCAATCGTGGCGGAGCGTGGGATAGCGGAAAGGATGGGGCATACCTTCTCCGACACCACCGACCCGAACATACTCGCGGCGTACCGTTTGGGCGTTACGGGCGGGGAGTTAGCACCGACGGACGCCGCCCCGGGGCGGTTTAATCCGGGCGGGCAGTTCAACCGCGAGCAAGCCGCGATGATGATACTGAACACCGTCAAGGTAGCGGGGATGGATGTGAGCAATACCAGCTCTGCGGGGTTTAACGACATCGGCACGGCGTCAGGTTGGGCGGTGAACGCGATCAACTATGTACGCAACGCCGGTATCATGAGCGGCACCGGCACGGCGGATAACCCGCTGTTCAGCCCGCAGAGGGCGTATACACGGCAGGAAAGCATTGTGACGTTTAATAATATCGGATAGGGTGTAGGGGCGGCTATTAGCCGCCCGTAACCTCACGCGGACGCGTAGGACCACTTGCGGGGTATTGGCGGGCGATTGATAATCGCCCTCTACGTCTCCTCGTCCTCTTTTTCGCGCCGGCGCTGTTTGACCGCCTCGCTCAGGATATATTCGATCTGACCGTTGATGGAGCGGAACTCGTCCTCCGCCCAGCGGCTGATTTCGACCCAAAGGGACGCGGACAGGCGCAGCGGCACCTGCTTTTTCTCTTTGTCCTGCGAAGCCATGTCAATAAATGCTTCCGCTGTTGACGATCGGCTGCGCGTCCCTGTTGCCGCAGAGGACGACCAGCAGATTGGACACCATGGCCGCTTTGCGCTCCTCGTCGAGGGCGACCACTTGATTCTCCGAGAGCTTGTTCAGCGCCATCTCCACCATGCCGACCGCGCCCTCGACAATCTTCTGCTTAGCGGCAATCAGCGCGTCCGCCTGCTGGCGCTGGAGCATGGCGGCGGCGATTTCCTGCGCGTAGGCCAGATGCGAGATGCGGGCTTCCAGTATCTCTATGCCCGCGAACGCGACGCGCTCCTGAAGGCCGCGCTTGAGCTCTTCCGTCACGGCGCCCGAGCTGCCGCGCAGGGATTTTTCATCGCCCTCATCCGAGATGTCATAGGGGTACATCCGCACGGTGTGGCGGATGGCGGCGTCGGCTTGGGTGGAGATATAATCCCTGTAGTTGTCCACCTCGAACACGGCCTTGGTGGCATTGATCACGCGCCAAATGACCACCACCCCGATGTCGATTGGGTTGCCGTCGCGGTCGTTGATCTTCTGCCGGGCGTTGTCAAGCGTCGTGGCTTTGAGCGATACCTTTTGCTTCTTCTCCCACTGTATGCCGCTGGTTTTGACGTCCCCCACGGTGGTTTTGTTTACTTCCGGCGCGAACATCGAGCAAAACGGGTTGATCCAGAAGAACCCGGACTTGGCGATGGTGCCGTAGTATCTGCCAAACAGCGTGTACACCGCCGCCTCGTTGGGACGGATGATTTTCAGCCCCGAAAACGGAACCCATCCGGGCAGGCACAGATATACGCCGGTGACGATCACTGCCGTCAGCGACAGAACGGTGAACTCCTTTTCCAGCGCGATGGCCGCGATGATGAGGCCGGCTGTCGCCGCGATCAGCAGCAGGATGGAGAGGATAAGCGCCGGGAATCCGCTGCTCGGCGACAGGATCTTCTCCTCGGTGTAGGATGTATTGTTTTGTGCCATGTTGAAACCCTCCTCCTTAATGATATTATTATAATATCATTAAGATATTGTTTTGTCAAGAGGATATTTGAAAGTTTATCCGGGCGTCGTGTTTTCTGAGCCGGAAAAATGTTCCTTGACAATCCCGCCGGATATGCTATACTAAAAGCGCAAGAGCGTGCCGGAAACCGACACGCCACCTTTAGGAATAAGCTATGTAGCCGTTACCTTGAGTGGGGTAGAGCGGCTACATTGCTTTTGGGGCAAACTTTATCAGAAGCCAAAGCGCGAATATCGCGCAAAAGACGAACCGAATCAGCTTTTTTCCCATTGGCAAACCACCTCCTTCCTCCACAACAGAATCGTGGGGAAGAACGGCGGCGTTGTCAGTAACCGACACCCTCTTGCTCGCCTATCCTAGCATACTTCGGCAAAAGCCGCAAGACTAAGTTTTATCATTCTCTTTCTTAGCCTGTGCAGGTTCATTCACAAAGCCCGCCGATACTCCCGGCGGTTTTTTTTGGCGCATATAATTAAATCTATTTTACTTTTTTACATAATGAATGCAAATGCAACAAACGCCAATAATAAAAAGCAAGCCGCCACCCCATTGAAAATAAGCTACGTAGTTGTCGCCCCCCATCAACCTGTAAAGCTGGTATTTAGCGGAGCTGTTAAAATACATTCCCATAAATAAGCTCACTATTCCTCCTGCTATCATCACCAGCCCATTGGTCATGTATGTACCGAACAGCACTTTGCTGGCTGTGCTTCTTTCTCTGGGCGGTGTGGCAATCTGATCTAAGCTATTGCCACACGAAGTGCAAAATCTTGCGTTGACGAGATTTTGATTTCCACAGTTTGTGCAGAACATTGTGAGCATCACACACCCTCCTACCTGTTTACGAGTTTCAAGTTTCATAAAGGACTCGTTAAATCCCAGTATAGTAAATTTATTAACTAATGTCAATAGTAAATTTCTTTACTATGTTACGATGCCTTGAAGGGGGGCATACATGGAAAGGTATATGCAAATTCTAAGAGGACTCAGAGAAGATAATGATTTGACGCAGCAAAAAATAGCAGCCATGCTCGGCACATCGCAGTCTATGTATGCTAGATACGAGCGTGGAGCTAATGAATTGCCAATCCGGCACTTGATTGCACTCTGCAAGTATTATAAAGTCTCGGCAGATGATGTGTTAGAATTAAGGAAAAAGCAATAAAAAGGAAGCCGTCGCTGGCTTCCTTTCATGCCCCTACCCGCCTGACACCAGTTTCATCACCCACAGTACCGTACCATATACCGCCGACGCCAGCAACCCGTAAACGATTACCGGCCCAGCGATGACGAACATTTTTGCCGCTAAGCCGTTGATGAATCCCTCGCTCTTAAACTCCATCGCCGGTGCGACCATTGCGTTGGCGAAGCCGGTGATGGGGATGAGCGTACCCGCGCCCGCCCATTTGGCGATGTTGTCGTAGACGCGGAAAGCCGTCAGTGCGGCGGCGACAGCCACCAGAGTCATAGACGCGGCGGTGGACGACACTTCCTTGGTCAGTCCCTGTGCCTTGTACAGATCGGCCAGGCCCTGCCCCAGCA
Organism: Oscillospiraceae bacterium; assembly: GCA_031254195.1. GTDB lineage: Bacteria > Bacillota > Clostridia > Oscillospirales > UBA929 > UBA929. The sequence goes on from JAIRUW010000030.1 coordinate 23,297, forward strand.
TACAGATCGCGCCGCCGATCAGCCACGCCAGCGCCGTGTCGCGAACAATCCGGCTCGCCGGGGCTTTGCCCTTTACATATTGCGCGTATTCTTTTTTTGTCATGTTGATCATAAAAGCTGCCCCCCAACATTTCTGTCAGGCACAGGACGCGAATGGTCCGCGTCCCGCGCCCTTTGATTCGTTGGGGGTATTATTGCGCGTTTTGCAAAAATCTAATCAGGCGTTGGCTTCCTGCATCAGCCTGTTCCATGTCGCTTGCCCCACAATGCCGTCTTGCGCCAGCCCGAAATGGCGCTGGAAGGCGATGACGGCGTTTCGCGTGTTGGCGCCGAAGATGCCGTCCGCCGTCACGCGCGGGATGGACGGCACCCTTGCCGCGACCCTGTTGATGGCGTGCTGGATGTCCGTCACATAATTGCCGACCGAGCCCTGCGCGATAAAGAAACCGGGGAAGGGCGGGTTGACCGTCGGCGGCGGCGGAGTCTCGGGCGAGGCGGCGGCCTCAGTCATCAGGCGGTTCCATGTAATGGGGCCTACGATGCCGTCCGGCGTCAAGCCAAAATAGCGCTGGAACGCGACGACGGCGTTATGAGTCAGGTTGCCAAAGATCCCGTCCGCCGATATGCGCGGGATACTGGGAATCGTCGCGGCAAGCCTGTTGATCGCGTCCTGCACCGTGCGCACCGCTTCGCCCCTAGAACCGTTGCGAATGAGGAACCCCGGATAGGGCGGCAGGCCGGTGGGCGGCGTGGGGCCGGGTTCGGGGGGCGAGGGAGCCTCATTTTCGATGCTTCTATAGACGGAGTAGAGGCGGTTCCATGTGGCCGGACCTACAATGCCATCCGGCGTCAAGCCAAACTGGCGCTGGAACGCGATGACGGCGTCCCGCGTAGCCGGGCCGAACACGCTGTCCTGAATGACCGACGGGATGCTGGCGTAATACCGCGAGATAAAATTGATCAGGAATTGCAATTCCACCACATCCGCACCGCGCGAACCTAACCTCAAGACCGCTGTCGGCGGGTTGAGACCGATGCCGATCCGCTGGCCTTCGCTGGTCAGCTCCGCCAACTTGGTGACGGCGACATAAATGTAAGAGATGCGAAACCACGTGGCCCGGCCAATGATACCGTCGTCAAGCATCCTGAACGCCTGCTGGAATGCCTTGACAGCGGCGGTGGTCTCGGGCCCAAAATAGCCGTTAGGAACGATTTGTCAAGGACAGATTTTTCTACAATGAATATACTGTATGAAATGTAGCAGGCGCACGCGTGGATCGATCCGTAGAGGCGGGAGAAAAGGATCAAGAAAACGCAACGTGATCCTAAACGGAAGAGCGAATAAAATACAACGATATCAAAGAACGGCGGCTGCTTATCCGCCGTTCTTTGATATGAAGAATAAAAATTACAGGTTTTCATGGTGGCGGGCAGGGACAGCGCAGAAGGATTATGAAGCGGATAGCATGAAAAGATGTTCGGCGACGGCGGCAATGAACTCGGAGTTTGTAGGTTTTCCTTTTAAGCCGCTAACGGTATATCCAAAAAAACGATGACGGGTTTGTAGATCTCCTCTATCCCAAGCCACCTCGACCGCGTGACGAATAGCGCGTTCCACGCGGGAGGGGGTGGTGGCGAAAATTTTGGCTACGGTTGGATACAATGCTTTCGTGACAGCGCAGATTAAATCTTGATCTGCAATGACGAGTATAATGGCCTCCCTCACATGCCGATAGCCCCTGATATGAGCGGGCATACCGATTTCACGAAGGATACCAGAGACGTGAGTTGTTAGGTCAAAGCGAGATTTGCAGGCTTCGTTGATGGCTTCGCCGATGTGGATATTGGTTTTGCTTTCCATGTAGTATGTCCTCCTAATTTTGATAAGATGTAACAGCATTATACTTAAACATACAAGGCAAACCAGCGCATATCGCGGGAATCTGAAAATTTTCGAAAAATTTTCAGGTTCTCATGATATGCGCTTTTTATCCGAAAGTCCATCCTGTATGATTGAATGGCTGTTATTTCGACAATTTTATCGAGGAGGACTTGCCCATGAAACAGGAAGAAAAGAGAAACGGAAAGAAATCCAATGGGGATTTGTTTAAGGATGGTATGCCAAGGATTGGTGAGAGTGTCGCAAGGATCCGCAAACGATGCGGTCTGACACAGGCTAATGTGGCGGAGAGCCTGGGTGTTTCTGATTCCGCCATATCCCGTATCGAACGCGGAGAATGTATACCTCCCCGCTATATTTTGCAGGCTATGCTTCAACTGTTCAATATGTCACTGGACGATGCCCTCTCCATGCTACTGGACGGTAGCGATTGTTACGAAGACGATGACTTCAACGATTTGCGGTTCGCCATCCGGGATGAGAAGTATGACAGGCTGCGCCTCCTGCTCGTGCAAATCGACGAGAAAAAGCTCATAGGTAAAGGGATGTACCGCCAACTGTATATATACGCTAAAGTTCTAATGACGCCTGAGTTGGAGGGACATATTGCAATCAACAGGCTGGTTGAGGCGCTCAAGATAACCAAAACGAATTTCAGCCTTGACCGCATATCGGAATACCGCCTCCGTTTTGATGAGTTATCAATCATTAACGGTATCGGTAGGTGTCTCCTTAGCGCCGGCAAGTTTGATAAGGCCGCTAAAGTATTTGAGGATGCCGCAAAGAGTATGAACACCTTTTATCTTAACGAGCGGTTGAAATGTGAGATGTATCCCGACTTACTGTACAATTTGTCCACGTGCTACGGTCGACTGGGCAGGCATAAAGAAGTTGAACAAGTATGCCAGTCTGCCATAACCCTGGCCATTCAGTATAACAGGCTTAGAATATTACCCTATTTGCTCAATAATAGCGGTACGGCTAAACTGGAAAGGGGCGACCGGAAGGGCGGTCTGACATCTATTGTACACTCTTATTTCACCGCTATGGCTATGGAAAACCAAATCTTTGCCGACTACATAAAGATCAATGCCGAGAATGAACTCGGCATTAATCTAAGTATTATTGACCAACTACAATATTCACCGGCGGACCATAAGCAGCCAGAGCGGGAACTGCTCCCAGAGATAGAATGAGTGCCGCTAGTAAGATTGCCACTGCCTTTTTCATGATAGTATTCCTCCTTTGTATTTCCTTCTTTTTCAGAAGGTTGTATCCAGTATAAGAGAAAGTCAATGGCTGATTTTGCAATATTACGGCGTTAAATATATAAAATTTATATAACATTATCGACATTTTTCACCATAACATTGGCGCCGTGATTGAAATATTGCGGACTCAAGGGAGCGATCCGGCATTCACCGCGCTTTCCTTTGAAAAATGGCTCGGACGGCTCTTCGACGCCGAATGGCCTGCCCGCAGAAATAAAAGCTAAACAGCTTAATCCGCGGGGCGCAGTTCCATCTTTCAAATGTCTGCGTAGAGGACATCGAGTATCTCCCTGACCATAAACTGGACAAATCGCTTATCTCAAAACTCGCTACTTGTCCCTATATTCAGGAAAAGCACAACATTATTATCCTCAGCGCCACCGGAGCGGGTAAGCCATATCTGGGCTACGCCTTCGGCATTACCGCCTGTCGCCAATATCTCTAGGTGAAATACAGCCGTCTGCCGGATTTGCTGAATGAGCTTGCTATGGCACGCGGCATGGGTACCTACCCAAAAGCGATGAAACAGTATAAGGGTGTTGACCTGCTCATCTTTGACGAGTGGCTATTGCATAAAATGAAAGGAAGTGAGAGGCGGGAAGTCCTGCCCCGGTGTGCAAAAATGTATATCTATCCTTCACACAGACCGAACCAAATGCGCGTGAACCCAGACCGCTTTTCGAGGAACTCTAGACCGTTTCATGTGTGCGCGTGGGCTCCTTTACTTGGATTATTCACACAAATGGTAAAAGCGCCCGGCAAGGTCATAAATGGCCTTGCCGGGCTAGCTGGAAAATAGTTTTTCGAGCCGCGCCCTACTTTGTCAGCAGGTTATAGAGCAATTGCGCCATCAGCGCGCGGGCGTACTTCTCTTGCGGCAAGATACTGCTGTCGGTATAAATGCCCGCTTCCA
>JAIRUW010000074.1 GCA_031254195.1 Oscillospiraceae bacterium
CCCGGCTCACAATCCAAAATAACCCACATCTCGGTTTTGCCTATTCCGTTATCATGGATACGGGCATAGTCGTCGTCCGGGTGTACCTGCACCGACAGGCTCTCCCTCGCGTCAATCAGCTTTATCAAAACGGGGCCGTCAGACAGCTCCCAGCTTTCCGCAACGCGCGGCAGGTCTGTAATCTTTCCGTATTCGGTTTTAAGGCGTGTCCCGCCCCAGATATAGTCTTTGAAAATCGGCGTCAATTTCCGCATCGTCCATTCCCCTTAACAGATAATAAACCTTGACCTTGGGTTCCGTCCCGCTGGGCCGGACGATGACAGTCCCGCCCTCCAGCTCATAGGACAACACATCGGCGGTCAAGCCGTCGGCCCTTTTCAAATAATCGGTCACTTTTAAGACAGGATGGCCCGCTATCGTCTTTGGCTGGTTATGGCGCAGCCTGTCCACTATCCCCGGCTCCGCTCCAACCGATCTCAGCCGCGTCACCCATTGCCCATAACGCCTGTACAGCGCGTCGATCGCGCCGGCCAGCGTCATATCCCGCCGTTTATAGTCAGCCGCCATATCGCATATCAGCATTGCGGCGTTGACGCCGTCTTTGTCCCGCGCATGGGCGCCGGACAGATAACCGCAGCTCTCCTCAAAGCCAAAGAGGAAGCGTTCCGCGCCGCCGTCCTGTTCCAACAGGCCAATCTGCTCGCCGATATACTTAAATCCGGTCAGCACGTCGCGCAATTCTATGCCGTAATCATCGCAAATGGCTCGCGCCATCGGTGTTGTAACGATGGTTTTGACCGCGACGGGGTTTGGCGGCAGTTTTCCGTTTTCATATAACGAGCGCACGATATACTCCAGCAGCAAAACGCCGACCTCGTTTCCGGTCAGGCGGCGCATAATCCCGTTATGATTGACAGCCACGCCTACACGGTCGCAGTCGGGATCGGTTGCCAGCAAAAAGTCGCAATTTTGCGCGAGGCAAAGTGTCATCCCCAGCTCCAATGCGGAGTCCTCCTCCGGGTTGGGTTTGGGACAGGTGGGGAAACGGCCGTCCGGCTCCGTTTGCTCCGGTACGGTGATATACTCCGCCCCAATCCGTTGCAGTATCTCCGTCACGCATTCCAGCCCCGCGCCGTTGAGCGGCGTATAGGCTACGCGGAGGTTATCGCAGGGTGTATTGGTCAGACGCAAGGCTTCGACCGCGTCGAGATACTCCGACAATACCGTTTCGGATACCGTCACGATCTGCTTGGAAGTCCTATGCTCTCCCTCTATGTAATCTTGAATGCGCGCGGCAATTACCGCCGCGTCGCCGGGCGTGATCTGCCCGCCGTCCGCGCCGTAGACCTTATAACCGTTATACTCCGCCGGGTTATGGCTTGCCGTGATACAAATCCCCGCGTCCGCCCGCAGATGCCGCACCGCGAAAGACAGCGCGGGTGTGGGCACAGGGCGCGGAAACAGATGCGCCTCAACCCCGTTATCCGCTAAAATCTGCGCAGTGTGTCGGGCAAACTCTTTTGACATCAGCCGGGTATCGTACGCAACGACAGCCTTTCCGCGCCTGCCCAGCCATTCAGCCACACCCAGCGTAGCCCGACCGACCATATACAGGTTCATACGGTCCGCTCCGTCTCCAAGGATGCCGCGTAAGCCTCCCGTACCGAAAGTTAGCTGAAATGCTCCACTATAATCTGTCAATATCATTCGTCTCCTCTATGATTTCACCGTCCCGCCTGTAAACGCGCGGGACGCGCCGCCCGATGGAGCACAGCACCTCCCAGGGGATGGTGCCGGACAGCCGGGCGTGATCGGCGGCGTCGATACCGTCGCCTAAAACGGTCACAAGGTCGCCGGGGGCCGCGCCGGGGATGCCGGTCACATCAAGGGCGCAGAAATCCATGCAGATCCGCCCGATCAGCGGCGCTTGACGTCCTCTCACCAGCATAACCATACCACTGCCCGACAGCGCCCAGGACAGCCCGTCGGCATACCCAACCGGGACGGTGGCAATGACGCTCTCCCGCTCCGCCGTCCATGCCCGCCCATAGCTGACCGTCGTCCCCGCCGGGACAGTATGGCACTGCATGATAGATGAGTACAGGGACAGGACAGGACGCAAGCCCTCCCCGCCGCCGCACGGCGAATACCCATACAGCATCAGCCCCGGGCGGGCGTAGTCAAGGTGCGTGTACGGATGCCCCAGCAGGGCCGCGCTGTTGGCGCTGTGGAGGACGGCACCCGTCAAGCCGTGCCCGCGAAGCGCCTCGCAAACAGCCATGAATGTATTGAACTGCGACCGTGTAAAACCGTCCTCCGACGGGTCGTCGGCGGAGGCAAAATGGGTAAACAACCCAGTGACACGCAGGTTGGAGGCGATTTCTAAAGCGTCACGGACGGCGGTCGCGGACGGAAGCCCGAGGCGGGTCATACCGGTGTTGAACTTGATATGTACATCGGCTGGGCGACTGCCAAGCGTCTGCCCGTACACCCGCGCCGTCCCGGTATCGGGAACGCACAGGGTCACGCCCGCCGCCGCCAGCGCGGGGAGGTGCGAGACCGGCGCCGCGCCCAGGAGCAGAATGCCGCACCCCACCCCGTGGCGGCGCAGTTGCAGCGCTTCCTCCGGCGTGGCGACAGCGAAAAAATCCGCTCCCGCGTCGCGTAAAGCCAGCGCGGCCTGCACCGCGCCATGCCCATAGGCGTCGGCTTTGATGACCGGCATGATCTTGCCGCCGTGTGCGTTTTTTTGTGCAATCTTGTAATTAGCCGTCAGGCGTCCAAGGTCAATCTCCGCCCAAAGCCGGTGTTTGTTTTGTAAAGGATGCGCCATTGTTTCACCTTCCTGCGCTCTATTATAGCATATTATTCATGTCGAAACAACACTGCCAACGTTTGCATCAATCCCTTGCGTGCAAAACCTTGCGTTCTCCGCCTGCGCGTGGTATACTGCAATCTATGGACAGAAAGAACGCGCTTGCCAAAAACATACTGATTTTCGGCCTCGGTACATCGCTCTCCAAGCTGATGAGCGTATTGCTCATCGGCCTGTATACGGCGTATATCACAGCCGATGACCTGGGATACTATGACATCCTCATCACCGTGATTCTAATGGCAACGCCGATGGTCACGCTCCAGATCACCGACGCCCTCTACCGCCATTTGCTGGAGCTGCGTGATGGGAATGACGAAACGGATGCTACCCGGGTATTGTCCGGCGCGTTTGCGGTCGTTGCGGGCGGGCTTTTTTTGGCAGTTGTTGTTTTGTGCATCCTAAACATGCTGGCGGAGATACGCTTGGGTTGGATATTGCCGGGATATTTCGTCACATCGGTCATGCTGGTCTTTTCACAGCAAGCCGCCCGCGGCCTCAGACGCAATACGGTCTACGCTCTGTCCGGCGTCACCTATACCGGCGTCATGCTGGCGGCAAACCTCATTTTTATCATTACATTAGGTGTTGGCGTAGAGGCCCTTCTCTATTCGGTCATCATCGCCGATGTGTTTGCCATATTGCTGATCGAATGTACCGTCGGTGTGTACCGCCGTGTCCGGTTTTCGCTGATTTCATTCAAACAGGTCCGGGAAATGTGCCATTACAGCGTCCCGCTGCTGCCCCACGCGGTGATATGGCCTGTGATGATGGTGGTCAACCGTTACGCCATCCTCCATTTTGAAGGGCTGGAAGCCAACGGCCTATTCGCGGCGGCGTCCAAGTTCCCCGCGCTGTTGATGACTGTCTATAATATTTTTGGGCTGGCATGGCAGGAGAACGCTATTCTGGAATACGGCTCACACGACCGCAACGAATATTACACGAAGACTTTTCGCATGTATGTCCGGCTGCTGTCGGGTACGATCCTGCTGCTGCTGCCCGCGACGCGCCACATCGTTTCACTGCTCCTCCATGAGTCCTATTACGATGCGTGGCAGTTGATCCCGCTCCTTTACATGGGCAGCATGTTTCAGGCTTTCTCCAATTTCTACGCTACCGTCTATATGGGCGCAAAACGAACGATGGGCCTGTTTGTGACGACCATGCTGGGCGTGGGGGGCGGCATCACCGTTTGCCTGCTCACAATACCGTATATCGGGGCGCAGGCGGCGTCACTGGCGCATATGACGGCCTTTTTGCTGGCATGGCTGCTGCGCGTCGTTCATACGCGAAGATACGCCAAAATCGAGCTAAATCCGCCTATATTGCTGCTGATGGCAGTATTGTCTACGGCGTATATCTATTCATTCTTCCGCGCTGTGCCGATGGCCGATTTGCTGCTGTTTCTTGCCGCCATACCGATTTTCATATGGCTTAATAGAGATTTGATACGCATTATCATCGGCATGGCTAAGGGCGCCTTGCGCAAAAAGGAGGAGACGGTATGAACGCACCAAAGCTCGCCGCGCGTGAGCTATGCACGGGCTGCGGCGCTTGTGTGAGCGCTTGCGCGCGTCTTAGTATGGAAACAGATGACGAAGGGTTCCTCTACCCGTCCGTTGGCGACGGCTGTACCGGTTGTTCGCGATGCTCCCATGTCTGCCCCATCCTCACGCCGCGCCCCTTCCATCCCGCGCCGGAAACCGTCCTTGCCGCCTGGCTTACGCAAAACGAGGCGCGGCTTGGCAGTTCTTCGGGCGGTTTTTTCCGCGTACTGGTGCGCTATACGCTGGAGCGCGGCGGCATGGTGTTCGGCGCGACGTTCGGCAAAGAGTTCCGTTTGGCTCACAGGGGCGCGGAGACAGAGCGGGACTGCGAGGCTTTCTACGGCTCCAAGTATCTCCAAAGCGGCACCGGCCTGTCTTTCCGCGAGGCCGGAGAAGCCCTTGACGCGGGCCGCTGGGTTTTATACTCCGGTACCCCCTGCCAAATCGCGGGGCTATACAGTTATCTCGGCGGCGACCGGGAGACGCTGATTACTTGCGAGGTGGTGTGCAACGGCGTTCCGTCGCCCGAGGTGTTTGCGCGATACCTTTCGCATTTGGAGAATCAATACCGCGCGAAAGCCGTATCGGTGCGCTTCAAAGATAAAGTAAAGGGCTGGCATGACCCCTGCTTTACCGTTGCGTTTGACAACGGCAAACGGTATTCCAAGCCCGTCTGCGACACCGCGTTCGGGCACGGCTTCGGCGCGACGCTGTTCCTCCGCCCCGCCTGCGGTACCTGCCCCTATGCCCGCGCGGAACGGGCGGCGGACTTCACCCTGGCGGATTTTTGGGGGTTACGCCCGCCCCTGCCTGAGGGCGCGGAAAAGGGCGTGTCGCTGGTGCTGGTAAACAGCGAAAAAGCGGCGGGCTTGGAGCTTCCGCCGCTGTATCAGTCTGAAACGAGGGCTTATGCCGAGGCCGCCGCCGGCAATGCCCGCCTGTCCCGCCCGCTGAAGCATAACCCCCGGCGCGGCGCGTTTTTTGAGGTGTATCAGGCCCAGCCGTTTCATAAGGCGCTCGCGTTTATGTTTCCGCTTCATAAAAAGGTGGGCCGCAGCATGAAAAAACGGCTCCGCTCACTTCTCCGGCGGTAAGCCCTCTACAGTATGTTTGATTTTGCGCAAATACGCCGCCGTGCGTTGGCGTTCCGTTTCCAAACGCTCCCGAACCGCATCCCAATCCGGTTCGCTGTCAACACACTCCGACCCCAGTCCCAGCAGGGAAAGGAGCGCCGTGATTCGCGAGGATTTCGCGTGCGCGGCTTCCGCGATAAACTGTTTTTCAAAAAGGATGGAGAAAGCCGTCCCGTGGAATGAATTGGTGACCACATAGCGCGCCCCGGCTATATACCCCAGCATTTCGTCCGGCGAAATGGCGAGGCGGTGGGATACGCCGGGGTGTCGTTTGTAATATTTATCGTCCGCCCACAGCACCGGAAGCCCGGTTTGTTTACCCAACGCGGCCGCTGTTTGCAGGATGGTGTCCGACGGCAGCATGGTGTATAGGAAAATATAGTCCTTCTCTTTGGGTTTTGTGGCGATCCCCCTCCAAAAGTCTCCGTCAAACAGCATGACCGGGTCGATATGCGACTCAGCTGACACATCCAGCTTTAATTGGTTTTTGATAAGCGCCGCTCCGGCCTCCTCGCGCAGGGAGAGGAAGGGATAGCCGGACAAACGCCGCGCGTATTCTTGGACATACCCCTCCGGCAAATCGTCCCGTCCGATGCTGGCGGCGTATGAATACCTTTTACCCTCAGCGCCCGGGAAATCCAGAAAATACGCCTTGTCAAATTTGGCGCAGTCTACGCTAAACACTTGGTCGCTGCCGGTGACGAAGGCGGCGTACCCGCCCGCGTCCGCGCTCAACTGCTCTATTGACATATACGGCTTGGAGGTTTTCATATGATCCCTCACAAAGCCGTCAAATTTCTTTACCCTTTTGGCCAAAACCGGCCCCAAGACCGCGGCGCGCGCGGCGCATTTCAGCAGAGAATCGGGGTACAGCTTATACGGGTGGTGCTGGCGCTCAATGAACGCGTTTCTGTAGTCTATGACGACATTGTCCAGCCCAAGGCTGTCCATATAGCGCGACAGCGCGAGGCATTGCAGCAAAGCCCCGGCGTTGAGCGCTCTATGGAAGGTTATGACTCCGTACAAAGCGTGTCCTCCTCCGCTTTCTCCCCATCGGAAAGGAGCATATCCCCATATACGAGCATCAATATGAAATAGAAGCCCCCCGTCACACTGAAAGCCACATGCCCGGCGATGAACGCGTAACCGGCTGTGAGCAAAAGCCCCAGCATGACGCTCCATACCAACAGGCTGCCCTTGCCCCTGAGATTCCGGTACAGGCGCCGGACCTTTCGCGCGTATGGGAAGAGCATGACTGCAAAGCCAAAGGCGCCGTAGTAGAAGAGAATCTCAAAAAAATCCATCTCGATGACCTTGAGCTGTGAGCCGCGCCCTATCCCGAACACCGCGGTAAAATAATTCTGCGACCACAGGTCCGCGCCCCTCATCATATAATATTCCCGCCCGCTCAGCAACAGCCGCACGATAGGGTTGGCATTGAGCAGCGCATTACGCCGGTCCTCGTCCTCTATATGCTCAAAGGATTGATCCTCTTCACCAAAAATATCACTAAAAGCGCCTAATGTGCCGAGCAGGCTGTTGGCCATGCCAAAAAACGCCAACACCAAAAACAAGGCGGCGGTTAAAGCGGCGGCTTGCCCTAAGCGCCGGTATATAATGCGGTTTTTCTTTTTAACGGCTTGGCGCAGTTGGTAGGCCACCACAAACGCCAACCCGGCAAACAGCGCCACAAACGCGGTTTTGGTGCCTACCAGCAGCATCGCGTTGATAATCAGTGCCGGAGCGACAAGCCGCGGCCAGTTTTTCCTGTCCTTAAACCCGCCCGCCTCGAAAAAGTCGGAAAATGTCACCGGCAGCAGCAACATTAGGATAGCCACCGCTTCGTTGGCGGCGATGTAAAACCCGCTTGCGCCGCGCAGGCCGAAGCGGTCCATATACGTATAGAACCCTATCTTGATCGGCAGTACCGAAGAGAGGATAAAGCAGACGATAATCGAGCCGGATATAATCAAGGCCGACCATGTAAAGGCCCGCCGCATCAGCAGACGCATCCCCTCCCGCCCGCAGCGGCCCCGCGACAGCGCGGAGTAGACGGTCAGCGCGGCGATATTGTAGAGGAACCGGGCTATATACTGCGCGTCGTAAAACAGGCCGTAACGCATACTGAAGAATACCTCTCCGTAAACGCTCAGCAACGCGGCTGTAAATATAAGCATTAGGTTGAGTATCGTCTTATGGTCGCGCAGTATCAGGATAAAACAGCACATAAGGCCCAGTACCCCGATCCGCAGCAGCAGGGTGGGTGAAAGCGCGGCCAGCCAGGCTGGCTGGCGGACCCCCAATTGCTTCATTGTGTACAGGTACGCGCCGTTGACAATGTCCAGAACAGGGTTGGCGAAGAGGTAGAAAAGAAAAAAGCGCTCCAGCCTCTCCGTCCACCGCGCGACTATATCCATTGCGTAAACCTCCGGGATGATTGCTGCCGGACTGCCCGACTATTCCGTGTTTCAGCATACCACGCGGGCGGCGTTATGTCAATACACGCAATTGACAAGAGCAGAGCAAACATGCTTCATGCGATTGCCGTGATTGACAAGGGAATTTCCGGCGGTATATAATGCTATTATCACAAAAAAGGAGTACCTTTGTTATGATGAAAAAAACACTGTCGTCCCTGCTTCTGCTTGCGCTGACCGCCGTCCTGCTGTCCGCCTGCGGCGGGTCGCCCGACAGCTCCGGCCCGGAGACGGAAAGCCCCGCCGAGCCATCTGCGGAGCCTGTAAAGGAGCCGGGGGAAATGCGCGATATAACGACGATGGAGCTGACGCACGAAATGGGTATCGGCGTCAACCTCGGCAACACCATGGAAGCCATCGGCGGCGAACGGGCGTGGGGCAGTCCCCCGGTCACCGAGCAGATGATTACCGGGTACGCTAACGCGGGCTTTAAGTCTGTCCGTATACCGGTGGCGTGGTCGCAACAGATGGAGGAAGACGGATATATCATTTATACCGACCGGATGGATCGCGTACAGCAGATCGTTGACTGGACGCTGGACAACGGGATGATTGCCTTGATCAACATCCACTGGGACGGCGGCTGGTGGGAGGATTTCCCAGCCGATAAAGACAGGTGTATGGCAAAATACAAAGCCATTTGGACGCAAATCAGCGAACGCTTCAAGGACTACGGCGATACCCTCATCTTTGAGTCCGCCAACGAGGAGCTGGGCTGGGACAGCCTTTGGAACAGGTGGGGCGGCTCCGCAAACGGCAAAGCGGAATACTACGGGCTGGTCAACGAGATCAACCAAATCTTTGTAGACCTCGTCCGCGCGTCGGGCGGTAACAATGACCGCCGCCACCTTTTGATTGCCGGGCCGGTCACCGACGTTGACCTCACGTGCGATCCGATGTTTGAAATGCCCAGTGACCCGCAAAACCGTTGCGCCGTTTCGGTGCATTACTACACGCCTTCTACCTTCGCCATATTGGAGCAGGACGCGAGCTGGGGCAAAATGCGCGACTCCTGGGGGACCGACGCCGACTTTGCCGAGCTGAACAGGCTGATGGACAAGGTGAAAACCACCTTTATCGATAAAGGCGTGCCGGTCATCGTCGGGGAGTTCGGCGCGGAGCGCAAGAACAAACAGCCCGGAATGGTACATCTTTACATTAACTCGGTCTGTGAGGCGATCTATACGCGCGGCATGGTCCCGATGCTGTGGGACACCCCGGGCAGTAACTTTTATGACCGCCTGCTATATACCCTTGACCCCGTGCTGGGGGAGGCCTTCGCCGAGATCGCCAAGTTACCGAGATAAGAAAAGGGCCCGCTCGGTGAGCGGGCCCTACGCATTTACTTCTTCTTTTTTGTCGCAATCACGGCGCAAACAATGGCAATGGCTGCGCCGCCCAGAGCGACCCATAGCCACCATCCGATGCCGCCTTCATCGTCGTCAGACGAAGGCGGGGCGGGGGACGGCTCCTCCGGCGTGGGGTCGGGTGTTACATCAGGCGTCTCCACAGGCGCGGGCGGTTCCTCGCCGCCCGGCGACGGCTCTTCCGGCGCGGGAGCCTCAGGCTCGGGTTCTGCCGGTACGCGAGGAGCTTCCGGTTCCGGCAGAGAAGGCAAATCGCCCACCGAAGCGTACAGCGGGGAGCCGGTAAGGCGCTGCATATTCCCCAGCGACCAGAAGTCTGATGTCTCCTCCAAGTCGAGAATCGTCACGCGCATGGTCGTGCTCTCAGGCGGGTCAAAGATGCCCAGTTCAATACAGTCAATGCCCTCAAGCCAGTCCTTGGCGTGATTTACCTCCAATCGCTCGGCATAATCCATCGCGGCGCGCATCGGCACGATCATCCGGTAAACGCCGTCGCCTTCGATATAGTAATTGTACTTCTCACCAAAAACATCTTCCCAGTTGGCATTGTCGTCCCCGCCGATATCGAGGGACCAGATTGACGGAGTCCAGCCGTTGATGCCGAAACCGACCATCGCGCGGTATCCGTCGGCACCGCCGTCATAGCCGGAGACCTCAAAGGTGAGGATCAGGCTTTGGATGCTGCCCTGCGAAGGGATGACGGTCATATAAGCGGAAGCGCCCCACGGGTTCATGATGTTGGCCCACGCGCCGCCGCCGTCTTTGAAGTTATATTTAATCGTACCGTCTTCGCCGTCGGCCGAAAACGTGGCGGAACCCATCGGGTCAAGGATATACATCCCCGCCGCGAAGGCAGGGGCCGCGAGCAGGGACAGCGTGAGCAGCGCGCAAAGCGCCAGGGTTGTTATTTTTTTCATGATTTTGTCCTCCTATTCGTATTCCTTACTGAGAATCCCAGGTCATGTCGATATAGTTTTGCGCGACGCCCTTATACGCTTCGATGGCCTGGGCGATGGTCATATTGGAGTCGGCCGAGGCGGTAATTCTGGCCACAACGCTATCCAGCCCGGTAAAGCCGCGCAGCGGGGTCACAACGGCATAATTACTCATTGCCAGATTCATCTCATAGGCTTCCAGCGAACCGAACCACTTTACATTGTCGGCTTCTTCCTTGGCTTTTTTAGCGGCCTCGTCGGCTTCGTCTATGGGCAGACGCTTAAAGAGCATGTAAATCGCCGCAATCTCCGGCTCCTTGGCGGCGCCGCTGATGCCCTCCTTGTGCCCTGAGGCGTGGTCGCCGAACGGGATATCGGCGGGCAGGTCGGGCCCGCGCGGGAAGGGCGCTACGCCCAGCTTATCGCCGAGCTGCGAGCGCAAGCCGTCGGCCCCGGTGAGCACATAGTGGTCGTGATAGGTCATGGCGATGTCGCCGCTGACCAGCATGGCCATCGGGTCTTTATCCGGGTCATACGGAGCGACGATGTCATATTGCTCCGACAGGGCGCGGTGCCATTCAAAGGCGCGGATGGCCTTCGAGTCGCTTAGGCCCTCCACCGGCTTGCCGTCCACCCATTGGACGTAGTTTGCTCCGTTGGAGTAGAGATATTGCGCGTCCCGCCAGGAATAGTAGCCCCAAATGTCATACTCGCCATCGCCGTCAGTGTCCTGCCTGACCCGCTGCGCGAGGTCAACAAAATTATCCCATGTCCACTTGCCTTCTTTCCAAAGGTCATACGGGTTGGGCAAAGACGCGTTGGCGAAAATGTCGCCGCGGAAATAGAGCTTGCCTGTATCCACGTTCAGCTCGGGGAAGGTGTAGAGCTTGCCGTTGAAGGTGTAAAACTGTTTGACCCCATCGGACAGCGGCAAGGTGACTTGCGAGAAGTCGATGTAGTCGGACAGCGGCACCAGATAGCCCTTCATGACCCACGCCGGTACAACCTCTTCGTCAAAGACGCAGATATCCGGCCCGTCGCCGGTGGAGATCCCTTTGATTAGTTCGCTGGAGTACGTTTCCCATATCTTGTCGTTCACATAGTTGATTTTGACGCCGGTAAGCTCCTCGAAGGCCCTTATGTCCGCCCACAATTCGGCTTCCCCTTCCTCGTCGAGTACAAAGAACGTCCAAATGGTCAGGGTTTTGCCCTCAAACTGTCCCGGCACCAACCCCAAATCGCTGCGGTATCTGGCGGCGCTGTTGATGCCTTGGAATACCGGCTTTTCCACATCACCACCCTGCTGGTTCTCCTCACCCCGGTTGTTGACGAGATCCTGATTGCCCACGTCCAGCGGCGACGGCTCCCCGTCGCTGTTGACGGTACAGCCCGCCAGTAGGCCAGCTGTAAGCATCAGCGCCAAGGCGAGCGCAAAGACTTTGCGTGTTTGCATACTTTTACCTCCTATATTTGGAATATATGTCCTGCCGGCAGGCCGGCGGGATATATCTATCCCACGATTCCGCTTCGTTCTACTGATTGAACAAAGAATCTCTGCCCCACTAGATATAGCACGATCAAAGGCAAAATCACCAGCGCCACCCCCGCGTACTTGACCGGCGTCACATACGACAGGTTGGCGACCGCCGCGCCCCTGGTGATCAGCGTCGTAATGCCAACCAGCCTTACCGAAAGGGTAGGCATACCGTCGAGATACTGCGACTGCCCAAATACGTCGCTCCAATGCCAGACGAAGCTCAGCAATCCCACAGTCACAAAGGCCGGCATAGCGTTGGGCAGCATGATGCGCAGATAGGTGCGCACGGTGCCGCAGCCGTCAATGTAGCCCGCCTCCTCCAGCTCGGTCGGCATCCCGCGGTAAAATTGGCGGAAGATATAGATAAACAGGCCGCTTTTGAGGCCCTGACCGAAGATGGCGGGCAACAAAATCGCCATCGGCGTACCGGTCATTTTGAGGGTGCCGCCCATCAGCAGCGAGAAGATGCCAAACAGGTCAAAACGCTGCAAATACAAATAATTGGGAAGCAATATGACCTGTGGCGGCACAACTAACGTAAAGATCACCAGTGCGAACAGGAGACCGCGCTCGCGAAAACGGAAACGGGCAAAGCCGTAGCCAATCGTGGAACATACAGCCATGTTCAAGGCGGTCACGCTCAATGTCACCTGTAAAGTGTTGAAGAGCGAACGCGGATAATTGATATAGCCCCAAGCGTCTGGAAAATTTGTCCAAGTCGGTCTCTTGGCGATCCATACAGTGGTGGTGTCAAGCATATCGGCGGTGGATTTTATGGCGGTAGTGAAAATATAGATCAGCGGATAGACCAGCACATAGCCGATCCCGAAAAACAGCATGGCGAAGAACAAGCCGTAAATGATCTTTTTGACTCTCTTGATCGCCGTCGTTCGCCTGTGACTGCCGGGCGCAAACGCCGTTTTCAGTTTTTCTACATGCTTAGTCATTCATATAAAACACCTTTCGGGAGAGTAGTCCCATCGACAGTGCCAGCAGCACGCTGATGATACCGAAGAAAATCCACGCCAGCGCGGCGCTGTAGCCCTGATTCAGCGTTGTACCGAACGCCATGTCCTGTATGTAGCGCAGAAGGGTGTTGTTATAGTCGGTGAAGGAATCGATGATGGTGTAGACGAGATTGATGACAATGATGGGCGAGATCATCGGCAGAGTAATCTTCCAAAAAGACTCCCAGCTGGTCGAGCCTTCCACCTCCGCGCTCTCATACAAGGCGGGCGAGATGGCTTGTAAGCCCGCGATGAAGAGCAGGATCTGTACGCCGGATTTCCATATGATTTGATAGACGCGGTCGATGGCGTCGGTCAGGACGGCCACGGCGGGGTTGTTGTTGGTCAGCGTCATCAGCATCTCCTTGAAGTCTACCGTCTGGAGCATCGGCATCCCTGCCTGCCCCGTTGTCCCTGCAAACTGGGCCGTCACATCGGACTGCATGACATAAACCAGCGCGCCGGAGGTGATGATGACCGGAAGGAAGAATATAGCCCGCAGCAAAGCCCGTCCCGGAAACTTCCTATTGAGCATCACCGCCACGAAAAGGGAGAAAAACGTGACTAACAATACGTCCACGACGATGACGGTCAGCGAGTCGAACAGCATGGGCAGAAACTGCGCGTCGGCGGTAAACGCGTGAGTATAGTGATTCAGGCCCGTCGGCGTCAGCGTCACATTCCCCTGCGTGATGTCCACCCGGGAGAAGGAGTAGCGCAACGACTGCACCAGCGGCGCCGCCATAAAGAGCAGGAAGCCCGCCAGCCAAAAATAACATATGATACGTCCCGTCAGCGCCTTGTTGCGTTCCAAACCGCTGCGTTTGCGGCGCTTTTTTATCTGCTGCATCAGCCTGTCACCCCTTCCGCCGTGAAGGTCAGCGTATTATAGTCCACCGTCACCATGACGCCGTTTTCATACGTGGTGCGGAAGACGCCCTCGCCCAGCTTTTCATGACCGGTCATCCGCTTGCCCGCGATAGCTGTATGTAGCCTCCCCGCCTGTTCGGCCTGTTCCGCCGCTTCGGGCAGCCAGTCGAGATAACACGCCGAGAACATCCCGGCCAGCACCGAGCGGTTGAGGTCGCTGGACGGCGCGTAGATGCCGAAATAGTGCGGCAGGGCGCCGTATTCGACCGAGCGCAGGAAAGAAATCCGCTTATCAGCCGACAGGTTCTGCGGCTCGCCGGAATACTCAATATACCCATGCACCACCAGCTGGTAAAACGGCACCTCGCCGCTTTGGATAAAGTACCCCGAAGCGCCTAGCGGGACGCCGAATATTGTATCGGCAAGCCCCCATGTATAGGCGTTGCCGTAGGTCAACGCAAACGCCCCGTCCTGAGCGTCCGCCACGGCCCGCAGCGCGTCTGTCAGCATCGGGCCGGTCACATCGCGGAACACCGGGTTGTTTTGCTCATACTCGGAATAGATAAGGCCGCCCGCATCCTCTAAAGAGATGCCACCGGCGAACTCGCCGTCCGCGAAGCGGCGGAACGCATCCTCCCACAAATGCGGCGAGAGCAGATACCAGCGGCGGTCTGTGTTGCGGGTTCCGTCAAGCAGGTAATAGGGGTATTGGAAATTGATGCCGTTTCCGGTCGTACGCGCCGCGTCGCGTGAGACGGAGAAACCCCTGCC
>JAIRUW010000029.1 GCA_031254195.1 Oscillospiraceae bacterium
CTATCCCATGCCGTCCGCCCGCGACCACAAGCGGGCCTTCGACAATGACCAAGGCCCCAATACCGGCGGTATGGGCGTCATAACGCCGGTGCCGGACTATACGCCGGAACTCGCAAAGCAGTGTATGAAGGACATCTTTATCCCGACGGTTGACGCCATGCGGCGCGAGGGACGGGCTTTCAAAGGCATCCTGTACTTCGGACTGATACTCACGCCGGACGGACCGAAAGTAATCGAATACAACGCCCGCTTCGGCGACCCGGAGGCACAGGCGGTTTTGCCGCTGCTGGAGAGCGACTTGCTGGAGATCATGCGCGCCATTGAAGAAGGATGGCTCGACACCGTCACGCCGGAATGGACAGACGCGGCCTGCGCCTGCGTCGTCCTCGCCAGCGGCGGGTATCCGGGGGATTACCGCAAGGGGCTGCCCATCGCCGGAACGGACACATTGCCGGAGGATATTCTAGTTTTCCACGCCGGGACGGCGCGTGACCCGGACGGGCGGCTTGTTACCAGCGGCGGGCGCGTGCTGGCGGTTTGCGCCAAAGGCAAAACGCCCGGGGAAGCCCTTGAGCGCGTGTATGGGAACATGGACAAGGTGCGGTTCGACGAAGCGTTTTATAGGAAGGACATTGGGGCTTCGCGCCCGGCCACGCCATAGCAAAGAGGAGAGATACTATGAAAAAGAAAACCAAAACACCACTCGGCTGTTTGATTCCTGTTATCATCCTTTATACCGGCATTGTTATTGGCTTTATTGTAATCGCGGGCGGCGGCGTTATACTCATTTCATACGGTATATTGTTCCTGTTCGGAATCACACTCAGAATAATCAACCCTTTATACGGCAACCGAAAAGCGGAGCAATACATCGTTGACAATGGTATTTGCGTCGAAGCCAATCTTGTGAAAAAAAGGCCATATAGGTTTCAAAGCAGAGTAAGGCTCACATACGAATACAAGGTAGACGGGAAAAGTTATACCGTATGCCGAAAGAGAATGCCGTACAGGGATTCTTCCTCTTCTCATGATGACATGCAAGATAGTGTTTCTTATCATGAGCCGGCTAAAACAGTAAGCGTGTATTATATGCCCGGAAAACCGGCGGAAGGCGTATGTGAAGATAACGCGTTTAACTGGAATACTGTGATAGCAAGCGTTTGTTCCTTTATTATCCCTGTGGTATCGCTCTTGATATATTTTGCTGTCAGCTTGATTCACGCATAAGCAAGCATCCTCCCGCATGTGGCAAAGAAAATATTTAATAAGGCTTGAAATAAAATATTTTCTTATTGAATAGGGTTGGATAATTCCCTTTTCGGCGCGAATCCTATGGCCTATATTTTTGGCAGACCCCTATTGACACTTACGTTGCGTAAGGCTTTATGATAAACGCATACTATAGTCAAAAGGAGTGCTTTCATAAATATGACACACTGTTGTCCAGTTTGATGCTGTACGATTGCCTAAAAAAGGAGTAGCAGATGAAGGACGTTTATTACATTCAAATGCAGGCGCGGAGGATACGCAAGTGCCTCTATCCGCGGGACTTGCCGAAAGGGGCCGTATGCCCCGAATACTTGCGGGGCCTTTCCGAGGGCCGGTTTTGGAAAGCGGTTGACGAGTTGCGGGATATATTTGAGGACTTTTATGCCCGCGCCGAAAAAGACCCCGCCTCGCTGAACCTGCCTCTTATGGAAGCCGAGAAACACCGCGCCACATCCAACGAAGCGAGGAGCGGCAATGCCGCCCTATTGCATTTCCCCGCCGCCCTGCTGTCGGTCGCCGCGTCCGCCGATTACAAGGACGGCTCCCTAAATGCCGATGTAGCGGCGGTCAAAACTCTCTTTTCGGAATTGAAGCGCAAGTATTTGCCCGAGCAGTTACATCTGCTGAGCGAGTACGGCTTTGTGCCGGAGGGGTTTGACGGCAAAAGGCTTCCCAAATCGGGAACGCTTGCCCTTTCGTATCCCGACAACCCCGATATGATTGTGATTTTGGCGGCGTGGGGCGATAAATTTTCCAGGTATACGCAATCGGAATCGTTAATCGGGCTTGATTTAATGGAACAGTTTATCTTCCTTACCCCCAGGGTTTTTGCCGACAACACTGAAAAGCTCCCCCCGAAAACGGTGGAGCACATGGCCGCCGCAGTCGGGAGCAGCAACGGGGACATGCTGATCCAGATCGCGAAAACATTTGCGGAACGGGGAATGACCCTCCATTTCGGCACCGCCTTCCTCAAAAACCGCTTTTTCAATCCAAAAGGCAAGGACACTCTGACCCATATCGAATACGGGGATTATAAGTCCATACACCCGTGTTCAAACGAAAAAACAGTGCTGCGGCTGAAACTCAATCATCCAGACGCTTACATAGACAAAGTGAAAAGCCTTCCCCCGAGTTTATATAGATCGTTTATTGAGATATGGTGCGCCGAATGCGCGGAAAAATGCAACCGCCGGATTGTCTATCATTTAGACGGTCAGGAGAAACGCGCTTGCGGCTGCTTCTTCTTTGCGTATGAAGTGCGAAACAAGGAAGAGCTGGAATCGCTGATGGAGTTATACGACCTGGAGCAAAGCGCGCGAGCGAAGAAAGCGTAGTATACGCCGCGGGCGGGCCGTTCTGGTCCGCCCGCACGTTTTATCCGCCCCGTCAGCCCAATGCCAAGCGGTTCAACTCCAGCGGATCGAGTTTTTTGCCGTCTTTATACACGCGCATGTTCCCCGCCGACACTTCGTCGATCAGCGCGATTTCGCCCTTCTCTCCAACCCGCCCGAACTCCAGCTTGATGTCGATAAGCTCCATGCCTTTGCCCGCCAAATCGTCCTTGATGAGGTTGGATATGCGCTTTGCGAGGTTTTTTAATATGTCATGCTCCTCGCCGGTGAGGATGCCCAGCTGCTCCAGCGCGTCCTTTGTGATCAACGGGTCGTTGCGCTCGTCGTCTTTGAGGGTGATCTCGACCAGCGCGTCCAACGGCTGCCCTTCTTGAGCGTATAAACCATATCGGCGCATAAAACTCCCGGTCGCGCGGAAGCGGCAGATGACTTCCACCCCGTGGCCGCCGAACATTTTGGCCGGGAGGATGGTCATCGTCCCGTTCGCAAGGTCTGCGGAGATGTAGTGGGTAGGGATGCCCGCCGCGTTGAATTTTTGGAAAAAATAATCGGTCATGCGGAGGTTGCTGTTGCCCATGCCTTCGATCGAAAGCCCCACCTTATTGGCGCCGGGGTCGAACACCCCGTTCTCTCCCGTCACGTCGTCCTTGAATTTGAGCATGTAATTGCCGTCGTCCAGCGCGTAGACATCTTTGGTTTTTCCTTGGTATACCTGCTTCATAAATCCCCCTCCCTTTCTTTGGACATTATATTCAATCGGTTGACACTTTGCAAGAGCTTTTTCAAATCGCCTTGACAACAGAGTATCCTTGTGTTATTATTGACCTACCGTTTAGTCAAAGGATGTGACACTGTGCCCCGCTCCAAAGAAGCGTTTGAGGCTATGAGGGAGACGACGCGGCAAAAGGTCGAAGCCGCCGCCTTATCTCTATTCGCCCGGAAAGGCCTGTCGGTCAAGGTGGGGGAGATTGCCGAGGCGGCCGGCATCAGCAAGGGTCTGATGTACAGCCATTATCCCTCCAAAGACGCGCTGATTGCCGAGCTTGTGCGGCAGGCTACTACGATTTCGAGTGAACACTCCGCGAATTGGATTGACGAGTGCGATACCGTCGTTGAAAAGATACGGAAAATCAGCACCATGATGTGCGGCATGTTCACCTATGCCCCCATTGGCATCGACTATTTCATGTTCATGACGCAGGTCGGGATGAGTGATTTCCAAGTGCCGGAAGAATCATGGTACTCGGAAGAACGCCCCAATCCGGGCGAAACTCTAGCGAGACTAATCGCCCAGGGGCAAATGGAAGGTTCTGTCGTGCCCGGCGACCCAATGCAATTGTCTTGGGTATACTACGCAATCATTCAAGGGATGTGTTGTTATGTGATCACCGGGATGCCCGTAGCGCCCGACCCGCAAATGCTGAACAGGGTATTAGTAAAGGAGGAGTTTTTGCAATGAGCAAGAAAGTCATCATCATCGGCGCGGGGATTGCCGGACTGTCCGCCGGTATCTACGCAAAACGCAGCGGATTCGACGTGACGCTGATTGAACAGCACAGCATTGTCGGCGGGACATGCACCAGCTGGAAGCGCAAGGGGTATCTCTTCGAGGGCGCGGTGCATTGGCTGACCGGCTCCAGCCCTGCCGTTACCGGGTATCATCAGTTGTGGAAGGAAACCGGCGCGTTGGGTGACGGGGTAACTGTCCACACATACGAGCCGTTCCGAAGTG
Organism: Oscillospiraceae bacterium; assembly: GCA_031254195.1. GTDB lineage: Bacteria > Bacillota > Clostridia > Oscillospirales > UBA929 > UBA929. Next base: position 4,357 of record JAIRUW010000029.1, read on the forward strand.
TGGAATGGGATGGGCAGGTTATCAGTATAGTCCGCGACATTGATAAAACAGCGGAGTCGCTACGCAAAATCTCCCCGCAGGATGCCCCGCTGATAGACCGGCTTGTCAAGGATGTAAAGAAAGTCTCAAAAATGCCCTTTCCTGTTACCGACATCAAGGGCGTTAAATGCGAAAACCCACAGCGCATGAGACTTGGTATGCTGTTCAAAATGCTGCCCGTGCTGCCGGTTATGGGTAAGTACGGCAAAATGAGCTGCGGACAGTTTGCCAAACAGTTCACTCACCCCGGTTTACAGCGGCTTTTCGGTGATATGCCGGGACATTACTCCGCTATGGCTCTGCTTATGACCTATGTGACCTTGAATGTCGGCGACGGCGGTTACCCGGAGGGCGGTTCGCTGGCGATGGTTCACCGTATGTCAAAGACATTTACTGACTTAGGCGGCAAGCTGATGCTGAATACCAAAGTGCAAAAGGTAAACATCAGAGCCGGCAAAGCCACCGGCGTTATACTGGAGAATCAAACATTGGACGCAGACGCGGTTATCGTCACACAGGAAACCGTAGCAGCGCTCGATAAGCTCTTTGACACGCCGCCGCAGGATGCTTGGTTGAAGGAAATACAGGAAACCGCGCAATCGGCGGTCTGCACATTCGTCAGCATCGGCGTCCGGGCGGAACTGCCTGACATTACACTGCCGGAATGGAAACTCGATACACCCATCACCTATGCCGGACAGACGGATCAATACATCAGCTTCAACAGCTACCGGCGCCATGCCCCCGAGGGTGGCACGGCGTTGACCACGGTATTTCTTACCGATACCTATGACTTTTGGAAAAAGGCAAAGGACGAGGGGCGGTATGAACAGGAGAAAGAGGCGCTGGCCAAACAAGTCAGCCGCGCCCTCTGCCAAAAGTATCCGCAGTGCGAAGGGAAAATCGAAGTGATCGACATTGCCACGCCGCTGACATACGAGCGCTACACCGGCGCCTATCACGGCTCATGGATGGGTGAGATGAGGGTTGGCGACAAGAGGAAGCAATACCCCGGTACTTGCGAAAGCGTCAGCGGACTGTATTTTGCGGGACACCGCCTGATACCGCCGGGCGGTTCGCCCGTGGCGCTCCAGAGCGGGCGCACGGCGGCGCAGCTCGTTTGCCGGCAATTTGATAAAATATTTCGCTAATATCATTAAATTTACCAAAAATTTTATCTTTCCCTCTTGCCAAAAGGTTCTGGACATGTTAACATAATATGGGCTGTTGTTAACCGGATTGGCAAAAGGGGGATTTCATGGTGAAAGTCGGGCTGTTCGCGCTCTATTGCATCATCATCGTCGTCTTATCGGCCTGTTCGGGGCCGTTGCTATACATACCGTTTGAATATGCCGACATCCCCGCGCAGCCGGACGGTGTATTTTTGCAGTCCGGCTCCTCCGGGCAGGACGCCGCGCCGCGCGCGTCTGTGAAGACCGTGCCTGCCCCGTCCCCATCGCCGCTCCCTGAAAAAACAGCGCCGGACATTGACGATGTAATCGAGCTCGCCAGCGAATCCTTAGAGGGCGGCGACGATTCCCTCTTCACCGACCTTTCCGTCTCACCGGACAACGGCATACCCGCCGGACCGGTCTCGGAGCTGCTGATATACCCCCATTACATAGCAAGAAACGAACTGCGGTATCAGACGTTTATTGCCTCTTTCCCCGCCCGGCCTGTCGAATCCGCGTTGGCGCTGGTCAATGTCAACGCCGATTACGGATACTACAGCGGCGTCTCTCTCATCAGCAAACCGGACAATCTGCTGGTATTGTGCAATAAGAATTATCAGCTCCCGAATGATTATGTACCGGATGACATGCGCAACATCGCCGGTACCAGCCATAAAATGACTGCCGAAGCCGCCGGCGCGTTTGAGCGTATGAAGCAGGCGGTCAGGGACGAGCTGGGGCTTCCGCTGGTCGTTCTGTCGGGATACCGCAGCTACTCGTATCAAGAAGCCCTCTACGGCCGATACGTTTCCATTGACGGAGTTAAGACCGCCGACACCTATTCGGCGCGCGCCGGGCATTCCGAGCACCAGACCGGCCTGGCCGTCGATTTCTTGCAAAAAACGCCGTCGGGGAGCCTGCGCGGCGCGGGTTTCCAGAATACCGCGCAATATGCCTGGCTGCAAGCCCACGCGCATGAATACGGCTTCATCCTCCGCTACCCGGAGGGATATGAATCCATCACCGGTTACCGCTTTGAACCGTGGCACTGGCGTTATATCGGCGTGGACGACGCGGCGCGGATGGTTGAGGAAGGGTTTGCCACCTTTGAGGAATATATCGGCACATACTACCCGCCCGGCGTTGCGCTTGTGCGGGAAGCGGGATAGGGTACATCAAAGCCGGTATGAATCAAACCGATTCCATTTGGGATTATTCATCTTTTGATAGATAGTAGTCAAGCTCTTTTCTCTTTTTGCCCGCCCGCAAAGCCATGATTGCCAAAGTAATCGCGGCAGGCACTCCGAGAATAAAGAAAAAAGGAACAACAAAAGACAGGACAAGCGAAAGGCCGGACGCGATCCATTGGGTCTTTTCTTTTTTCATGATAACTTTCCCCCTCAGCATGATACTGGGTATCATATCACTTGACGCAATGTCACTGTCAATATGATATAGAGAAAGTTTTTAGCAAGTTATTTGATGAAATTGCAGGGATTTAACATGATTTTGTTATTATGACATACTGTTGTCAGGTTTAATGCGATATAGATAATTTCTTTTGTTAAGTAAGTCGGCGATGGTGAACGAGAACTGGGAGAGTTTATGTAGTGGGTTGCCGTTGTGCCGTGACCTCCACCTCTGTGTAATACCACTGCAAAATCTCCTTATAGGAAAGCCCCGCCAGCGCAAGCTGCCTCGCCCCGAACTGGCTCATGCCCACGCCGTGGCCGCGCGGGCCGCTGGGGAACTCCGCGTCAAACTCGCTCCCCACGCTTTGCAGATACGGAACTTCGCCCCCCCATACCTCCGCCGCCGAACGGGTGCGCCCGTCGGTAGCGGCGAAGAATACCGCCTCTATCGGCTCCCCCTCATACAGGATCGCCACACCGGCCGTCTCATCGACGGCTTTCATTATTTTTTGCGCCAACTCCTCATACTGCCCGCCCCAGTCCGCCTCGCGCTCCGGGAGCGGCGAGAAGGCTAAGCAGCACTCAAAATCGGCGCAAAGCCTTGCGTTTTCATGGTACGGGCGTTTTTGGGCATACAGCGCTAAGGTGCGGATAGCCACCGCCTGCGCCTTGAGCGCTTCTTCGGGGTACAGCGCGGGCATCTCGGCCGCCACCGAACCGCAGAGGAAGTCCCTCAGCGTTATCTCCTGCGGCGACCTGTCGATCAGCACCGTTATCATCACCTCTGACGGCGGCGACGGAGAGGGAGACGGGGACAGAAGAGGCGGGGCCTCCGCGGTTACGGCAAGCGACGGAGACGCTTCAAGCAAAGCCTCTTCCGGCGGCTCCGGGCTTTGCTCCGGCAAATGGATTTGCCCCGCAGACAGTAGCGGGATGAGGAAGACAGCGAGGTAAAGAGCGAAACTGACCGCTAGCGTACGCTTCATATCCAAAATTCTCCTTGACTATATGACCCGGGTCTGATATAATACCTCAATTCGCTCTGCGGAAAGGAACATCTATATGAAAATGTCTCAAAGGGCCCAGGCGTTCATAGACAACCTATGTGAGGAGTATCCCAAATATAACCATATAGACCCTAAGAGTTATGCCAACGAAAATGTCAAGCGCGGCCTGCGCAACGCAGACGGGACAGGCGTCCTCGCCGGTTTGACGCGTGTCGGCTCGGCGCAGGGATACTATGTACAGGACGGCGCGAAAACGCCGATGGACGGACGGCTGGTCTACCGGGGCATCGACATCCGTGATCTTGTGGCAGGCATCTCCGAGGACGAACGCTTTGGGTTTGAAGAAGTCGCTTACCTGTTGCTGTGCGGCACCCTGCCCAATAAAGATCAATTGGCTGATTTCCATAACGTAATGAGCGAGCTGCGCCATCTGCCGCGCGGCTTTACCGAAGACGCCATCATGAAAAATCCTAGCCCTGACATCATGAACAAGCTGGCAAGCTGTATCCTATCGCTCTATTCTTACGACCCCAACCCTGACAGCTGTAAGCTGGCCGATATGCTGCGCCACGGCATGGAGCTGACGGCGCGCGCGCCTGTCATCGTGGCCCACGCCTTTGCCGTCAAGCGGCATTATTATGACCGCGAGAGCCTGGTACTGCACATCCTGCGCGACGACGTCTCGCTGGCCGAAAATTTTTTACATCTGCTCCGCCCCGACAAGCAATATACGCCGGAAGAAGCGCATCTGCTTGACCTCTGCCTCGTCCTGCACGCCGAGCACGGCGGCGGTAACAACTCCACCTTCACCTGCCGCACCCTGACCTCTTCCATGACCGACACCTATTCTGCCATCGCGGGCGCCATCGGTTCGCTCAAAGGCCCGCTGCACGGCGGCGCCAACAATCAGGTCATGGAGATGTTCGAGCACATCAAGGAGGGTGTGAAAAACTGGGACGACGATGATGAAGTGGCGGCTTATCTGGAAAAGATCCTCAAAAAAGAAGTCGGCAACCGCGACGGCAAGATCTATGGAATGGGACACGCAGTCTACACCCTTTCCGACCCTCGCGCCATTCTGTTGAAGAAATACGCCCGCGAGCTCGCCCCGCGGCACGGCTGTCTTGAAGAGTTCAATCTTCTGGAGGCGGTGGAACGGCTGTCGCCGAAGGTCTTTGCCTCCCTCAAGGGCGACTCCAAGCAAATCTCGGCCAACGTGGACATGTACTCCGGGCTGGTCTATCAAATGCTCGGCATCCCCGCCGAGATGTACACCCCCATCTTCGCCGTCGCGCGCATTGTAGGCTGGTGCGCCCACCGCATCGAGGAAGCGATCTACGGCGGCCGCATCATGCGCCCCGCTTACCGCTCCCTCGAACCCATCAAAGGCTATACCCCGCTTGACGAACGGTAGAAAGAAGGGTCCTTCTCTTGTTGATGCTTTTTCTCACCCTATTGTGCGGGTTGGCGGCCGCTGTGCTGCGCGGGTTCCAGTTGGCAAACTCCTTTGACCCGCGGACCGCGCTGATCGAGCCGGGCGACCCGATGACGGTTTCGCTGATGGCGCTGTCCGCCCTGTTCGCGGTATTGGTAGTCGCCTACCTGTTTGCCCGCCGTGGCAAACAGGCGCCCGCCAAGCCTTTAGGGGGTTTTTGGTTTATCGCGGAGTTTGCAGCGCTGTTTTCCCTGTTCGCGGCATCAGCGCTGGATTTATACACCGGCTTCGCTAACGGGCGGGTATCGGTCATTTGCCTTGGATTTTTGGGGCTATTTGCGGGCGGCGCCCTTCTGATGATTGCCCTCTCCGTCAACAAGCTGTCCTTTACCTCCGTAACGGGCTTTTGGGCGACCGTGCCGGTGTTTTGGGCCTGCCTCATGCTAATCATTGAGTTTTGGGGACACGCAGGCAACCCCGTCCGCAACTCCTATGTATACGGGATGCTGGCGACAGTGCTCTGCACCTTGGCGCTGTACGCTATCGCCGGTTCCTTCTTCCGCAAAGCCAAACCCGGGCGCGTGCTCTTATACGCTTTGTCGGGCGTCTATTTTGCCGTCCTAACGCTTGGGGGGGCGCTGCTCGGCCAATGGCTCGGCGACCCTATGGTCACACTCGCGCCCGCCTCTATGCTCCGCCTTGCGTTTATCGCCCTGCATCTGTCCGCGGCGGCGGTTGCTGTTTTATACGGGCGGTTTACGCCGCCGCCCAAAGATGAGCCGGAAGAGGAAGAAACCGCATAACAAGCAGAAAAAAGGGGCGCTTTCGCACCCCTTTTTTTATTTGTGCTAAAGAATATACTGATCCAGCGTATTGACCAGGTTGCCGATCTCGGGTTTGCTGAGCTGGGCGGTGGCGCCGAGCTGGTCGCCTTTGACGCGCATCGCTTCGTCAATGAGGCTGGAGAATATGATGACGGGCGCTTGGCGGAGAATCCGGTCCTCCATGATGAGCTTGGTCAGACGGTGGCCGTCCATTTTGGGCATTTCGATGTCGGTTATGACGGCGGCCACTTTTGAGGCGATAGGGTCGCCCGACGCCATGATTTCGTCGCGTACGGTCTCTAAATAATGCCATGCCTCTTCCCCGTTGGTATAGGCCTTAATATTGGTATAGCCTGCCGTCGTCAAGGCTTCGAGGAGCATTTTTTTTAGCAGGGCCGAGTCTTCGGCGATGACGACGGGCTTGACGCTGCGCTCGCGCGGCCCCAGTTCGGTGATTTCGGACATCTGAATGCCCACCTGCGGGCTGATGTCAACGACGATTTTCTCAAAATCCACAATGGTAATCAGCTTGGGTCCGATTTTGGCGATGCCGGTGGCAAGGCCCTCTTCGCCGCCGTAGATGGTGGTATCGGGCTTTTCAATGTCGCTCCAGTTGATGCGGTGGATCGCCTCCACCGTATGCACATGGAAAGCCGCGTTCATCTTATTGAAGCTGGTGACGATCAGCATATCGCGTGAATTGTCCTCATTGACGGACAGGCCCATATAGTGCGCCAAATCAATCACTGTGAGGATAATGTCGCGCGGCATGAAGACGCCTTCTATGCTGGGGTGCGAGTTGGGCATAGGCTTCACGGATTCGTACTGCATGATTTCGGTGACCTTTGCCACGTTGATGCCGAACGAGCCGCCCGCGATGGTGAACTCCATAATCTCAAGCTCGTTTGTCCCGCTTTCCAGCAGGATTTCCGTGCGCGCAGGGTTGCGTTTGGCGTTTGCCATGTCGATTACCTCCCGGTTTTAAGGCTTCATCCATATTATGATAACATATTTTTTCATATTTGTACATAGCTTCGCGTACATTTATCAAAATTGCTGTTAAGGTACAATAGAGGGGTAACAGAAAAAAGAGACAAAGAGCAAGACCTTAGGTATAGTGGAGTTACCACACAACACATGCCAAAAGGAGAAGCTCTTTGTCATGGAGATGGTAA
>JAIRUW010000056.1 GCA_031254195.1 Oscillospiraceae bacterium
TAAGGACGTAAACGGGGCGTGTGTTCAAGCTGGTTTTGATGTAATTTCGCTTATCGGCTACCCGCAAACCGTTGATATTGCTGGGTTTCTTGATAAGTTCTGTAAGAACACTCCGACCACGAATCCCTTGAACCACTGAGGTTCGAGGGATTTTTTCTTTGCTCCGTTACCTTGTGCTCCTTCTTTGTTTATCCATTTTTTAACAACGCTTGACAAAACCTCTCATTTGTGTTACAGTTCGAGGAATCAGCTAGAGAGGAAGTCGCCGCCATGGATATACCCGTCACCAAAACCAAAGCGCTAAAGCAAAAGCCCGCAGACGACATACTGGGCTTCGGACAGTATTTCACCGACCATATGTTTTTGATGGACTACGGCCCGGACAAGGGCTGGCATGACCCGCGCATCGTTCCGCACGGCCCGCTGTCGCTCGACCCCGCCGCAATGTGCCTGCATTATGGGCAGGAGCTTTTTGAGGGTTTGAAAGCCTACCGCGGCGCGGACGGACGGATTCGCTTATTCCGCTATATGGACAATATCCGCCGCTTCAACAACACCTGTGAACGGCTCGACATCCCCGCCATAGATGAGGCTGTTTTCCGTGAAGCGCTGTTTTCTCTCCTCCGCGTGGAGGTGGAGTGGGCGCCCCATTCCGCCGACGCGTCGCTGTACATACGCCCCTTCCTGATCGCTACCGACCCCTATATCGGCGTACGCAGTTCTAAGAAGTACCTTTTTATATTGCTGCTTTCCCCTGTCGGCGCGTATTATAAAGGCGGGCTGGCGCCCACCAAAATATACGTGGAGACGGAAGACGTACGCGCCGTGCGGGGCGGTCTGGGCAGTGTCAAAGCCGCCGCCAACTATGCCGCCACCCTCCGCGCCCAGACCCGGGCCGGGGCCAAAGGCTTTACGCAGGTCATGTGGCTGGACGCCTTTGAGCGCAAGTATGTTGACGAGGTCGGCACCTCCAACGCCTTTTTCGTCATCGGCGGAACCGTCGTCACCCCCCCCATCGGCACCATCCTGCCCGGCATCACCCGCGATTCCTGCCTGCGCTTGCTGCGGGAATGGGGCATTCCCGCCGAGGAGCGGCAAATCTCCATTGACGAGGTCTGGCAGGCACAGGCCGACGGACGGCTAGAGGAATGCTTCGCCACCGGCACCGCCGCCGTTGTATCCCCTGTCGGGCAGCTCTGTTATAACGGTGAAACCATCACCATCTCCGGCAATCAGGTCGGCCCCATCGCACAAAGGCTGTATGACACGCTGACCGGCATCCAGTGGGGACGGACGCCCGACACGATGGGCTGGACGGAGATTCTGGCATAAAAGCAATCATATGAAAAGCGCCGCGAACTCTCGTCCGCCGCGCTTTTTTGTTGTCAGGAACTTGATTCCTGCTGCCGCTTTTTGATCAATCTTCTATAAACTATAATCCCGGCAATGCTCAACAGCCCTGTCACGCCGAAAATAGACAATGATACAATTAAATTTCCCTCACCCGCGCTTTCCCCCACGATCGTTGAGGTGATTACCGACGGGATTCGGGCAATTAAGGTAATGGTGATAAAATGGAGATATTTCATTTTCGTCATTCCGAGAAAATATGTGAGCAGGTCCTTAGGCGTTCCAGGGATGAAAAACAGGATGAACACGATTAAGTTGAGTTTTTTTTCATTCTGCAAAAATTTCAGCTTCTCATACATCTTTGAATCGGAGAACACGACAAACACTTTCTTCCCCAAGGTGCGGACAAGCAGGAATATCGCGGAGGAAGCAATCGCTATCCCAAGCATACAAAGCAGAAAACCAACTATTTTGCCAAAAATATAGCCTGCCGCCAACTCGATGAACTCTCCCGGTATCAAGGCGAAGAAAATCTGCAAAATCTGGATTGCGATAAATATCAAATAGCCAAGTACGCCATAGGAGTTTATATACTCCTTAAACAAAGGGTAGTCGCCGTCAAACTGCGACAGGCTCCTCCAAAGTATAACAGTGCCGGCAATAGCGACGGCGGCAAATGCAATGATGGAGATTATGCTGTAGATTCTTTTCATCTATCCGTTACAACCCAAACTCTTTCTTCTCGCTTCGCGGCTTCTTGCCTGTCTCGCCTTTCCAAACACTCAGCGTTCCCGACATGGCCGTTACATCTAAATCCCTCGCGGCTGTGACCTTCACCGGGGTAGCGTCATTGAGCTGATACCAGTCATTGGCTTTCAGCTTGATGGTGTCCTTGCTCGTTTTTGTGTTCGTCTTTATCTTGTACGTCGGCGCTTTGCCTAAGTTTGCCGGGGTCAGCTTGAACATCTTGCTTGCGGGAACATACTTGCTGCCGTTTGCTATCGGCGGGGTTCGGAATAGGTATGTAGTCTTGGCTTTGCCGGACTGTATGTCAAACCCGCCATCGGGAAGGGGCTGCCACTCGCCGTCAGGGGTCTTCTTGTCGGTAGTATCCGCCCATTCATAAGCTAGCTTTGCCGCTATGCCGTCTTTCGTTTTGAGTGTCCATGTTTCGGAAGCAAAGAAGGGCCGCAGCTTTTCAGTGTTCTTCTTCGGGCGGGGGTCGATTTTGGGGAATGTAATAACTGTCGCATCTTTTGCGACGCCTTTTTTTTCAGCGGTATTAATGCAGCCTTTAATATCCTTAGCGTTCCATTTATCGGTAACCCAAAGCTCCAAGCTCTTGTCTAATAACTTGGAAAACTTTGCATCTGTTGGCAATGCGCCTTTTTTCCACTTCTTACCGCCGTCGACACTGTACGCGGCGACGGTGTAATCGCTTGGCAGAGTGATGGTTTCGTTGTTCAGGTCTATGTACCCGGTGCCAACGCTGTACTCCTCGGTGCCTTTCAAGCGGGAGGGGACGAGGACGATGCCCATGATCGCGGTGGGTCTGCGTCCATTCGTCGGGGTATATTGCCATGCTTCGGGCGGGACGCCCAGCATCCGCCTGGGGTTGAGCGGGTCGGGTATGCGATAGCCGAGCCAGTCCTCAAACCAGAATTTATCCTCTGGCAGAAGGAAATACCAATCTGAAAAAAGCAACAATCGCTCTCTCATTTCATATGAGTTAACGAGATAGTTGTAAAAGGTACTTCTATTGTGCAGCGCGTTTCGGTCTCCACTACTTATTACCCCAAACCCGGCAGGTACATCATACGGCAGCGGAAATCCCAACTCATCCCGAAACCAATATTCGGTAAGATGCAAAAACTCGTGGATTGCAGTGTGCGTAAAGTCCCATCTGTTCTGAAGGCCATGAGTATTGGGATTACCGACATAAGGAGGCACTTCCATATAAACATCGCCAGATGAAGATGCTAAGCCGTAAGCATTGCTGCCATTGGGACTATTATTGGCGCCCCCTCCTCCGAAAGGCCAAAAGGCTATCCTTGAATCATATTCATCAAGCCGCACATCGTTTGTATCTTTCGTTATGTTCTTCATTACCATGTTGGATGATGGATACAATCTGACTTCTATTCTGTTGCTGCTGTTGCTTGTATAGGTGGGTGCTTCTTCTACTGTGATGTGATCAATTTGCACCTCCACCGCTTGATTGGTATAGTGCTCGATATACCATTTGAAGAGGTCGGCGGAATCAATAAACTCCTGCCTATGCCCCGGTCGAAATAGAGTTATGTTTCGCAACTCCGAACCCACCCAAACATTGACCTCCGGGACTTCTATCCAGGCCACCTTCCACACCGGCTTGCCGCTTGACGCTTGTGCTTGCGGAGCCGGGGCGAGCGGCAGCAGCGCCGCCGCCATTGCCAGCGCGAGTATATAACAAATTAATTTCTTCATGAAACAATCTCCCTTCGTGGCAGAGCGTTGTTCCTTTATATTAGAATACCGCAAATTGCCTTTTTCGTCAATACATTCCTACGTTTTCTCACAAAAAACTCACAACGAAATCAAACTCCATGCGCTTGACAATCCCGCGCGCCCATGGTATAGTGGTCAAAATTTCATATGGAGACATACCGTGCGCATTGGCAATGCTGGTGCGGATGAGGGAAATTGGGTGCGAATCCCAAGCAGTCCTGCTACCGTGATGACGCCGCTGATTAAGCGGCCCGTCTCAGTCGGAAGACCTACCGGTATGGTTCCACAACACTTCACAGGTCATGGGGTTTGTGGCTCGCCGGGACGGCTGTCCCCGGTTTTGCGCTGATGTTAGCCCTTCTGTCCTGTGGATAGGAGGGTTTTATGGTTAAGCAAAAGAAAACAGCCCTGGCGTTCATCCTTGCGCTCGTTGTCCTGGCATCGGCATTCGCGACATTCTACTTCCTAACAAGGCCCGCCCCTGTCGAGGGAGAAAAGACGATCCATATCCAAATTGTCGCGGACGGGCAACCAACGCGTTCGGAGGCCATCAAAACAGACGCGGACTACCTGCGCGGGGCATTGGAGGAACAGGGCCTGATCGAGGGCGACGAGACAGCTTTCGGGCTGATGGTCAAGACAGTAGACGGCCGGACGGCGGATGAGAGCATCCAGGAATGGTGGTGTTTCACAAAGGACGGCGAAATGCTCTTTACCGGCGTGGACGAAATCCCCATTGAAGACGGCGACCGCTTTGAGATCACATTGACCGTGGGCTGGGATGACTTCTAAGGCCGCGCAGTCGGCCCGTACGGCAGCGGCAATGTCGCTCTGCGCATCGATATTGCTGGCCGTTCAGGTGGGGAAGGCGATGCTCTTCCCCTTTTTGCCGAATGTTGAGCTGGTATCCCTTTTGATCATGCTGTTTACGCGGGTTTTCGGGCGCAAGGTATTGTATATTATCTATATTTTTGTGCTTTTACAGGGTGTGATCTATGGGTTCCATCTTTGGTGGGTCACATATCTGTATGTTTGGACGGTCCTCGCTTTTCTGACATGGCTGTGCCGCGCTTTCGATTCCCCGTGGTTTATGGCGGCGCTGTCGGGACTGTTTGGCCTGATGTTCGGCGCGCTGGACGCAATCCCCTACCTGTTTATCGGCGGCATCCCCATGGCTGTGTCCCGCTGGTTCGCCGGTATCCCGTTTGACCTCATCCACTGCGCCGGGAATTTTGCGCTCTGCCTTGCACTTTGGAAACCGCTGCAAAAAGCGCTCAGACTCTGTGCCGAGCGCTTTAGATTACAACCATAGCCCCTCATGCCTACGGCACAGAGGGGCTATGGCACACAGCTCAAATTGCTTAGAGCTCTTCGGCCTCCGCGAGGTCGTCTTCATCCTCGTAATCGCAGCATTCGCTTCCGAAGAAATGCGCCTTTTTACGGGCAACATGGTCGCGCAGGGATTCAAAGCCGCGCACTAGCACATCGAAATACTTGATGGCGAGCATGGTGACCGCGCCAACGACGATTAGAGAGATGAGCAGGCCGGATATGATCTTAAACCAATTCTTCATGACAAAAACCTCCTCCATTTCCATTTACATCAGTATACTATAGTCCGTGTCATTTGGCAAGGGCTTTTTTATCGACCTCCGCCACATATATCAATATCTGTGCCACCACATGGTAAAGCTCCGGCGGGATCTCGTCGCCTATCTGAAGCATGTTCAGCATATGGGCAAGTTCCGGTTCTTCATGGATGGGGACCTTGTTCTCCTCTGCGATCTCTATGATACGCTCGGCGACATACCCTTTCCCTTGCGCCACCACATGCGGCACGCCGCGCGAAGGGTCATATTCCAGCACCACGGCTTCGCGGACGATTTTCTTCTTCATACCGTTCTGTTAAACCTGTAGCGCCCCGCTCTTACGGCGCGGCCTTTCTCCACCGCGGCAGGCGGCAGCGGTTCTTCCCGCGCAACGGCGGCGGTCACCCGCTCCAGGCGGTAGCCCCGCGCTTCCAGCAGTCCGGCCAGTTCCGGCAAACCGGCGCAGAACAAGCCCGCCGCTTCGTCCGTCCGCAGGGAGAAATCAGCCTCCACCCCTGTCCCGATGACCTTGATGAAGCCCTCGACGGTCCCGAGGTTTGCCGTTTTCAGCGAGACGAACAGGGTTGCGTTCTGCGGGTCTATTTTCTTCTTTTCCGTGCTGTCGTTGAAGACATATAACTGCGCCGTCGTACGCTCCCCGTTGATTGTGATGGGAAGCTGGGCGAATGCCGCGCAGTGGTTAATCTGCTCCGCAAACCGCAGAGTCTGTACGATCTCGCGGGCGGTGTTCAGCAGTTCGGTACGCGTCTGTACGGGCAATTCCCGCGCCGTTTCGATAACGCTTGTCAGCAGCCGCCCGATCTCGCGGGTCAGCTTAGGCGGGTCAAGCTCCCAAGGCAGCTCCCGGTTTCGGCCCGGCGCTACTCTGGCGAACAGGGCGTCGAGGAGTTCGCGGATGAACGGGGCAGTTTCCGGCTGGGGCGCTGCTTGGTTCGGTTGTGTCGCCGTGTGCTGAGACCGAACGGCAGGCGATGCCTCTGCCAGCGGCTTTGCGGGTTCCGCCGTCACAGTTTGCCCTACCTCAGTTTGTGCGGTCTGTACAGGCTCCGTCAGTGAGGGAAGCGAAGAGGAAGGCAAAGGCGGGGATAGGATGTTGAGCGGGCTTTGCGGTGATTGTACGATTTGCGAGCCTTGCGGGGGAGCTTGCGCGGAAGGATTTGCTTGCACCGTCTGGGGCGGTTGCTGTGCTTGCGTTGCGGGCGGAGTCGGTTGTGCCGCGGGTTCCGCCGCCACGGAGAGCGGTTGCGGCGTGTTACCGGCAACAGCGGCTGTAGGAGGAGCGGGCGCTTCCCCTTGCGCGTATACTGCCTGTGCTACTTGTGCTTGGGATATATTTTGCTGCGGCGTTTGTGGCTGTGCCATAACTTGCTGTTGTGCTAGTGGTGTTTGCGGTGTCTGCGGGGCCGGAGGCGCACTTGAATCTGCTACCGGAACGGGTACCGGCTGAAAATGCGAGGATGGTATAGCTGACTGCACCATGGGGGCTCGCGAAGTCACCGGCTGCGGTGCCGCCTGCCCTACTGTCCCCGATTGCGGAAGCTGTACCGGCTGCTGCGTCCCCGGAGGCGCTTGCTTTCCGGCAGGAAGGATGTCCAGCAGCTTTTGCAGCAGCGCTCCCAGCTGCGCCTGCGGTTGCGTCACGGCTTGGTACCGCGCGACCGTCTCTCGGTTGATGGGGATATTGTGTTTGGCCATGAAAACAGCCTGTTCCGGCGTAAGCCCCTCAAACGCGGCGGCGGTTTTGATCAGCGCGGCAAATTGCTTTGGCGTAAATGGCGCTTGCTGGAGCAGAGACTCTCGCGCCAGCGCCAGATGAAACTCGCTCGAGGGCGCTTTCATCGCTTTGAGGAAGGTCTCCGCCGATGAAGCCCCCTCCCCTGTGATCTCCACCATCGGGACGCCGCCGCGCACCTCCGTGACGGTCAGCGCGACCCGCTGTCCCGGCACAAGCGTCCTGCCGGCGAGTATTTCCGCCAAAAACCGCTGCCCGTTCGGCATTTTGAGCGTCAGTGTGCCGTCCGGTTTCACTTCCATGACCTCGGCCGTAACCTTATCGCCCTCTACAAGCTGGACCGGCTCCCCGCTTTCGTTGGTCAGCGGCACCTGTCTGCCATACAGGGCATTTACCGGGGTTGACACAGACGCTCCGATGTTCATACGATCACCTCATGTCACGCTCCGCGACGCCTCACTGCGAGGCTGCGGAGCCGCTCTCGAATCCGCAGCATTTTTTGTATTTTTTCCCACTACCGCAAGGGCAGGGGTCATTGCGCCCCACTTTGGCGGCGGCCGTTTTACGCACCGGCTGTTTCTTCAAAGGCTCCCCGCCGCCCGCGTGCTCGACCATATTGCCTCCCGCGACGCGCACCCTCTTGGGCGCGTCGGTCCTGACCTGCACGCGCAGCAGGTATCTGATGGTGCTGTCGCGGATGCGCTCGATCATTTCCTCAAACATACCGAACCCTTCGCGCTTATAGGCCACGACAGGGTCGGTCTGCGCGTAGGCGCGGAGCGATATGCCCTGCCTCAGCTCCGTCATCGCGTCGATATGGTCCATCCACTGCGTATCGACCATGCGCAGCAGCGCCACCCGCTCGATCTCGCGCATGACAGGCTCCCCGTATGCCTTCTCTTTCGCGGCGTATAGCTCCCGCGCGGCGAATTGCAGTTTTTCCGCAACATCGTCCGGCGTCACGCCTTCCAGCTCTTCACGCGTCATGCGCCCGCCGCTGGGCGGGAAGACGAGGTTCTCCAGCGACAGCGCGATTTCCTCCATCTGTTCCGGGTCGATATACCGCCGCTCTCCAGTGACGCGGCTGACCGCGTCGGCCATAAATGCGTCCAGCATGGTCAAAACATGGTCTTGGATATTCTCGCCGTCCAGCACCCGCTTGCGCTGCCCGTAAATGACGTTGCGCTGTACGTTCATCACATCGTCGTATTCCAATACATGCTTTCTGGACTGGAAGTTGCGCGACTCCATCCGTTTTTGCGCGTTCTCGATGGCGTTGGAGAGGATCTTATGCTCGATCGGCGTCTCGTCGTCCATGCCCAGCGTGTCGAGCAGGCCGGTCATCCGCCCGGTACCAAACAGGCGCAGCAGATCGTCCTCCATCGAGATGAAAAAGCGCGAACAGCCGGGATCGCCCTGACGGCCCGCGCGGCCCCGCAGCTGATTGTCGATGCGCCGCGCCTCATGCCGTTCGGTACCGATAATGAACAGTCCCCCGGCAGCACAGACCTTTTCCGATTCGGAAGAGATTTCTTCTTTGTATTTTTGCAAAGAAGACTGATACTCGTTTCGGGCATTCAGTATCTCTTCATTGTCCGTATCTCCATGGCCCACGGCTTCGAGGATGATCTCCTCCGGCACACCCGCCTTGCGCAGCCCGGCGCGGGCTAAAAACTCCGCGTTGCCGCCCAGCATGATGTCGGTGCCGCGCCCCGCCATGTTGGTGGCGATGGTGACCGCGCCTAAATGACCCGCCTGGGCGACGATTTCGGCTTCCTTCTCATGATGCTTGGCGTTGAGGACGCTGTGCGGGATGCCTTCTTTCTTCAAGAGGGCGCTCAATAGCTCGCTTTTTTCAATAGAGACCGTACCGACGAGTACCGGCTGCTGTCTCTCATGGCATTCTTTGACCTGCACGATGACGGCGCGGTATTTGCCCAGCTCGGTGCGGTATACGGCGTCGGGATAATCCTTCCGAACCATGGGTTTGTTGGTCGGCACCTCAATGATGTCCAGCTTATAAATATGGCGGAACTCTTCCTCTTCGGTCAGCGCCGTGCCGGTCATGCCGGACAGCTTGGTATACATGCGGAAATAGTTTTGGAAGGTGATGGTGGCCAGTGTCTTGCTCTCCCGCTCTACCTTGACCTTCTCCTTGGCTTCAATGGCCTGGTGCAGTCCGTCGGAATACCGCCGCCCCAACATCAGGCGCCCGGTAAACTCGTCAACGATGATGACCTGCCCGTCTTTTACCACATAGTCTATGTCGCGTTTCTTAACGCCCCGGGCTTGCAGGGCTTGCGTAATATGATGGTAAAGGGTGGTATTCTCCGTGTCGGTGATATTTTCCACACCGAAAAATTGCTCCGCTTTGGCAACGCCGTTTTTGGTCAGCGTGGCGGATTTCGCCTTTTCATCAACGATATAGTCGGCGTCTACCTCTTCGCCTTCTTCCGCTTTTGTATCGACTTGCACGACCTTGTGCATCCTCAGCTTTGCCGCGAAAGCGTCCGCCTTGGTATACAGGTCGGTGGACTTGTCCCCCTGCCCCGAGATGATCAGCGGCGTCCGCGCCTCGTCGATGAGGATGGAGTCCACCTCGTCTACGATGGCGAACACATGGCTGCGCTGCACCATGTCCTCTTTATAAATAGACATGTTGTCACGCAGATAGTCAAACCCGAACTCGTTGTTGGTACCGTAGGTGACGTCGCAGGCATAGGCGGCGCGGCGTTCATCATTGGTCATGCCATGCACCACCAAACCAACGGAGACGCCCATGAAGCGCAGGATTTTCCCTTCCCGGTCGCTCTGATACTTGGCAAGGTAGCTGTTGACGGTTACGACATGGACGCCGTTGCCGGTCAGCCCGTTGAGGTAACAGGGCAGGATGGCGGTCAGCGTCTTGCCTTCGCCTGTTTTCATCTCGGCGATACGCCCCTGATGGAGCACGATTCCGCCGATCAGCTGTACATGGAACGCCCGCTGCCCCAACACGCGCACGCCCGCCTCACGTATAGCGGCAAACGCCTCGGGCAATATGTCGTCCATTGTCTCGCCGTCTTCCAAGCGGCGCTTGAACTCGTCGGTTTTGGCCCGCAGTTCGGCGTCTGTGAGCTTTTGGAACTCCGGCTCCAGCCGCTCGACCTCAACGGCCAGCGGCTCGACGCGTTTGAGTTCACGGGAAGAGTAGGTCCCGAAGATATTTGCAAAAAAGGACATATGCGACCTCCAGATGATAAAGTCCCTATCAGTATATCGTAATTTACCACGCTTTACAATAGCCGCGGATTCGGGTATACTGGAAAAGTAAGGGGTGTTCATGGTTTGATACAGTTTGAGGAGTATAAACAAAAGCTGCTGGCCTTAGGGCCGCGCCTGGAAGAGCTCGAGCGGGGGCTTGGGCTTGCCGCGGCGCGGGAGGAGCTCGCGAGGCTGAACGCCGAGACGATGGAGGACGGGTATTGGAACGACCTCGAACGCTCGCAGGCGGCGCAAAAGGCCATCCGGCGGCTGGAAAACGTCATCGGGCGGCATAAAGCACTGTGTGATACAAAGGAAGATTTATCCACCCTCTGTGAAATGGCGCTGGAAGAAGGCGACGGCTCGCTTTTGGAAGAGGTGGAGCAGGGTTACAACGCGCTGGAAGAGAAAATCTCGTCGGAGAGGCTGTCTACCCTGCTGACCGGGCGATACGACAGTTCCGCGGCTATCGTCTCCCTGCACGCCGGGGCGGGCGGCACGGAGGCGCAGGACTGGGTGCAGATGCTTTCCCGGATGTACACACGCTGGGCCGAACGGCACGGTTTTGCCTGCAAGATGCTTGATTTTCTCGACGGCGACGAGGCGGGGCTAAAGAGCGCGTCGATTTTGATCGAGGGGGAAAACGCTTACGGCTTTCTAAAGGGCGAACACGGCGTCCACCGTTTGGTGCGCATTTCCCCGTTCGACTCTTCGGGGCGGCGGCATACCTCCTTTGCCGCTGTGGAGGTACAGCCCGACATGGAGCTGGACGGCGAGGTGGAGATACGCGACGAGGATTTGAAGGTGGACACTTTCCGCGCGGGCGGCGCCGGCGGCCAGCATGTCAACAAGACCGAGAGCGCCATCCGCATCCAGCACGTCCCTTCCGGCATCGTCGTGGCTTGTCAAAATGAGCGCAGTCAGCACCAAAACCGCGAGGTGGCGATGCGTATGCTGAAAGCGCGCCTACTGAAGCTCAAGGAAGAGGCATTTGAAAACGAAATAGCCGGTATCAAGGGAGTCCAGCGCGCCATCGAATGGGGCAGTCAGATCCGCTCCTATGTCTTTATGCCCTATACGCTGGCCAAAGACCACCGCACCGGGTTTGAGGACGGCAACATCGGCGCGGTGATGGACGGCAAACTGGACGGGTTTGTGTCGGCGTTTTTGACTTGCTCGGCCACGGGACAATGGGCGGAAAAATAAGAAGAGCCGTTGGGAGGCTCGGCATATGACAGTTTTTTTCTCTCAAAAGCTCCCCGACGGCCATCGGGAGCGATTTGCCGCGCTCGCGGAACTTGGGTATACGCCGCTGTTCACGCTTCATCAGCGGCATAGCGATACCGTCATACGGCTGCGCAAACCGTATCGTTTCCCCGGGCTGGACGCGCTGATTGCAAACCAGCCGGAGGGCGACGCGGTTGTCACCGACCAGCCGGGGCTTTTTATCGGCGTCAAAACCGCCGACTGCGTCCCTATCTTGCTGTGGGACGAGACGGCGGGCGTCATCGCCGCCGTCCACGCGGGCTGGCGCGGTACAGCTGTGAATATCGCCGGCAAGACGGCCCATGTCATGAGGGATGAGTTTAGAGCGCATTCCATACGGGCGGCCATCGGGCCGTGTATCTGTCAAAACTGCTTTACAACACGGGACGATGTGCCGGAAGCTATGCCGCTCCTGGCGAGAGAGTATATTCTGCAAACCGCGCCCGGCCGGTATCAGGTAGACCTGCCCGGGATCAATACGGCTTTACTGCGGGACGCGGGCGTTATGGACATTCAAGCCCCGCACGGCTGTACCGCCTGCGACCCCGAACGATATTGGTCGCACCGCAAGCACGGTTTGGCGCGGGGCTTGCAGGTCAGTTTGATCGGAATGGGGGCGGAGTTGCCGTGAAACGCCGGATTGTCATTCTGATTTGCAGTTGTTTTCTGCTCTCGGGCTGCTTTGACTACTTTTACCCCTATCCCGATCTGAACGTCACGCCCTCGCCCTCCCCTTCTCCATCGCCGATCATCCTGCCTAGCCCCGCGCCCCGCGCGCTGACGTTCGGCATCGCGTTTTCCCCTACGGATATGTTCAGCCCGCTCACCGACACGCTGCGTTATAACAGCCAGGCCGCGCGGTTGTGTTATGAGGGCCTGTTTGAGCTGGACGTCAATTTTGAGCCGCAACCGTTGTTGTGTACGGCTATGGAGACGGAGGACAATATACAGTTTACCGTGACGCTCCGCGAGGATGTCGTATTCCACGACGGCAGCCCGCTGACCGCCGCCGATGTTGCGTATTCCGTCAGGCAGGCGCAACGGCCCGGCGGACCGTACGCCGGGCGTTTGGCATGTGTGTCGGCGGTTTCGGCGCAGACAGACGGAACGGTTTTAATTACGATGAACGCCCCCGTCTGGAACGCGGTGGCTCTGCTTGACTTCCCTATCGTGCGTGAGAGTATCGCCGCTGTCGCACCCGGCACCGGCCCCTACCGCATGTCGCTTTCCCCTGGCGGCAGTTACCTTCTGCCTTGGGATGGCTGGTGGCAGGACAAGCCTCTGCCGGCCGAACGCATTGAGCTGGTTGAGATCCACAGCGCCGACACGCTGGTCTACTCGTTCCAGTATGGTTACATCGCTATGATGCCGGCCGATTTTTGGGATACCTTCTCCCCCGGCATCCACACCGGATACGATAAGATGGTAACGCCCTCCGACCTGATGCAGTACATCGGGCTCAATACGCAAAAAACGCCGCTTGACCAGCCGGACTTACGCCTCGCGCTGGCGTTGGCGCTTGACAGACGGGGGGCGGTTTCCGCCGTTTACGGCGAGGACGCGCGAGCCGCCGCTTTGCCCGTGCCGCCGTCGTCTCCGTTCTATTTGGAAACCGCCGCCATGCGCTACCGTTTTGATCCCGGCGAATCGGCGCGGCTGATTGCCGGGCTGGGATATACCGACGCAGGCGAGGACGGGGTTTTGACACGCAGGCGGGGCCGCGCGGTGGAAAGGCTGGAGCTGGATTTCATCATCGGCGCGGAGAACGCCGCCCGGATGCAAATGGCGGAGTTTTACGCGGACGCGCTAATCGCTCTTGGGTTTGCCGTCAATATCCGCACTCTTGACAGCCCCGCGTTTGAGCGCGCGCTTTTAGAGGGCGATTTTGACCTCTACTACGCCGAGGCGAAGCCCTCCCCCAATTTTGACCCGCGTGAGTTCCTCCTGCCCGGCGGCGCGTTCGCCTATGGCGTGACCGACAACGCCGCCATGCGTTCCGCTCTCGCCGGTCTGTCGGCGTCCGACCCATACACCGACACGGGGCGGGAGGCCCTCGAGGAGGTTTGGGACGCGCTGTATGACGACCTGTCCATCCTGACCGTCTGCTTCCGCAACACCCTTTTCATCTCACAGCGCGGGTTGCTGAGCGGGCAGACGCCGACATTCTCCAACCCATACGCGAACTTTGCGGATTGGACGGTCAATGCGCGCTAGGGTAATGAAAACTCGTGCGTTAGGATATAATCGTTAGTAATTTTCACTTAGTCTTTTTCGTAGGTTGCTCTCGATGATTTTTGAAAAATCTATCAGGGCTTGACGTTGCTCATGGGTTAGTTGTCCCATTGCATCTTCCTCAACCGCAAAAATTTTTTCCATCACTCTCTCCGCGTATTTTTGCCCGGACGCGCTCAATCGTATGGCCTTATTACGGCGGTCTGCATCAATTTCTTTCATTTCTACATAGCCTTGCTCCCAAAACGTCTTAATGATAGCATTAACAGTCTGTTTCGGCAAAAGCAACTGTTCGCAAATGTACTTTTGAGTACAGTTGTTAGGCGTGGTAAGGAGAATATCTAAGACTAAAAATCCTAAATACGTCAGCCCCTCCGATTTCGCGTACTGCCCATACAATGATTCTATTGAACGCCATGTTTCTTGGTACGCCGTCATTTGTTCCCGCAAAGTTAGCGGACTCATTACAGTACCCCCTTATCAGATTTCTTCAGTCAATGAATCTTCCTTGTTTCTGTTCATGCGAGAAAAATCTATCTTTACAAAGGCGCGGGTTGAAAGCACAAGGAAAACTAAACCGAAAGCGGCAAGAATCGCAAAAGCCATCATCGGGGTAACAGTAAACGACCCTACTTTAACAGCCAATTCTTCCAAAACAAGCTGCTCTGTCGATAAACTGGTTTTCTCCAAGGTAACTGTTCTGAAAAGCGATACTGCGTAGGTCATAGGATTAAAATAGGCCACCCATTTCAAAACATCCGGCAACATCGAAATGGGAATGTAAGCGCCTGACATAAACGTCATTGGCATTGTAATGGCCAATGAAACCGCTTGGAATGTTTGAATGTTCTTACTCACAGTAGCGATGAACAGACCGAAGCCTGCGAATATAAGCCCAACAAACACCATTAGTAAAATTGCGTAAATAATGGTTAGCGGCGTCGTTATTTTTAACCCGATGAAGAATCCCGCCACAAAAATGATGACCCCTTGAATTGCAGAAACAGTTGCGGCGGCGAAAAATTGACCTGTCGCTATGGTTAGACGGGAAACGGGGGAAACAATTACCTCCTTCATAAAACCCGAGGTAATGTCGTCAATTGTGGAGGATGCCATACGCAGGGAGGAATCAAAAACGGTCGAGATAATGATTCCGGCAAGCATATAGGTGGCTGGGTTTTCGATAAAATCATTCTGGAATATCTTCCCGAACACAAACAGAAAGAAGAAGGGGAAAATCAAGTTAAAAACAAGTGCCGCACGATTGCGTACAAACAACTTCAAGTTTCTGAACCATAACGCCATTACTACACTCATGTTATGCGCCCTCCCCAGTTTCACGGATTTCACGGCCTGTCAACTCTAAGAACACATCATTAAGTGTTCCTTTGCGGATTTCAATATCGCCAATATCTTCTTTGCACATAGCCAGTACATCCAACAACTCCGCTGTATCTTCTACGTCTATGCGGTGGTATTTTTCCTTTGCGATAAATCGGATGCCGCGCTCGTTAAGCAGGGATTCAAGGGCAGGCGGATTCAATGTGGTGATGTAGGCTCTGTCTTTGGTGTATTGCTTTTTTAACTCAAACGGCGTGTCATGGGCTATGATTTTGCCGTGGTCAATGATGGCCACCTTGTCACAAATCTCTGCTTCATCCATGTAGTGTGTGGTGAGGAAAATTGTGATGTTCTTTTCTTTTTGCAATTTATGAACATACTCCCATACATGGGCGCGAGTTTGAGGGTCAAGCCCTGTTGTAGGTTCATCCAAGAATAGCACCTTTGGGTAGTGCATTAACCCCCGCGCTATCTCGACGCGTCGCTTCATGCCGCCGGACAGACTGCTGACCGATTTCTTGCGCCATTCAAGCAAATCGACCAGTTTCAACACGAATTGAATCCGCTCATCGACTTCTCTTTTCGGCACTTTGTAAAATACGCAGTGCATTTTTAAGTTTTCTTCCACGGTCATCTTCTTGTCCAACGTGCTGTCCTGAAACACGACGCCGATGGCAGCCCGAACGTCATTTTTTTGTGTCGTGACATCCTTTCCGTCAATCGTGAGCCGCCCCTCCGTTTTTTCAAAGATGGTGCAAAGGGTGCTGATGGTTGTGCTTTTTCCTGCACCGTTCGGCCCCAGAAACGCAAAGATATGTCCTTCATCAACCTCAAAATTGATGTTGTTTACGGCAGTAAAACCGCCGTACTTCTTCACGAAGTTCTCGACTGTTATGATTGGCTGTGACATAGTAACCTCCTTGTATTGCGCATAGTCCCGATGTTTAATAGTACATCATCCGTACTAATATAACATCACTCTTTTCGTTTGTCAAGCCAAATTTTGTGCAAAAAAATGATGGGTAGGTCATTATGACCTACCCGCCCCGGCTCCCGCCTACATCACCATAGGGCTTGTCAAGACATTTGCCTGTAGGGGCCGCCTTTGGCGGTCCGTGTTCTTTGGAGAATGCGATTTAACCCGCAGACGGCCAAAGGCCGCCCCTGCATGGTGTCATTATAAATGCAATGCCCAAGAAAATTCTGTTTTCCACTCCGAGCATTCAAGAGCATACGTGAGATAAACGGAGTATTTTGGAGTTCGCCGCAGATGAAGTGAAAAATTTGCGTTTTACCCCTTGACAAGCGCAAACCCTTGTGCTTTAATAGGGAAGCGCCGGTTTTAATCCGGCAGGATTGAAGCGGCGTAACAGGCCGTAGAGAACGGAGGAATCCCCCGACATGGGTACATTCATGGCGAAGCCCGAAACCATCGCGCGGCAGTGGTATGTCCTTGACGCCGAAGGCGTCCCGCTGGGCCGTACCGCCGCCGAGGCCGCCCGGCTTCTGCGCGGCAAGCATAAACCCGAGTTCACCCCCCACATCGATTCCGGCGACTTTGTCGTCGTCATCAACGCCGACAAAGCGGTGCTCACCGGCAACAAACCGGAGCAAAAGTTTTACCGCCGCCACAGCGGCTATGTGGGCGGGCTGAAAGAGGTCAAATACCGCATTCTGATGGAAAAACGCCCCGAGTTCGCGATGGAATTGGCCGTCAAGGGCATGGTCCCGCGGACGACGCCGGGCCGCAAAGCCCTGACGCGGCTCAAGGTCTATAAGGGAGCGGAGCACCCGCACGCGCCGCAAAAACCCGTTGCTTGGACGATAGGAGGGAACGCGTGATGTATCAGCCGAAGAAAGCGTACCATTACGGAACCGGGCGCCGCAAGTCTTCCGTCGCGCGTGTGCATCTCTATCCGAGCGGCACCGGCGCCATTACCATCAACAACCGCGACATAGACAGCTACTTTGGCTTGGAGACGCTGAAAGCCATCATACGCCAGCCGCTCGTCACCTCCGCCACCATCGGGCGGGTAGACATTGCCGCGACGGTTGTCGGCGGCGGCTTTTCCGGTCAGGCCGGCGCGATCCGCCACGGTATCGCCCGCGCCCTGCTCAAGATGAACGAAGAATTCCGCCCCGCTCTCAAGCAGGCCGGTTTCCTTACCCGCGACCCGCGCATGAAAGAGCGTAAGAAGTACGGCCTCAAGGCCGCGAGGCGCGCTCCGCAGTTCTCCAAACGTTAACTTGGGTTTTCAAACTCCCCGCTTAAAGCGGGGAGTTTTCTATGGATAATTTTTTACACATATGGTACAATGGACATATTATGAGAAAAACATTCTTCCACATCATGCTCGATCTGCTCGTGATCTCTCTGGGCAGCACAGTGTTCGCGCTGTCGGTCGCGCTGTTGCTTGACCCCTACGGCATCGTGCCCGGCGGGGTGACCGGCATCGCCATGCTGCTGTGCGAGCTCTTCCCTGTGCTGCCGCTCGGCCTGACGGTGCTTGTCATCAACATCCCCTTGTTTTTGTTGAGCTGGCGGCTGTTGGGGCACAGATTCCTTCTTTACACGGGCTTTGGGACGCTGGTATCTTCTCTTCTGATTGACGCGTTTGCCAACGTCCCGCCCATCAAAACGGAGCCGCTGCTTGCCGGGGTGTTCGGCGGCCTGCTGATGGGCGCCGGTTTGGGGCTTGTCTTTACGAAGGGAGCCACGACCGGCGGCAGCGACATCATCGCGCGCCTGCTTAAGTTTCCCTTCCCGCATATCCAAATTGGCCGGTTGATGCTGGCTTTTGACGGTTTCGTGGTCATCGCGGCGGGGTTTGTGTTCGGCTCGGTCAACCATATGCTGTATGCCGTCATTACCCTCTATATCTGTATGCAGGCTATAGACGGCATATTGTACGGCCTCAACATCGAGCGGATGGCCTTCATCATCTCCGACCGCATCCCGGACATTGTGGAGAAAATCTCCGAACGCTTGGGGCGGGGCGCCACTCTTTTGCACGGCGAGGGGGCATATTCGGGCGCGGAGCGCAGGATTATCCTCTGCGCCATCAAACGGCAGCAGATCATGGATTTGAAGAATCTCGTCAAGGAGTCCGACCCCAAGGCGTTTGTCATTTTGACCGAAGCCCATGAAGTGCTGGGGGAGGGGTTTGGGGATTATGAAAAGCACATTTAGGCTCGCGGCGTGTCTGTTGTTGACAGCGGTGCTCCTCCCCGGCTGCGCCACGCTTTGGGAGCGGGAGATCTATGAACGGTCGGCACATCTGGCGCAAGAAGACGGCGGCATCCAGGCGGCCCTGACGGTCAACTCCCATGATTCTCTCAGGACTACAATCATTGACGTTATCCGAAGAGGCGAAAGCGAGGCCGACATCCGTGTCACCGACTATCCGGGCGGGCTTACGTCTTTTACCATCAGCACACTGCTCCATGAAATCCAGACACGGGAACCTATCGGCGCGTATGCCGTGGATTTTATCGCGCTTGCTGAATTTACGCATGTCCTTTCGCAATATACCATCACGCTCAACATCGTCTATAAAGACGAAAGCCGTCCGGTTATCCCCGAAGTCAGGGGCGGGCGGGAGCTGGAGGCGGCTGTCCACGAGGCATTGCTGGAATACAGCACTCTGCTTACGGTGGAAATGCCATATTATTACGCGCAGGAGCACGATCCTGAGGCCATGGTGCGCTCCTTCTACTACAATAACCCAGCTTGGGCCGTGGAGTATCCGGGAATCACCGTCAATCTGTATCCATCCTCGGGGGACTCCCTGCGCCGTATCGTTGAGCTGGAGCTGGTCTGGCAGACCCCCAACGACGAACTCAGGCAAAAGGCGCGGGATACGGAAAACGGCGCGGAAGCCTTGCTCGAAGGGCGGCCGGAGTTTCTATCGGACAGCGCGGAGGAGAATACGGCACAGACTGTCCTATGGCTGTATGACGCCCTTTGCGGTGCCGTCGAGTATGACGCCGACGCCGCGATAAACGCCGCCGCGACCGGCGAGAAGCAAGGGATCGACCCATATACGGCTTACGGAGCGCTGGTCGGCGGTATCGCGGTCGGTGAAGGCCACGCGATGGCGTTCAAGCTGCTGTGCAGTAAACTGGGCATATCCTGTTATGTTGTGCCGGGGCGCTGGAATGGAAACGAGCATTCATGGAATCTGGTGCGGATTGGCAATACATGGTATCATTTGGCTGCCGCCCTCGACAACCGCGGCCCTGTCCCTACTTACGACTTTTTCCTGCTTGATGACGAGACCGCGGAAGCGGAACGCTTTGAATGGAGCAAAACCCTTTATCCCGCCGCTGTTCCCGGCGTATGGGCGAGAGAGGGCATCCTTGCTCTGGCAGCGGATAATGAGGAATAAAATACTTGCCAAAACAGGTTAGATTGAGTATAATAAAATGGATTGGAGGGGTTTTTCATGCCGATTACCGTAACAAGAGTAGACGATTATCAGCATTTTGGCGCGTGCGTCCATGTCACCAATGGCATCATCGAGCTATACGCCACGGCAGACCGCGGTCCGCGCATCATCCACCTTTCGATGGCAGGCGGAGAAAATCTGTTTTGGACGGATGCAAAGTCCGAAGCGGTCACCCGCGTAGAGGGGCTGGACTTGGCCTTTGGCAAAGGCGACGAGTATCACATTTTAGGCGGCCACCGCCTATGGAGCAGCCCCGAGCACGTACTCAACTCTTATTACCCGGACAATGAGCCGATTGAGGCGGTAATCACACCGCATGGCGTTATCCTCACGGCGCCGCCGCAGCGGGGACTTAACCTGCAATTTACCATTGAGGTGCGCATGGAACCGGATGAGCCGTTCATTTCGGTGCGCCACCGCATCCTCAATACCGGTGACGGGATTATCACTTTGGCGCCTTGGGCCATCACCCAGCTTGCGCAGGGCGGTTTGGCGGTGTTTCCGCAGTCCAAGCAGGACACCGAGCTGCTGCCCGACCGTGTCTTTGTCATCTGGCCGTATACCGACATGGGCGACCACAGGCTGAATTGGGGCGACGAGTTTATATCCCTGCGTCCCGACGCCACCCAAAGGGCTCTCAAAATCGGCACGCTCAACAGCAAAGGCTACGCCCTCTACCACAACAAGGGCGTTGTATTCAAAAAGATGTGGACCCCTATCTCCCACGCAAAATACCCCGACTATGGGTGCAACTTTGAAACATACACCAACCACCTGTTTATCGAGCTGGAGTCTCTGGCTCCGCTTGTCACGCTCTACGCCAACCAAAGCGCGGCGCACGAGGAGGAATGGCTCTGCTTTGCCGAGCCCGGAACCCTCGGCGGGATGGAGCTGATTAAGAAGTACGGCGATTAAGGCCATGCAGGAGCATACCGGAGGGGCGGAGGCTTACCGGGCCGCGTTAAAAGCCGGGCGGCGTTTTGTCGCCGAGCAGAACAGCGCCGGCCGCTCGGGGCTGTTGCCTGTCTTGGAACCGTTGCTGTCAGAGTCCTGCGGCGAAATCCCGTTGGGCTTATATGAGATACCGCTCAAGAAAATCCGCGGCACATATGCCGCGGGCCGGTCCCATGCCCTTTCAGGCAGTTTTATGCCGATTCTGAAAGAGGAAAGCGAGTTTGCCGCCAAGTGGCGGGCGCTCTACGCTTCGGCGCTGGACAAGGGGATCGTGGAGCCGATCCGCGTTTATGAGTATCTTGGATACTACTATGTGATGGAAGGGCATAAGCGCGTCAGCGTGGCGTCCGTCCTCTCCAACTATTCCCTTTTAGCGCAAGCCACACGCCTGATGCCCCCGTCCGGCGCGGAGACCCCGGAGCATACCGTTTTTTTTGAAATACTCGGCGGCGACCGCAAAAAAATCATCCGGCATATGTGGTTTTCAACCGCCGGGCGTATCACCGGGTTGCGCGAAATGGCGGGTGGGGATGAAGAACTGCTGGAAAATACATTTTCCACTTTCCGCGCCGCTTATCATAAGCAGGGTTTTGACCATTCCCTACCCGGCATAACCACTGGGGACGCCTTTTGGCAATACGCGAAGCTATACGGCCTGCCAATCAGTGTCAAAGACTCGGAACTGCAAAAAAATTTGGCCCGTTGCCGACCGCAGTGGGAACTTTTATCGCATCCCGAACCGGTTAAGACCGTCTCCGGCCCCGCCGCCGTCTCTAAACCGCTGTTTTTCATCCCACGCGGCACATCGCCCTCGGTGATGTTCGCCTACCGGAACTCGCAGTCACGTATCGCGGCGGAGGCGCATGAGGCCGGACGCTTCGCGCTGAGGCGGGCGTTCCCCGAACTGTTGGTTTCCGCCGTTGACGAGCTGCCCACAGAGATCGGGAGCGATGTCCTCTTCGTCACCGACCCATCCCTGTCGGACGCGGCTCTGCGCGCCGCTCTGGAGAATAAAAACACGCTGGTGCTGCTCTGCCATGACGAGCCTGTCGGCATAACAGGCACCTATTGCGCTAAGATTGAGGAAGCCGCGTTTCTGATGGGGGCGCTGGCTGGGAGCCTGTCGCAGTCCGCGCGGATTGGGTGGCTCCGCCCGCCCTATGACCTCGGAGGGCGCGGGCGTGACTTGCAGGCTTTCGCGCAAGGCGCGTCCGCGGCGCGCCCCGCCGCCCGCGTCTTCATGGCGGAAGCCGGCGAAGACTTAAACGCTGTACGCAGACGCTGGGCTGAGCGCGGCGTTGACGCCATCATCCTGCCCCGTTCGGACTTTGGGGCGCGCCCCGCCGTCAAAGCGTTCCCGGGCGTCTTCGCGCACCTGTGCTCCCTCTCGCGCGATGGGACCATCGCCGAGACGCTGGCCGCCGCCGCTTGGCATTGGGACGCCTTCTACGTCAAGTTCATCCAAAGCGTCATCGAGGGCGGCGTCCCCGCCGAACAGCTCCATTACCGCATGGGTTTGGACAGCGGCGTACTGGACCTGCACCTCACCGCCCAAGCGTCCGGCGCGAAACGCTGCCTGTCGGTGTTCCGCCACGCGCTGTCCGCCGGCCTGCTCGTCCCGGTGGACGAGAATACGCCGGTGGAGATTTACGAGGGGTAAACGTATACTTTTCCATGATTTGGGCATCCTTTGGACAGAAGGAGGCTCATTTTGTATGAAAGCCAAAATTGTCTCATCCATAACGGCTCTGACGCTGGCAGGAATATTCCTCACGGCGCTGGCCCTGTCCAACCCCGAAACACCGGCTTACAGCACCCCGCCGGACTTAGAGCCGCCCGTCTCCGTGGAGCCGGAGGATAAGGCCCCGGCGGATGGTTTTTGGGTATGCGAGGTGGACGGCTATGTCGCCGTGTATCACAACACCGACCGCGATATGCCAATCGAAATGACCGGCATCGCCGTCCGCTCATTGCGGAGCGGCGACCAGAACATGCTGCGGGATGGTGTGTTTTTTGAGGATTATTGGGATGTGGTTATGTTTTTAGAGGATTTTGGACCTTAGAGGGCGAAATCCTCCGCCGCCTGCTGGCGGCACATTGCCACCCCTTGACGCGTTGCTTGCCTTGTGATACAATCAATCCGAAAACACAAAGACAGCGAAAAGCCCTCCCGATAGCTCGCAACTGACGGAGGGCTTTTCGCCTGTTGATGTTTGGTAGCAGACCGCCTCTCGGCGGTGGGTTTCTTCCATGCTTTCACTTTACCACATCCCTGACACTTTGTCAAGTAAATTGGCCTAAAATTACAAAACCAAAAGGGGCGGCAATGCCGCCCCTTGACTGTTGCTGTTGCGTTTGATTTAGTCCTGCCTGGAATTGACTCCGACATCCCAGCGGCACAGAACATTGCCGTCTTCGTCTTCAATCTGAATCCAGTTGATGCTGAAATCATTACTGCCGCTGCCGCCGCGAATGGCAAGGCTGCCAATCAGTCCGTCAGCTTCCGCGGAGCCATCCATCACGAAGTCAACTACGCAGGTATAGGTTTCGCCGCTCTCCAAATCGCCAAGTTCCGCCCCTCTAAAGTAAGCGGGGATAACGGTGGCTATTTCGTCCGGCTCTACCTGATGGTCATTAGCAATGGCACCGTCTGCCGAAGTGTAGCCGCCGTTATCATTGCCGGCAATCCAGCGTACGCGGAGACCGGGGCACCAATCGCCGATGGTGGCGTTGAAGGTGAGTTTATAAGCCGCGTCTTTTTCAGGGACGAAAGCAACAATGCCGTCTTCACATTCCGAGAACGGCCATACGCTCGCGTCGCTGCCCAGAACGATGTTCACGCCGGACCATGCGTTGCTTCCTTCAAGCGCGTCCCATACATAGATGCCAGCGCTGAGGTCAGCATCGCCACCATCTCCACCGTCGCCGCCTTCTGTTTCATATGTCCTGCCTTCTGCGCGGTTCTTGGGGTCAGCGATTCTCGCCAGCATCACGGCGACCTGCTCACGAGTGACGTTGCCATCGGTGCCGAAGCCGCCGCTGGCTGCGCCGGTGACAATCCCGGCTTCGTAGAACATGATAATCTCGTCGTCGTCCTCGCTCACATCGGAGACGGAGACAAAGGTATTGAGGGTGCGGTCAAATTCTTTCGCGGGCAGAATCTTCGCCCAAATT
Organism: Oscillospiraceae bacterium; assembly: GCA_031254195.1. Classification (GTDB taxonomy): domain Bacteria; phylum Bacillota; class Clostridia; order Oscillospirales; family UBA929; genus UBA929. Next base: position 23,838 of record JAIRUW010000056.1, read on the forward strand.
TTGACCATCGCGGCGCGGGTGGCGAATTCGGCGTTGCCGAGCAGGTCGTCATACGCGCCCGCTTCGATGATGCCATTAGCTTCCGCATAGGCCACAAAATCATCAGGGAACGCCGCGCCGTTAAATTGATCGAACTTGCCGTTGTATATGGCGTGCATCTTGGCGGCGGTGGTGATCAACTCGGCATAGGTCACGTTCCTACTCGGGGCAAATGTGGTGGCGGTGTTGCCGTCCATGATGTTGTAGCTGAACATGGTCTTGATCCAGTCGCGCATACCGTCGCTGGAAGCCCAGCCGAGGTCTGTGAAGCGGTCGTCATACTCGCGCATGTTGGCAAGGAAATTAGCCATGCCGGCTTCGCCTGATCCACTTTCGGTTCCATTTCCGCCATTGCCGTTCTCGCCGCCATCACCACCGTCGCCGCCGAACTTACCGACGAGATAGCCGAACTTTACGACTCTGACAGGTTGAAACTGAGCTTGAATCTCGAATGTATCTAGTTCAAGGAACAGCTCATAACTTTTCAGATCCGCTAAAGCGATAACAAATGTAAGTGTATCGCCGTCAATGGTGACGTCAGCATTAACGGACGATGAGGTCTCAATAGCGCTCCAATTGGTCCAGTCTGGAGTTATTGTGCTCGCTTGCCAGTCTGTCGGCGAGCCTTTCATATCCGGCTCATTAAGGATAACTTGCATACCGCCCATACCGTTTGCATTGAGCCTCTTCATGAGAGCCAAGTCAAAATCAAGAACCAAATACTCAGCAGCGCGGAAATACTCTATGTTGGATTCGTCTATGAGCCAACCCATCTGATTCAGGGCTCCATCCGTTGCCCACCCGCCGGTAACATCGGGATCGGTGGGACCCAGCTCATATACATCGTACCCTTTCGGGGCTTCGTACGCGGCGATCGCGGGAACAGATACCAAGCTGATGAGCATCGCCAGCACCACCAGCAGGGACAGGGCTTTGCGTGTTTTCATTATGTAGCTCCTCCTCATAATTTTAGTAGCTTGTTCAAATTGTAACAGAATTGATAAATTTATGCAAGTGTTTTTTTATATTTTGTCATTGGGATATTATGGCATCGATTGTTATAACGCATGGCAGTACAGGGGATATTTGTTTGCGGCAGTATGGCAGCGGAGGCGAAGTATTCCAAGTCAGTGCGTCAGCACACGCACCCCATAAGGCGCTAATGTCAGCAGGGAGACCTCCTCGCCTGTCTCAAAATCACGGACAGGGGTGCGCAGCGCAACGCGGGCGGGCGCTTGGTTGTAGTTCTGCGCGATGATGAACGCCTGCCCGTCTTTATAACGTACCTGCGCGGTGACGCCCTCTGGCAGGCCGTCCTGCCCGGCGTCCAATGCCCGCTCCAATCCGAGATCGTCGGCCAGCGTGGCGTAGAGTTCGGACAACAGCGGCTGCTGGGCGCCGCCCGCTATATAGTAGGCTTTTCCTTTGCCAAAGCGGTGTTCACAGAGGGCAGGCTCGCCGCGGTAAAAGTCGTTTTCAAAGACGGCCAGCGCGGACGTGCCCTCCAGCCGCACAAGCTCGATGATCTCTATGATGGCGTGACACCTGTCCCGCCACAGGATATGATTGCGCTCGTCGTCATAGAGGCCGCCGAACTCTTCGGCGCGCAGTCCGAATACGTCGGTCAGGCCGTGGGGGGCGTCAGAGAGGAAGCAGAGGTCGCTCTCGTCCACAAGGCCGGAGAAGCATGTACCCACCAGCACCCCGCCCCCTTCGACGAAGCGGCGCAGCTTTTCGGCGATACCGGCGCGCTGCATATAAAGCATCGGCACGGCTATGAGCTTATAACGCGACAGGTCGCCCTCCATGTCGGGCATGTCGCAGCCGATCCCCAGCTGCCACAGGGCGCGATGGTGCCGGATGACGGTTTCCTGATAGTGAAGACCCTGATTGCGCGGCCCGGCGGTATATTTGATAGCCCAGTCGTTCTCACGGTCGTAAATTACGGCGGCCTGCGGGCGCTGGACGCTTCCGGCGAGCGCTTCCAGCCCGGCGAGGCGTTTGCCCACCGCCGCCACATCCTTAAATACACGCGTATCGCTGCGCCTGTCATGAGAGACGACCGCGCCGTGGAACTTTTCGCTGCCGCCCCTCCCCTTGCGCCATTGGAAATACTGCACCGAGTCGGAGCCATGTGCGACGGCCTGTAGGGAGGAGAGCATGTGCATCCCCGGACGCTTAACCTTGGAAACGGGCATCCAGTTGGTGCAGCTGGGGGTGCTTTCCATCAGCAGGAAGGGCTTATCCGGCAGGATGGAGCGCATGAGGTCGTGGGACGCGGCGGTATGCGCGGCGATGTCTGCGTCGCTTTGCTCTCCGTCGTGCCAGCGCGGGTAGCTGTCCCATGAGACGATGTCCAGGAAGGGGGCGAACTTGTTGTAGTTGAGGCCGTCATAGAAGCCCATGAAGTTGGCGGTGACCGGCAGGTCGGAGCCGCCGTCCCGCACGGCTTTCTTTTCCCACGCCATAAAATCCACAGTGCGGTCGGTGACGAAGCGCATCCAGTCGATTTTCAACCCCTGTACACAGTGCTCGCCGCGCGTTAGAGGCGGATCGACCTGCTCCCAGCCGGTGTAGGTGTGGCTCCAAAAACGTGTCCACCACGCGTCGTTGAGGGCGTCTAATGTCTTGTACCTCTTCTCCAGCCATCGGCAGAACTCTTCCTGGCAGAGCGGGCAGAAGCACTCTCCTCCGTATTCGTTGGAGAGGTGCCAGAGGATGACGCCGGGATGCCCGCCGAAGGTCTCGGACAGCTTCCGGCTAATAGCGTAGATCTTTTCCCGATAGACGGGCGAGGTGTAACAATGGTTGTGGCGGTCGCCCATCTCGTTGCGCACCAAGTCCGGCCCGACGCGCAGTACCTCGGGGTATCGTTTGGCCATCCAAGCCGGGCGCGCGCCGCTGGGCGTGGCCAGAATGGTAAGGATGCCGTTTTGATGCAGATTTTCGATGATATTGCCCAGCCAGCCGAAATCGTAAGTACCCTCCGCCGGTTCCAGCGCCGCCCACGCGAAGATGCCGAGCGAGACGCAGTTGACGCCCGCCTCCTTCATATAGGCAATGTCCTCGGCAAGGATGTCCGGCCTGTCAAGCCATTGGTCCGGGTTATAGTCGCACCCATGGAGCATATGTGGGACAAACCTGTTTTGCATGGCACTTCCTCCTCAACCGCTTTTGTTCATTATAACGGTTTTCACCTCCAGGCGCAACCAATTTTTGCACGTATAAACCAAGCTCCCCGTGAGATAGTAAGGAGGAATTATTTAAGGAGGGGTCATGTATGGCAAACAACCCGTTTATCGGTATCGGACACAACCCGGAAGGCCCCGATCTTCCGCTGGGCCTTGGAATGCGTTTAGCGCAGGAACCGCGCGCGATGGATACGTTCGGAACGCTCAACGAGGGGCAAAAAACGCAGGTTATCAGCTATATCCAAGCCGCTTCGACCGGCGATGACGCGCAGAACCGTATAGAGACTGCCGTAACCTCCTTGCGCGAAGGACGGCTGCCGCAGTGAAAAGGGCGTCTTTTATCGCGGCGCAGTTCGCGCTGGGCGGCATAGCCTATTGCGGCATTGAGGTCATTTACCGGGGGTATACGCACCGCTCCATGCTGGCGGCGGGCGGGCTTTGCTTTGTGCTGCTTTGCCTGCTGGCGCGGTCACAGGTTGGGCTTTTCACGGGAGCTGTCATAGGCGGCCTTGCCATCACGGCGGTAGAGCTCGTTGTGGGAGCGATCGTCAACCTGTGGCTGGGCCTGGGCGTATGGGACTATTCCCGTCTGCCGTTCAACCTGTGGGGGCAGGTCTCTTTGCAGTTCACGCTGGCATGGTTTCTGCTGAGCGGGCTGGTCATCCTCCTTGCCCGTATTATACGGGGAGCGGCGCTGCTCTATTGGGAACGGATGGCAAAGCGCGCCATTTCGGCGGAAAAAGCCGCGATTGCCGCACGAACGGAGCAAAACCGCATAGGATGAGGGGTACAAAGGGGGAATGGAGCTATGCCGAAAATCGCTATATATGCCGGGCACGGCGGATCGGATTACGGCGCGGTCTCGGGCGCTTTACGGGAAAAGGATTTCAACCTCGCGATTTCCAACGCCACATCAGATATTCTGCGCCGTTTAGGGTATGATGTGCTCAACAACCGCACGACCGATGTGGACAGGAATATCACGCGGGACGTCGAAATGGCTAATAATCAGGGCGCAGACGCGCTGGTAGAGATACATATGAACAGCAACGAAGGCACTCCCGGCACCGGCAGCGAGGCGTTTTACAGTATCAAAGACACCGGTAAGGGCCAAGCGCTGGCGGAAGCCATCCTCGCCGGCATGGAGAGGCTGGGGTTTGTAAACCGGGGCGCACGCGTCCATATCAACGCGAACGGGCAGGACACCTTCGGCATTCTGCGCCTCACCAACATGCCCGCGGTGCTGTTTGAGGCCGCGTTTATCAATAATCCTCAGGATATGCAAAAGCTCAACATACAGTCGGTGGCCGATGTGATCGGCGGCGCTGTTGCGCGGCTGTTCCCCACCACCGCGCCGCCGGTCCCGCCCAACCCGGAATGGAGCGCAAGGATCCGCAACATCCAATCCACCTTGAACTCCCGCTACGGCTTCAACTTAACGGTAGACGGCGCGCCGGGGCCGCTGACGCGGTCGGCGCTGGTCAAGGGCTTTCAAACGGAGCTTAACCGGCAATTTGGGCGCAATATTACTATAGACGGCATCTTCGGGCCCGAGACCAGGGCCGCAACCGTCAACGTACGCCCGGGCGCACGGGGGAATATGACATTTCTCATCCAGGCGGCGCTGTTTATCCGCGGGTTTACAGACGTTAACCCCGATGGCGTCTTCGGGCCGATTACGGAAAACGCGGTGCGGCAGTTCCAGCGGGCGGCGGGGTTGAACGTTGACAGCATTGTCGGCCCCAATACGCAAAACGCGCTGTTTAACTGGTGAAATCCGTCATCACCACTCAGCAAAGCCGTCTCACAGGAGACGGCTTTGAGCTTCTGCTATACTTTTCAAACTGTTTTGTCTTATCGTGTTTATACAATTGAGTACACGCGGAAAATAATCAATTCTTTGACAAATCATAGTTCCCATGCTACAATAGTTGCTGTCTATAAGTGTATGTATTATATATTCTTCGATTGGGAATAGGGAGGATAAACATGCGTTGCATTAGCACATTACTTATCGCCAGTATGCTTTTGCTGCTGGCATCATGTGCAGGGGAGCTGCCGTCTGAATCAGACGGCAGCTCCAGCATGTCGCTCTATGAGGATTGGGCAGCAGCATACGCACATACTCTGTTAGCAGATACGGAGCAAAGCAATCCTATATCTCTGTCAATAATAGATATTGATGGAGACGGCGTCCCTGAAGCTGTAGAATGGATAAACGCGGGAGGGTCAGGCAGCGGTGTTGCACGGATATACGGCTACTTAGACGGACAATGCGAGACATGGTATGATGCCGCTATAGACGATCGGCTTGACCGCATATTCTACCTACAGGACGGCGATGGTGTCAGATGTGTTGCCGTGTCGGAGCTTTCCGCAATCGGAGCGTGGGAATACGGCGTCTATGAGCTGGTGAAGATTACAAACCATGAAAAAACATACATACACCCTCAGGTAATTACAAAGACGAGCTTGCTGGTCGATAAGGGAGACATCATTGCCGAGGCGGCAGAGGATATTGATGCTGTCATCGAGGCTCATCTTAGGGTGTTCCAAAACACATTATCCGCTCTGGGGACGGAGATTCATCCCAGAGCAATGTATTTTGAGCTTGATACATACGATTATGATGCGGAAGCCCTGGCAAATGAACTGCGGAAATGGTGAAAACCGTCATAACCGCGCAGCTTACGGCTATTTATCCGTTTTGCCGTATGCAATCGAACGGCCACCGCCAATTTTCTCCAAATACCCGTCTTTTACAAGAGAAGTCAAGGTGCGTTCTATCGTCACCTTGCTTATATTGGGGCAAGCCTCGATAATCTCTTTCTTTGTAATTCTACCTATTTTACGATCTATCGCAGCTTTTATGCGGTCGGGTTTTGACAGGCCACGATGTTGAAGGTGCATCATCCGGTTCTCAAACTCATGGTACGCTTTCTGAGTAATGCCGAGGTAGTAGCGGACAAACGGAGCGTAGTCACCTTTATTATTGTGCCAATCGGTTGAACTATCCTGTAGTGCCTCATAATAAGTATCTTTTGTATTCTCGATCAGCTTTTCCAAGCTGATATATTTGCCTACGATATAACCGGCGCGGTAAAGCAAAAGCAGCGTCAGCAGACGGCTCATGCGCCCGTTGCCGTCATTGAACGGGTGAATACAGAGAAAATCCAAAATGAACATGGGTATGAGTAAGAGTTGGTCATACTCGTTTTTTTCTATGCTCTTAATCAATGAATCGCAAAGGCTCTCCATCGCATTGGCGGTCAGATGCGCGGGAGTTGGTTTGAAACGGGTTTTTTCGTTTCCGTCCGCGTCGGTTTCAGTGATGTAGTTGTCGGCGTTTTTATATGACCCGCCGATAGATGTCTGAGCGAACGAGTAAAGCTGCTTGTGTAGTTGCAGAATGATATTCGGGCGCGGATGGATATAATCATAGCTTTCGTGAATTGTGGCGAGAACATCACGATACCCTGCGATTTCTTGCTCCGTACGGTTGCGGGGCACGGATTTATCCTTAACCAATTCCTCTAATCGTTTGTCAGTGGTATGGATGCCCTCGATACGGTTTGACGCTCCGGTACTTTGCACTTTCGCAATTTCCATAAGCGCTGTCAGCGCGTCGGCGTGTGCTTCGATGTATAACTCCTGCTTGCCTTTGTGTTCGTGAATGCTGGTGAGCATCGCCACAATATCCGGCGTGAGCAGAGCTTTCGGAGCGTTTCTATAGTCAAAAACTTTCATCGGCAATCTCCTTCACGGCCTTGTAATCTCCATCATTATACCCTGTTATGACGGAGATTACAAGCGGATGAGAGAGATTATTATATCGTTTTAACCGGTGAAGACCGTCATAACCGCGCAGCAAAGCCGTCTCACAAGAGACGGCTTTATCGATGAATGAGAGGGGTCGCAAGAAAGCGGATGAAATGAGATCGGGTCAAGTCATGACGCGGTCAATGCGGCCGCTCATAACCAGACGCGCATGGTAGGTATCTAAACCCATATCTTTTAATTCTTTGCCAACTTGACATTGGCTTCTATAAGTTTTCTCGCGCTGGTTGTGTAACGCTTTTGCCTGGTTAATCGCATTCATCCGCTATTTCTTGCGTTCCATGTTGAAGGCCAGCCTTCTTTATGCCCCACATCCCCCCTGATCAGCAATACCATCCGGTATTGTTTACATTTATAGTATAATTCCTACAGTAACTATAGTGTCAACATGGATTTTTCTAACAATATTCTTTGTAAAATTTTTCTATGCACCACGCTGCCGACTTAGCAATTTGGGTGATTTACAATTATCTGGCTATATGCTAGAATAGATTATACGATTTAGTATACAGACGAAGGAGCAATTCGATGGATTACAACACTCTACTAACTATAGGCGAGTTTTCCGAAGCAACCGGGATCCCTGTGACGACCCTTATTTACTATGATAATAAAGGACTGCTTCACCCCGTTCAGCGGGGAAGGAACAAATACCGTTATTATTCGTATTATCAGACCATTACCGTCAAGCTGATCCATGTGCTGAAGAATTGCCACGTACCATTGAACATAATCAAAGCCGTCATGCAGAAGCGGACGCCGGAGACCCTTCTGGAGCTGCTGATGCAGCAAGAACAGGAGATACCCAAAAAACAGAAAAATCTGCTCGAAGCCCAAAAGCTGATCCATATCTTCACCGACCATATATGCAAGGGCCTTTCGGCGGAGAGTGACCAGGTGTCGGCCGGCTATCTTCCGCGGAGCGCGTTCTCTCTCGGCGCTCTGAACGATTTTACGAGTGAAGATAGCTTCTATGCAGCGTATCACCGCTACTGCCGCAACACGTCAGCCGGAAGCGGAAACCTGTCCTATCCCGTCGGCGGCTGGTGGAGCGATATGGAGAGTTTTCTGCAAAACCCTGTCCGGCCTGAACGGTTTTTTTCCGTTGACCCGGACGGCAAACAGGTCAAACCCTCGGGCCGGTACCTTGTAGGGTATACCCAATGCTTTTACGGCGAAATCAACGACCTCCCGGAACGAATGGTTGCATACGCAAAAGAACACAGTCTCCGCTTCACCGGGCCTATGTTCAACGTGTTCCTGCTGGACGAGGTGAGCACCGTTGACCCCAATCACTATATGCTGCAAGCCTCGATACAGTGCGGCTAAAGCATACCAAGGAGATGCTGTTTATGATGAAGGACTATCTGTCTGTCAATGAGTTTTCTAAGTTATCCGGCATAGAAAAAACGACCCTGCGCTACTGGGATGAAATCGGGCTGTTCTCCCCGGCGAAACGCGACCCGGAGAACAATTACCGGTATTACGCCCCGGAGCAGATCATAGCGGTCAATTTTATCACCGTTCTGAGCGAACTGCACATCCCCCTGAAAACAATCGGCGCGATGGAGAGCGGGCGGACCCCCGAAAGCATCATCAGGCTGATCGAACAGCAGGCAAAGCAGCTGGATATGGAGATGAGCAAGCTGCGTGAACGCTATTCCATCATACACGCAAGGCTCGAACTCATTAAATACGGAATCAGGGTGCTCGACGGGTACACGGCGGTCGGCGGGGTCAGGCTTGACGCGGGCATCGACGCGGCCGGAGGGACAACGGTGGATGTGGATTCGGTCGCCGTCCTGCATAGGGACGATTTGACGTATATTCTCGGGCCGCCCAATGGTTTTCAGGGGAATGAGGATTTTTACGAGCCTTTTATGCGTTTTTGCAGGCAGTCGGAGGAGTTGCGCGTCAACCTCAGCTATCCAATCGGCGGGTACCATACGGACATGAAGAGTTTTTGCAAAACACCGGGACAACCCGACCATTTTATTTCGATAGACCCGACCGGAAACCGCAAGCGCCCCGCCGGCAATTTTCTGATCGGCTTTGCGCGCGGTTACTACGGCACGTTCGGCGATCTTCCCGACAGGATGGCCGCTTACGCGGAGCAACAGGCCCTGCGGTTTTCCGGCCCGGTGTATACCTTATATCTGCACGATGAGATTTGCATCAAAGACCCTTCGCAGTATTTGGTGCAGATTTGCGTGGCTGTTTCCTAAAAATACAGGGACACGGGCGGCGTAGGGGCGATTATCAATCGCCCGCCAATATCCCCGCAGACCCGCCAATACCCCATAGACCTGCGGGCGGCTAATAGCCGCCCCTACAACCAAAACCGGCAGGTCACTATCCGATGTTATTAAACGTCACAATGCTCTCCTGCCGTGTATACGCCCTCTGCGGGCTGAACAGCGGGTTATCCGCCGTGCCTGTGCCGCTCATAATTCCCGCGTTCCTTACATAGTTGATCGCGTTGACCGCCCAGCTGGACGCGGTGCCGATGTCGTTGAACCCCGCCGAGCTGGTATTGCTCACGTCCATTCCCGCTACCTTGACGGTGTTCAGTATCATCGTCGCGGCCTGTTCGCGGTTGAACTGACCGCTTGGATTGAACCGTCCGGGGGCGGCGTCGGTGGGGGCCAGCTCCCCGCCCGTAACGCCCAAACGGTACGCCGCCAGTATATCGGTGTTCGTCGTGTCGGAGAAGGTGCGGCTCATCCTTTCAGGTATCCCGTGCTCTGCCACGATCGCGTCTATGTTCTTATCCAGCCTGACCTCCAGCCACCTGACGGCAAGGCGGCAGAATTCGGCGCGGGTGATGACGTTGGTGTAGCTGCCTTGAATATCAGCCGGGACAAAGCCCTTGCCGATGGCGGCTGTGATACCAGCCTTCGCCCAGTCCGCGGCGCTGTCGAGGGGATTAGCGGCTGTACCGCCGCCCGGAAGTTTCACGCCGTTCATAGCGAAAGCGGGTTTATTTTGGTCGCTGTTACTTCCGTTGCCTATTCTCCCACCAGCTCCGGCTCCCCAAACCCAAAGGCTTCCATCAGCATATAAGCCCATTGTATGCCTCATACCTACTGTCACGGCGGCTACGCCGTCTTGTACTTTGACGGGCGTTCCCGCTCTGTTGTAAGTGGTTGTGCCGTTACCGTACTCACCGTTACCGTTCGCGCCGCAAGCCCAAAGACTGCCATCGGTTTTCAGTATCATCATGTAACCTTCTCCGAAGGTACTCAATGCGGCGGAGGATACGCCGTCCATGACTTTTGCGGGGGTGGCTCTGGTTTGTTCCGGGCCGCCTTTGCCATCGCCAAGCTGACCGAATTGATTTGCCCCCCATGTCCAAAGTGAGCCGTCCGTTTTAATCGCCGCACCGAACATACCGCCAGCGTAAACGGCAACCGCTCCGTCCATGACTTTCTTAGGGGTTGTCTGTTCGGTGTTGTTAGCATAACCGAGCCTACCGTCATTACCGCTCCCCCATGTCCAAACGCTTCCGTCCTTTTTCAAAATCATAGAATAAAACGCGCCCGCCGAAACTGCGGCTACATTATCCGTTATCCTAACGGGTGTGGTGACAGGGTTGCTAATGTATGCGGTGCTACCATTTCCAATCTGACCTTGCACATTACTCCCGCAAGCCCAAACACTTCCATCAGTCTTTAGAATAAGCGTGTGGTCGTAGCCCGCCGACACAGCGGAAACGCCGTCCATGATTTTAACGGGTGAGCGGCTCATTGTGGTTGTGCCGTTACCGAGCTGTCCGTTTTCATTGCTTCCCCAAGCCCACAAAGTACCATCTGTCTTGACCGCCATCGTGTGTATATGCCCCGCTGAAACGGCGGAAACGCCGTCCATAATCTTTTTGGGTGTATCGTATTGATTCGCCGTTCCATCACCGACACTTGTTCCCCATCCCCATAAGCTGCCATCGTCTTTAATAGCAAATGAGTTGCTCATGCCCCCCGAAATGGTTGTGACCATCCGGCCTACCGGGAGCGACAACGTGCCGGAAGTCGGGGGCGTAGTGGGATTTGTTGGCGTTGTTGCACCGCCATCGCCAACTATTTTCGTTGGGGATTTTGCCCATTGCCCATAATATTCGACAATGGTGGTTGCACCTGTGCCGAAATAAGCATCTTGTTGAAGTAATACGCTCCGGGCAATAAATACATACTCGCCGGAATCCTCATAGTATAAATGTGCGCTCTTTGCGTTTCCGTCCTCATAGATGGTTGAAAAGAGGAATTGTCTGCCTATGTACGCGCCATTGCGAAACTTCAACACCTCAAAGCCATATTGAGTACCGTCGATTGGCATATTCACTATTGTAACGGCTTGACCGTCAACGTGCATATGTTCATCACCATACTCGTTAATTTCCCACCGCAAGTTATACGGCGTATAGCCGTCACCGTTGGGTGCTGTGAACACTTGCGCCCCGGCAAGGTATGTTGTTTCTTGCCCCGGTACAATCGGGGAGGCTGTTGCGGTCAGCGGCAACAGGCACATGAGCATAATTACCGCGAGGGTCATTGCGAGGGTGCGTTTTAAGGTTTTCATTAAGGTTGACCTCCATTTAGCAATTATTGGGTTTTCGTTGTGCGCTTGAACCTCACTCTATCACATTTTTTCGCAGTTGGGTATGGACTATCTTGCTTTCGTATGGACTATCTTGCTCGTTTTGAAAATTTTTTCGCTTTTTTTGCGAAATCAGGCAAAAAAAACGGTGTAGTAAACCTACACCGCCAGTACATATATGATAGGAGCGTTCAGCGCCCCTTTATAGATGCTTCCATTTGGCATACTCCTCCGTCAGCCTGGGCCACGCCAATTCAAAGCAGACGACGGCGCTTTCGCTGAACCGTTTTCCCGCCTGGGCGATAATATCGTCTGTGATCGCTTCGTGATCCGGCGCTTTCGAATCCCAAAGGTAATAGTCCAGCCTGTCGGCTATGGCGTAGATGTTGGCGATCAGCGGTATTTCCTGGGCCGCTTTCATGACCTTCCGCGCGAAATCATCGCAATCCAGGGTGGATTCTATAGGCGTCCCGAGGTCATGGCAGGTCCCGTTCAGATGGGCGATCAGGGGCAGGGTCGTCCCGTCTGGGATGTCGCACCGGCGGATTGTTCTTTCCGCGTATTCCGCCATGATCGAGGAGCAAACGGCGACCCGCCGGATATGGCTCCGAAAGGGGAGCGAAAACTGCCCGAGCAACGTGTTCATATCTCTCATAACGGCATCAATACTTTCCGTAGTCGCCGCTGTCCGGGTAAGCGGTCGTTTTGGGGGGCATGTGGATTTTCTTAGGCCCTCCCCGTACGCTGTCTTTCAGCTTGAACTGCGAAATCAGGTCTTCCAGCATCGCGGACTGGCCGCTCATTTCCTCGCTGGCGGCCGCGCTTTCCTCCGCCGTAGCACTGTTCTGCTGTACCACCTGCGCCACCTGGTCGATGCCGACGTTGATCTGCCTGATGCCCGCGGCTTGCTCTTCGGACGACCTGGCAATGTCCGCGACAAGCCTGTCGCTTTCGCTGATCCCCGCCACGATTTGCGCGAGGCTTGAGGCCGTTTCCCCGGCAATACTGGCTCCCAGCCCGGCTTTTTCAATAGAGTCCTGAATCATTATGCCGGTGTCTTTGGCGGCTGCCGCGCTCTTGGTGGCCAGATTGCGCACTTCTTCGGCGACGACGGCGAAGCCCTTGCCGTGCTGCCCGGCTCTTGCCGCTTCCACGGCGGCGTTTAGGGCGAGGATGTTGGTCTGGAACGCAATATCGTCAATCGTTTTGATGATCTTGCTGATGGAATGGCTGGCGTCATTAATCTCGTTGACGGCCTTCGTCAGCGAATCCATTTGCCTGCTCCCCATCTCCGCCTTGCCCATGATCTCATGCGCGAGTTCGGCGGTGCGTCCGGCCATCTCCGCGTTTGCCCTGGTTTTGTCCGCGATCTCGGATATGGACGAGGAAAGCTGCTCAACGGCGGCGGCCTGTTCGGTGGAGCCTTGCGCCAAAGACTGCGCCCCGTCCGCGATCTGCTTGGAGCCGTCCGACACCTGAGTGGTAGAGTTATGGATCTCGCCGAACATGTCATTTAGATTGGACGTCATCTTTTGAAGCGAGCGGCCCATCACGTCATGCTCCGATAAAAGCGCGAGTTCGGAGGTCAGGTCGCCGTCCGCGACGGTTTCCAGTACCTTTCCCACATCGTTGATCCGGCCCACGAATTTACTGGCCGAGGAGAGGCAGCGCCCTATCTCGTCTTTATTTTCCGCGTATTTGCCGATGATTGCCATGTCTTCCTGCCGGAGAGTGATGTCGCCGAGCGTCCCCGCCTTGTCCATAAACTGGGTGAAGACGACCAGCGGCTTGCTGATCAAGCCGGAGATATAGAACGCCAAGAAGATGGCAATGCTCATAACGGCAATCAGTACAAGGACGATGATGGTCAGCATCATCACAAAGAGTTTGTCGCCGGCGGCATTGGCATCCGCCGCGAGGTTGATCTTCATATCCAGGCATTTGTCAAAATCCTCGACAATCCTGTTGGTGTCGGCGGTATACCGCTGCATGACAGGGTATAGCTCGGCGGGATCGGTGTCGCCTTTGGCCAGCGCATAGATGGTTTCCATACATTCTTTGAAGGATGTGTCATACAGCCTGCGGGCCTCGTCAAAGAGGCGCAGGGCTTCCTCCTGTTTGATCGTCGCCCGGTATAGATCCATGTTCTTCTCCATCTCGGCTTGGTACTCTAAAGCCCGGCTGTGCGCATCCTCGACCATCGCCATATCGTTTACGGCCGAGCCGATGATGAATTCGCGCAGGCTGACACGCTGACGCTGTAACATTTCAATAACCTTTGTCATATACGGCAGCGGCTGCGTCTGGCTGTCATACATCTCGCTGGCGCCTTTGTTGATGTCCCACATACCGAAGATGCCAACGCCGCCCACGAGCGCGGTCAAAGCCGCGACGAGGAGGAAGCTGACAATCAGTTTCGCGGATGTTTTCATGTTTTTCACTGGAACACGCCTCCTGATAAATATATACATTTGCCTAATGCCGGGGATAGCCGTCGGCCACCGGTTTCCCCCGCATATCTATTATCGGGTGCGCAGGGGCTGTAAGGTCAATGTAATTTTTACAAAAAAAATATTTTTTTTGTAACCCTAGAGCTAAGCGATTCCCGCGATTCCGCCGGCCAGTAGGCAAGGCGCCAGGTTTGACAAAATACGCCGCCAAAGGTTCAAACACTTGAATGTTTACCACTGCCGCGGAGGAGACGGGGTCAAATCTGGATATTGCAAAATAAGCGCTATTCCTGTATACTGAAAGGTGGGAATGCAAGGATTCATAAGGAGATGGAAGCAAATTGAAAAAAATACGCGGTTTGCCGGTGCCGCACTCGAAAAATACGGCCGGCTGCGCCCCTGTCGAAATACCGCCGCCTTTGGAAGTAACACTGCCTATGAAAATGCACAGCGGCTCCCCGGCGAAGCCTGTGGTGGCAGCCGGCGACCATGTAAAAGTCGGTCAACTGATCGGCGAAGCCGACGGCAGGGTTTCCTCCCCCGTACACGCAAGCGTTTCCGGCAAAGTTAAAAGCATTAACGACACCGACAGCGTTACGGGTCAAAAAGCCATTTCCGTCACGATTGCTTCGGACGGAGAACAGTCGGTATATGAGGGCGCCGCGCCCCCGCCCGTCACAAGCCTCGCGCAGTTTTTAGAGGCCGTTCACAACAGCGGGGTGGTGGGTCTCGGCGGCGCGGGATACCCCACGGCGCCTAAGCTCACGCTGAAAGAGTCTGTCGAGCTTGACTATATCCTGATCAACGGCGCCGAATGCGAGCCTTATATCACCTCCGACACAAGGGCCATGATCGACGAAGCCGAGTATGTGGCCGAAGGCGCGCGGCTGATGAAGGAGTATCTAAAGCCTAAAACCATCCGTATTTGCATTGAAAGCAACAAACCCGAAGCCATCCAAAAGATGCGGGGATTGATCGAAAACGACGCGGGCATCGAGGTCCATGTGCTGCCGTCCTTGTATCCGCAGGGGGAACGAAAGGTTTTGGTTTACAACGTCACCGGGCGGATTGTACCGGAAGGCGGGCGCTTGACGGACGTGGGGTGCATCGTAATCAACTGCACGACGGCCGCGGTCTTCGCCAAGTACATAAAGACAGGAATGCCGCTGGTTTCAAGAATTGTGACGGTGGACGGCTCGGCGGTGAAATCCCCGAGGAATGTCATCGCGCCCATTGGGACGCCAATCCGCGAGCTGTTTGACTTTTGCGGCGGGCTGAAAGACGATGTTCGGAAAATCCTTCTCGGGGGCCCGATGATGGGAGCGGCTGTCCCCGGTTTGGACGTGCCTGTCGTCAAGGTCACCAACGCCGTGCTCGCTTTTTCGGAAAAAGACGCCGCCCCACCCGTGCCGTCGGCCTGCATCAAATGCGGACGGTGTATTGCCAAATGTCCGATGAGATTGATGCCGTCTTCCATCGAAAACGCGTTTGAGCTGAAAAATCTCGAATCACTCAAGAAACATAAGGTCAACATGTGCGCCGAATGCGGCTGCTGCGCGTATTTATGCCCCTCCAAGAGGCCGCTGGCGCAAGTCATGACGCTGTCTAAAAATATGTTATGGGAGGCGCGGCAAAAATGAAAAATATGACCGTATCGTTCGCGCCCCATATATATGACCGGACAACGACGAGCCGCATTATGCGCGACGTCGTCATCGCGCTCCTTCCGGCGTTCGTCGCCTCTGTCGTCATATTCGGCCCGCGGGCCGCTCTTGTCACCGCTGTCTGTGTGGGCAGCTGCGTCCTCTTTGAATGGGTGTTTCAAAAGTTGATGAAAAAGCCGGTTACCGTTCAGGATTTCTCGGCTTGCATAACCGGATTGCTGCTGGCGTTCAACCTGCCTGTGGAGATTCCCCTCTGGCAGGCTGTATTCGGCTGTTTTGTGGCAATCATTTTTGTCAAGCAGCTTTTCGGGGGTTTGGGCAAAAATTTCGCCAACCCCGCCATAACGGCGCGCGTCGTGATGTTTCTGGCCTTTTCCACCACCATGACGACATGGGTGCAAATCCCAGACGCCGTTTCCTCCGCGACGCCGCTCGCGCTTATGAAGAGGGGCGAATACGGCGACCTGCCCGAACTTTGGAACATGATCATCGGAACGCGCGGCGGTTCCCTGGGCGAAACGAGCGCGCTGTTTATCTTGATCGGCGGCGTATACCTGCTCATCCGCCGCGTGATTACATGGCACGCGCCAGTCGCCTTTATTGGCACAGTCTTTATCCTTGCAGCGATATTTGGCGGGGAGCCTATGCACCATCTGTTTGCCGGCGGACTGTTTCTGGGCGCGTTTTTCATGGCGACGGACTATCCCACCACGCCGCAGACAAACCTTGGACGCTTTATATTCGGCGCAGGGTGCGGGGTGCTTACGGTAGTCATCCGGCTTTACGGCAATTACCCTGAGGGCGTGGCCTTCTCGATCCTGCTTATGAATATGGTGGTTCCCTTTATCAACAAGCTCACGCTGAGAAAAGCGTTGGGAGGTGCGAAGGGTTGAAAAAGGATTTTATCATGCCTATCCTCGTCCTGTCGCTCGTATGCCTGTTTATGTCGGGCGCACTCGCCGTCAGCGACTCCATAACGCGCCCCGTGATCGAAGAGGCGTCTGCCGAGCGGGCGCTGGCTGTCAAAAAAGAGATTCTGCCCCTCGCGGAAGAGTTTGTGCTGTTGGAGGTGGAAGGCCTGCCCAAAAGAATCGTTGAGGTTTACGGGACGCCGGACAATCAGGGCTATATCTTTTCGATCACAACCAGCGGTTTCGGAGGGGAAATCAGTATCCTTTGCGGCATCGACCCGGACGGAAAGATCATCAGGAGCGTCGTGATGTCACACAGTGAAACGCCAGGTTTTGGCGACAGGGTATTTGTCGCGGTAAACGAGAGCGAAGAGAAGGGCGAGCATTTTGACGCGGTCGCCGGCGCGACGGTCACATCTAACGCGTATAGAGAAGGCATACAGGACGCTTTCGCGGCTTTTGAGATCATAAAGGGAGTGCAGCCATGAGCAAGCTCTCGATTCTGACGGCGCTTCGCTGTTTTGATGGGGCAGGGCAAATCTGTTCTCCGAAAATCGGGCCGTCAAATCTGCCGCCGCATTTGAAGTCCATATGGATGTGCAGTTCTCCCTCTCCTTTGTCAAACTCTATGCTATCTATAAATATAGGGCTTTCAACATAGAGCGCTACTTCAAACAATTTCACCAGAATATCCAAATGAATCACCTCAGGCTCATTTATGCAAGTAAACTCAGCATATTTCAATGAAAGAAGGTTTTGGCCATGTACAACAACATCGGCGCAAAAATTAAGGTCTTGGCACAAGTCATCGCTTGGTTAGGGATTATTAGCGGCGTAATTGCTGGCGCTGTAATCATGTCGGAATCAGTAGGCGTTGGATTCGGCGTTATGATTGGCGGAGCTCTGATGTCTTGGATTTCATCATGGTTTATGTATGGCTTCGGAGAACTGATTGAACAAACGACAAGGATTGCGAAAAATACAAGTTTTGATGATTCGGGACAGAAAAAACATTTTGCAATTGCTTGTAAGTGCGGGACCAGGAACGAAGAGGGCATGAGCTTTTGCCAAAATTGTGGCGAGCCAATCAACACTGTTTGAAGGAGGGAGTAACAAATGATTTGTCCTAAATGTCAAAAGCAAGTTAGAGATAGCGTAAACTTCTGCCCTTATTGTCAAGAGAAAATAAATACGTCTGCAAGCTATACCCCATCAACACGGCGAAGCGCCATCCTGACAAAGGGACTTATCAGGGAGAACCCCGTTTTAATCTTCTTATTAGGCATGTGCCCGGCGCTGGCCGTATCCACACAGGCGTCAAGCGCGATAGGGATGGGCGCGGCTACCACCTTTGTCCTTATAGGCTCCAACACCGCGATCGCTCTGCTCCGCAGGGTCATTCCCGATAAGGTACGGATTCCGTGCTACATCGTCCTCATCGCCGGGTTTGTAACGCTCGTCCAAATGGTTGTTGAGGCTTACGCCTACACTCTATATCAAGCGCTGGGAATTTTTCTGCCACTGATTGCCGTCAACTGCATCATCTTCGCGCGCGCGGAAGGGTTCGCGAAGAAAAACACCGTTCTGGACTCCGTTTTAGACGCGATTGGTATGGGCGCGGGCTTTACGCTCGCTCTGCTGGCCATAGCCTCGATACGCGAGATACTCGGCAGCGGGACATGGTTCGGCTTCGAGCTGCCCGTGCTGGCTACGGAGAATATCCCCATTTTCACCATGGCGCCCGGAGGGTTTGCCGTATTCGGGCTTCTGATCGCCGTGGTGAACAAGGTGTCAAGGGGCAAGGCGGTCAAGCGGAAAGAGTTTGGCTGCGCGGGCTGCCCGTCAGCTTCCACTTGCGGGAAAGGAGGCGTGAAGAATGGATGTTAAGGCCCTGATTGTCATTATGATGAGCGCGGTGCTTGTCAATAACTATGTTTTAAGCCAGTTCCTCGGCATATGTCCGTTCTTGGGGGCGTCAAAAGAGCTAAAAAGTTCGGTCGGCATGGGCTTCGCGGTCATATTCGTCATGCTGCTCGCCACGACCGCCACCTGGCCCATACAGACATATCTTCTCGAACGCAACGGGCTTGGCTATTTGCAGACGGTCGTGTTTATATTAATCATCGCGGCGCTTGTGCAGCTGGTTGAAATCGTATTGCGAAAATATGTGCCGACGCTGTATACCTCTCTGGGTGTTTACCTCCCGCTGATGGCGACAAACTGCGCCATACTGGGAGTGACGATTGCAAACATCCAAAAAGAGCATCTGTATTTAGAAGCAGTGGTGAACGCCCTCGGCGCCGGGCTAGGTTTCCTGCTGGCGATGGTGATTTTCTCCGGCATCCGGGAGCACACCGAAAACGCGGACCCGCCCCCCTCTTTCAAGGGTATCCCGGTCACGCTCTTTTCGGCGGCAATCCTTTCCCTCGCGTTCTTCGGCTTTAGCGGCGTTATCGAAAATATGTTCGGCTCATAGGAGGGCGGTATACAGTATGAATATGATCGTAATTGCGGTCGTCTCCGTAACCGCTATCGGCGCGGTCTGCGCCGCTATGTTAAGCGTAGCCGACAAACTTATGGCGGTTAAGACCGATGAACGTGTCGCCCGCATCGAGGATTGCCTGCCGGGGACAAATTGCGGCGCGTGCGGCTTCCCTGGGTGTTCGGGTTACGCCGCCGCCCTTGTTTCGGGAAATGATGTAAAAACCAATCTCTGCACACCGGGCGGGGCTTCGGTAGTCAAACAGCTGAGCGAAATTCTAGGCGTCGAGGCCGGGGAAGCCACGCGGAAAATCGCTGTCGTCCATTGCAAGGGAGGCTGTACGCAGCTTAAAAAGATGGACTATAACGGCATACAGACTTGCATGGCTTCCAAGCAGCTTTTCGGCGGCGCGGGCGCGTGTACTTTTGGGTGCCTTGGTTACGGCGACTGCCAACCCGCTTGCCCGCACGGCGCAATCTGCATGGAAAACGGGATCGCGCAGGTTATAGCCGAGAACTGCACAGGCTGCGGCCTTTGCGTGAAGGCCTGCCCCAATCAACTCATCACCATTGACGACGTGTCCGAAACGGCCGTCGTGTTATGCAAAAATATTGAAAAGGGTGCGGTCGCAAGAAAAAAGTGCACGAACGCCTGCATTGGATGCCGCAAATGCGCCCGCGAGTGCCCCGCAGGCGCTATCACTATTGAAGATAACCTCGCGAAGATCGACTATGAAAAATGCACGCACTGCGAGCATTGCGCCGAGATTTGCGTTACGCACTGCATACAACTCCTAGCCCCGCAGGCAAGGCGGAGGTAGGAGGAGTAAATTTGTAGTAAACCTTGACGCGCACGTATTATACGTGTATTATATGGTTAGAGGGAGAACGAATTGACGGGCGTTGAAATGATTAAGCTATTAAGAAGCAAAGGACATAAACCGTTTAAGATTAGAGGCAGCCATTACCATTTCCGTGTCAACGGCAAAATCATTCAGATCCCTCACCATCACACGGAAATGGGCAAAGGGCTTGAATATAAAGTGCTGAAAGATGCAGGGCTAAAGGAGTGAGGGAAAATGAAGACAACCAAATACACATACCCGGCACAGTTCGTCAACGAGGATAACGGAACGGTTTCTGTTTTTTTTCCTGATTTGCAAGGGTGCTACACGTATGATGTAACAATAGAAGGCGCAGCAGTATCGGCAGCGGAAGCGCTGGAGCTGTATATCGATGTTGCACTCGACAATGGCGAAACGCTTCCTAGCCCTACCAGCATCAAAGACGTAACGGTTAACAATGGCTGTGTAATGCTGGTGATAGCCGACGTTGAGAATATGAAGAATGAAAATGCGCCGGTAAAGAAAACGCTTACGATTCCAAAATGGCTTGACAGAGAGGCTACAAACGCGCATTTTAATTTTTCAGGAGTGCTGAAGGAAGCGCTTATTGATCGTTTGAGTTCGCTTTAGGCGGAGATGCAGAAATTGCGTACTTTATTGCTCCGCCGCTTCTGCCGCGGCTTCCTCGAAATACCCGTGCAGCAGATGCTCGGAGATTTTGCTTAACCGTTTATTTGTCTGCCGTGACCATGTCATTTTCCTTAAATCTTTCAGCGTGTCTTTGGCGGTTTTCCTGTCATATGCCTCGCACGCCGTTTGGATGACGAGCAGTTTTTCGCGCAGAAATGCCGTATCTGCGTCCACATCCCCATCCGTGCCGTCCCCAAGCCTATGCTTCTCCGTCACAGCCTGTAACGCGCTCAAAAACACCGGGGTCTCCGCTTCTATCAGGGCGGTATCCCTCATATTCCCCGCGTTTTCCAATTGCAGTGCGAAACGGGAAAGCTCCGTCTCCCCAATATTGGCAAGGGCGCTTTTCATGGAGTGGACAGCGGTGATAAACGTTTGCATGTCATCACCCTGGAAACCGCTTTTGATGACCGTCTCCAGCGGCGCGACGGCTTTTTCGGCATCCAACACAAAAATCTCCGCCAACTGCCGCGATTCCGCGGGAGACGCCGGCACACCGGCGGCAGCGTATGCCTCTTCTTTCTTCCGGCGGGCCGCTTCCAGCGTTTCGGGCGTCTGCTTATCGCGGATCAGCCTGTTTAGGGAGGCGTTCATTTGACGCAAATCAATCGGTTTGGAGATAAAATCGTCAAACCCGTTCGCTAGGAACATTTCAGCCCTTCCCACCAAAGCGTTGGCAGTCAGCGCGACAATCGGGCGTGTGTATCCGATTTCCCGTAATCTCCTTGTCGCTTCGACGCCGTCCATCTTCGGCATCATATGATCCATAAACACGATATCATATACACTGCCGCCCTTGATTTTGTCGATTGCCTCAAACCCGCTTTGGGCGGTGTCGATTGTCAGCCCGTAAGGAACCAAAAAGCCTTTGGCTACATAGAGGTTTGTCTCCACATCATCGACGATCAGGACGCTTCCATACGGCATATATTCGCGTATTATGTCGGCGCCCTTGATAAACGATCTTCCGTGAAAGCTAAACTCCCGCAGTTTTTCCGCCTGTTCCTTGCCAAGCGCTTTAGCGCCGGCATTGCCCTGCGGCAGCAGCACGGTAAACGACGACCCTACGCCAGGCTCGCTTTCCACCGTAATCCTGCCGTTCATCATATTGACAAGGCGCTGTACGATGCTCATGCCCAAACCGACGCCTTCGTTTTTTTGGCTGGCCGCTATGCCAAATTG
>JAIRUW010000013.1 GCA_031254195.1 Oscillospiraceae bacterium
TGTATGGCTTTGTTTCCGTGTCTTTTGGATACGGGAACTTTTTGTTGCAGGAGGTGAAACATTTGCCAAACACGAGGGTATTGGAACAGAAGAAAGCGATTGTCATTGACTTAGCCGAGTCGATGAAGAACGCGGCCTCCGGTGTGCTCGTTGACTACAGGGGCATCTCCGTCGAAGCCGACACCAAGCTGCGCGTCGAGCTGCGCAAGGCGGGCGTGACCTACAAGGTCGTCAAAAACACGCTGATGCAGCGTGCCATTCAGGGTATCGGCCTCGAATCGCTTGAACCGGTGCTGAGCGGCACGACGGCCCTGGCCGTGTCTGATGACGCGGTCGCCCCCGCCAAGATTTTGAGTGAATACGCCAAAAAGACCGGCGACAAGTTCAAGATCAAAGCCGGTTTTGTCGAAGGGCGCGTCATTGACGCAGCCGGGGTAAAAGCTCTGGCCGAGCTGCCGCCCAAAGAGGTCCTCATTGCGCAGATCATGGCGGGGCTCAACGCGCCGGTCAGCGGCGTCGCCAACGCGCTCAACGCCAATATCAGAGGGCTCGCAGTTGCGCTCAGCGCCGTTGCCGAGCAGAAGCAGAAATCCGCATAACCCGAATTAAAACATATTATTAAGGAGGAACCCCTGCCATGGCTAGCGAAAAAGTAACCAAACTTCTTGAAGAAATCAAAACCTTGACCGTCTTGGAATGCTCTGAACTCGTCAAAGAGATCGAGGAGGCTTTCGGCGTTTCCGCCGCCGCCCCCGCCATGATGATGGCCGCCGCGCCCGCCGCCGCTGCCGCCGCCCCCGCCGAAGAGCAAACCGAGTTTACCGTCATGCTGAACGGCCCCGGCGCCAACAAGATCGGCGTCATCAAAGTCGTCCGCGAGATCACCTCCCTTGGCCTCAAAGAAGCCAAAGAGCTGGTTGACGGCGCGCCGAAGCCCATCAAAGAGAACATCCAGAAGGATGAAGCCGACGCCATCGCCGCGAAACTCAAGGAAGCCGGCGCGGAAGTCGAAGTGAAATAAGAGCTTTCCAAAAAAGCAACCGGGACGCCGTCAGGCGTTCCGGTTTTTATCACGCAAATCCCTGAAAAACCCTGACAGCAATGCCGCCGACTCCTCCGCAAGCACCCCGCCGATGACTTCAGGCTTGTGGTTGAACGGATACGAGAATAAGTCGACTACACTGCCGCAAGCGCCTGCCTTCGGATCTGCCGCGCCGAACGTTACTTTCGCAATCCGCGAATTGATGACCGCGCCCGCGCACATCGGGCACGGCTCCAGCGTCACAAACATTTCGCAGTCCGGCAGCCGCCAAAATCCGACCGTTTGGCAGGCCTCTGCTATGGCGGACAGCTCGGCGTGGGCAAGGGCGTTTTGATCGGCTTCGCGGGTATTGTACCCGCGTCCCACCACAACACCGTCCCGGACGATGACACAGCCGACCGGGACTTCGCCTTCTTCGGCGGCTTTACGCGCCAAAGCGAGCGCTTCCAGCATAAACCCGTCTACGGCCAAAGGACGTCACAAACCTCGGGGGGGAAATAAACAGGGTCGCGGTCCGAGTACATCACGTTTATCCAAGAGATTTTTGCGCTGGCGGCGGACGCGTCGCTCCAATCCTCTGTAAAGAGGAAGGATTTTTCCTCGCCGGGCAGAAGCGAATCGGTATTGGGATACCACTCGTTATTGTTCCGCGGGGAGCCGTTCGAGGGCCTCCCGTTTGCGTCATAAATGGTCAAGAGCATGGAAACGCCGCTGATAAACCTGTTTGAGGTATTCTTGACATGCACGGTAAGCGTGCTTCTGCCGGAAGAATCAGGCGCTGTGAGAGTGATGCTTGTGACGTCAAGAATCTCGTCCCGCCCGCGGAGGATCAGCCGCTCGTTGTATATCTCCTGTTCAGTCGGGCCTTCAAACTCGCCGGTGTCAGGGTCGATTCCGGCGAGGCTATAGAGCAATCGCTTGTGACGCTCGATGTTCTCATCGTTATCGGGGTAGGCTTTCTTATAGTTTTCAACAGCGGCGGAAAAGGAAGCGAGCTTCATCTCCCAGTCGTCCTCGCTAAACTCGGCTTCCCTGCCTTCCAACTCGGCATATGTCGCTTCTATCGAGACACGCATATTCCCTTCGTTGACATTGCGCAGGACCGGGATAACGACGGAGACGACGATAAGCACCAGCCCAATGGAGATAAAGGTCATAAGGCTGGCGCGCCGCCTTGGCTTTTTTAATTTCTGGGTGGGATCTCTGGGTGTGATAATTGTTTCAAGATATATACCGCAGAACGGGCAGGTCTTTCTCTGTCCAATCGGCAACTCTCTGCCGCAACGCCTGCATTTCATTCCGGCACCCCCCTGTTCGCTCATTGTACGGTGTCAAGCCTCGGCAACCCTGCCGGGTTGTCCGGCTCTTCTATTCTACCACATCACACTTGGTTTTTCAACCGGATTGTGCTATGCTGGTAGCGGGGGCGTAGCGGATTCGCGGCTGCGGCGCCGATTGGATGGTTGTAAAGTAGTCAACTTCCCAGCCATCCCCCTGTGCTGGGTCGTTGACGCCCTCGGGCGGCGGCGCGAAGAGCCGCAAGGGGAGTATGGAAGGGGAAGCCGGGAGTTTGCTTTGGAAAAAGGCGGGCATCAAGTCGATATGCTTTACGCCCGGCTTTTTGTAGAACCAGCGCCCATTGAGCTCCATCATCAGGTTCAGGCCGATGTCCTCGCCCTCAAACAGCATCTCGCAGAAAACAGGGTCTTTATCAAAGGTCAGAGGGATAGCTAAGCCGTCCGCGTCCTCGCTGCCGCCCCAGCGCAGCCGCGCGGGGAACGCCGCTTCCGCGCCTTGCTCCATCATAGGCAGATACGGCTCCATATTCAGCACCTCGCGGTACATGGCCAAAGCCGGCTGCGCGGCGCCCACGCCGGGGTTATTGGGGTCTTCGATCTCCAAGCCCAGCCGCCCGCGGTCACGGAACTGATAGAACGTGATGCCGGTGATGCAGGGCGCTTCCTTCGGCAGGCGGAGGTAGAAGTCTTTTAGCTGCTCCGCCTGTTCATACGGGCCGGTGACGTCGCCGTCGGCGTTGAACTCGCTGACGACGAACGGGCGTGTTTTGCCGTCCGACCGCGCCATGAAGCGTTCGTACTCAAAGTTGAACCCGCGCAGTGTTTCGCTGTTGCCCGTCCGTTTGTGCGAGTTTCCGCCCGGCTCGGCGATGTCAAACGGCCAGCCCCAGTGCAGGGCGACGTAGGTATCGGTGGACCACATGTCGGTCGCCGCGATGGCTTCGGCAAACTCATCCTCATAGTGCATCTTGCCATTTTGATCGGGCTTGTCGTCGCCGATGCAGAGGACTGTCCTGATATGCGGCGCGTGCTTTTTCACGATATTGTGGAAACGCACAAAGAAATCGGCGACCTCTTGGTAGGTATAACGCTTATTGAACGCGAACCAGTTGCCGGTGGCTTCGTGGTTGACGCGCAGCATCAGCCGTCCGAACGGGCGTAGGTCTTCGGCGATTTTTACGATTTGTTCGTCCGAAACGGCGCAATCACAGGTCAGCGTCAAGATAACGTCCTGCCCGTGGCGGCGTACATCCCGCATCTGCCGGAACGGCTCTCCTTCGGTATTGCCTTCCAGGCCGCCCTGATAGGGGAAGTAATCGTCATAGGCGTAATCCCACGCGAACCCGGCTTCCTTGCCGTCCGGCAGAGGCAACTCGCTGGCGCGCACGGGCCACCCCTCGTCCAGCGGGTAATAACAATACATTAGGTTGATTGCGCGGTGGGGACGCCCCAGAGTATTCAGGATATAGTCCTGATCGACGTATTCGCCGCGTTCGCTGCCGTCGCCGAGGTCAAGCGCGACCTTGGCGGGGCCTAGTGATAGATGAAAGGCTTGCATGGCTGATTGCCCTCCTTTTGAATGTTGCATTTATCATACCACACACCAAGGACGATTGTCGATAAGGAACTATTGTCATGAGCGTTCGTCCCCCTAAATCACGCTTTAAGGAGAATATCATGCAGATCGAAAGAGCGGGCGTTGTGGCTGTCGTAGGACGGCCCAACGCCGGGAAATCCACACTAATCAACCATCTGTGCGGCGAGAAGGTCGCCATCGTCACGCCCAAGCCGCAGACGACGCGGCTTAGGCTGTGCGCCGTTTGCAACCGCCCGCCGGTGCAGATGGTGCTAATCGACACGCCGGGGTTCCACACGCCGCGCACCAAATTGGGGAAGATGATGGTCAGGACGGTGCGGGAGAGCGTCCATGACGTGGACGCCGCCGTGCTGGTCATCGAACCGGTGCCGTCGGTGGGCGACATCGAGCGGAACCTGATCATGCAATGCAATAAACCCGCGTTTCCGTTTTACCTTGCTATCAACAAAATCGACACCCTGCCGCGTGAAAACCTGCTCCCCATCATCGCGGCGTATCAAAATGAAGCGGATTTCGCCGCCATACTCCCGCTGTCGGCCAAGAAAGGGGACGGTGTGGAGGCGCTTGCGGAGCTGCTTTTGGAGGCCATGCCGGCCTCACCCGCCCTCTTCCCTGAGGGGATGATGACCGACCAGACAGACCAGGTGCTGATTTCGGAGACGGTGCGGGAGAAACTGCTGATATGCCTAGACGACGAGGTGCCGCACGGCGCGGCGGTGACGGTCGAGCGGCTCTCAGAGCGCAAGCGTGACGGGCTTGTGGAGATTGAAGCCGTCATCACCTGTGAAAAGGAGAGCCATAAGGGGATCGTCATCGGCAAAAACGGCGCGATGCTGAAAAAGATCGGCTCGCTTGCCCGCGCGGAGCTGGAGGAGATGTATGAGGGGCCGGTGTTCCTCAAGCTGTGGGTGCGTGTGCGCGAAGGCTGGCGGGACAACGACGCGCAGCTGCGCAATTTCGGGTTTAGACAGTGAGCCATAAAGAAATCACCGGCCTTGTCGCCCGCGCCGTAGAGTATAAAGAATCAGATTTAATCCTCACGGTATTGACCGCCGATGAAGGGAAGCTGACCGTCTCGGCGCGGGGCGCGAGGCGCCACAACTCCCCCCATGCGGCGGCGGCGCAGGTGTTGTGCTGTTCGCGCATGGTTTTAAGCGAATACCACGAACGGTATACGTTGAAAGAAGCCGAGGTCTTGGAAACCTTCTCCGCCTTGCGGGAGGATTTGCCGGTGATGGCGCTTGCCTGCTACCTCGCCGACCTTGCGCAGACACTCGCGCCGGAAGGGGACATCTTCCATCTCATTGTGGCGGCCCTGTACGCGCTGTGCGGGAGAAAACGCTCCCCCTTGCTGGTCAAAGCGGCA
This sequence comes from Oscillospiraceae bacterium, assembly GCA_031254195.1. GTDB lineage: Bacteria > Bacillota > Clostridia > Oscillospirales > UBA929 > UBA929. Next base: position 5,304 of record JAIRUW010000013.1, read on the forward strand.
TTCGAGATGCGCGCCCTTTGCGACGCGGGCTTTGACCCGACGCGAGACTCGGCTTTGCCGCCGTTTGAGGGCGACCTTGCGCTGGCGGCGCGGTATGTCCGCGAAGCGGACGCGGGGAAAGTCTTTTCCTTTACGCTTGGGGAAGAGCCATTGACGCGGTTTGCCGCGTTGTGCGAGCGCTGCGCATTGACCCAGGTCGAGCGGGCCCTGCCGTCGCTGGAGTATTATAAGCACTTGACATCAACGGGGACATGACGTATGCTATTGCCATAAAAGGAGGGTGACCCTATGACGCCGCAGGATCTGTTCGATGCTATCAGGCGCGACGCCGTGGATATATACAATGAGGAGGAGTTCCTTACATTATTACAAAGCGGACGCCCGCTGACCGTCAAGCTGGGCGCCGACCCGTCCCGTCCCGACCTGCATCTGGGGCATACGGTGCCCTTGCGCAAGATGCGCCTGTTGCAGGACGCGGGGCATGACATCGTCTTCATCATCGGCGATTTTACCGGCATGATCGGCGACCCGTCGGGGCGCAGTAAGACGCGCGTCCCGCTGACATACGAGCAGGTGCGCGAGAACGGGCAGTCTTACTACAAACAGGTGACAAAGATACTCGACCCGGCCAAAACCAAAATCACCTACAACTCCGAATGGCTGGGCAAGCTGACCTTTGCCGATGTCTTGCAGCTCTGCGGCAAGACGACGCTGGCCCGCGTGATGGAGCGCGACGACTTTGCCAAGCGCTACGCCGAAAACCGCCCGATCGGGCTGCATGAACTGCTGTACCCGGTCATGCAGGGCTATGACTCGGTAGAGATTAAAGCCGATATTGAGGTGGGCGGCACAGACCAGACCTTTAACCTGCTGATGGGGCGCAACCTGCAAAAAGACTATGGGCAAGCGCCGCAGGTGGTGCTGACCTTCCCGCTGCTGCCGGGGCTGGACGGCGTGGAGAAAATGAGCAAGTCGCTGGACAATTACATCGGCGTGGATGAGCCGCCGGAGGTCATGTTTGAAAAATGTATGCGGGTCCCCGACGCGCTGCTGGAGGAGTATTTCCGCCTGACGACCGATGTCCCGCCCGAAACCTTCCGGCCGCTGATACAAAGCGACGCCCGTGCCGCGCACTTTGCCTACGCCCGCGCCATCGTCGCTATGTACCACAACGCCGAAGCGGCGGAACGCGGCGAAGCCCGCTACAACGCCGTGGCGGCGGGCGGCGCGCCCGACACGGTCGCCGAGGTCAGGCTGCCCGGCGGCGAATACCCGCTGTGGAAGCTGGTATCGGACGCGGGATTGGCGGCAAGCGGCAGCGAGGCGCGGCGGTTATGCAAAGAGGGCGGCATCATGGTCAACAACGAGCGGAAAAACGACCCGAATGAAGTGTTTTCGGGAAGCGAATCTCTATTAATCAAGCGGGGCAAAGGGAAATTTGCAAGGGTTTTGTTTGGGTAATATCAAATCAGAGAGAATGAACCCCCTGCCCGTATGGGCGGGGGGTTACCACAATAGCAGGTGTTTTATTGGTCAATGATGGGTGCGGCTGTGGCAAGCGTCTTTTATCATCGGCCTTCTTTGCGCAGGATTTTTTCAAACTGCTCCACGGCAATCATATCCTTTTGCATGGCTTCACGGCCGGCGTCGGCAAGGATTTTCCGGGCCTCGGCGGTTTTGAACTTCTCAAATCCCGCTTTGTCAAAGGTAAACTCTTGGCCCCACAGAAACTCACCATAGGACCCGCAGTCGTCCAATGCCTGAATCGCCGTATCAAGTTCATCTTTCCATTCCGGGAACCGCTCCGCTAAAGACCGGTAATAGGGCAGCGCGCCTTTTCTTGCGTATATTTGACATAAAGCGTCGCAGTAAATGATAAATCTGTGTTCAGCGCTGGGTGTTTCAAGATCATTATAGTGGTCTGTCGTCACGCTCAGCTCACACTTCGTAAAATCATCGTTTTCCAAGTGGCTCAAGAATGATTCCCATGCGGCAAACCCCACTATTTTTCCGCGTATCTCACCGGTCTTCCGGGCATGATTTACGATAAAGTGAAAGGCAGACAGCGCCGTATTGCGCTCTGACGCCGTATCCGCTTTGTTTTGCAGCAAAATATATCCGGCCAGATTGTTCTCCCAATCATCCCATGTAACGGGCGTGCTTACATCGGCAGGCTGTGAAACGCCCGCTTCAAATCCGTTGTTGTAATGATACCCGATAATTCTTTCCCCGTTATCCTCGTAACCAAAAAATACATTTAAGTCACAGTCGGCATGACTGATATAGCGCATCAGCACGGGATACCCCCGGTCGATGGACAGAACAAAATCCCGCCGGATCTGCGCCGGGCCGGTGTTCATAAATCTGCCGTCTTTATCACGTTGCACAGTGATATATTTTGCGTCCCACCCAATAGCGGACAGTACGCGGCACTCGGTTTCAAACGGGGTCTCATTGATGCTTTCCGTGACTTCGTTTCCAAACGCCCAGGAGCCATCTGTCCAGCAGAACCGGTTGCCCTCTCCGCTGAGCGCGGTCAGTTTGGCCTTGTCGCAATCCTCGCCAAGCCCTTTTAGCGTAGCTTCAAGCAGGGTAATGAAAAACGCCGCGTTGTTGCCGTCGTATGGAATCTCCGGCACGTTTGGAATCAGTTTTCGCTTCATAATCAGTCCTCCTGTGACATCAATATTGATGGAGAGCGGCGCATAGAATACCAACTCGGATGCGCGGCGCTTGGCGGCTGACGGCGTCATGCCGTGGAAACGGGAAAACGCTTTGGTGAAGCTCTCGGCTGTCTCGTATCCATATTTCAAAGCCAAATCGAGGATTTTTTCATTGGATTCCGCCAACTCTTTTCCTGCCAGCGATAACCGCCGTGAACGTATATAATCCCCGGCCGTTATCCCCGTAACGATGGTAAAAATCCTTTGAAAATTGGAGGAAGATGAATTGGCGCTTCTTGCGATCTCCTCTATGCTGAGTTCCTCCAAAAGTCTTTCCTCAATGAATGCGATGGCACTTTGCATCTCTCTTATCCAGTACATGACTTTGCATCCTCTTCTCTTTTTGTTAGTATACGCAAACGATGAACCATCTCTGCTCCTTGACTCCTACTTCTTTTCTACCGGAACCCATATTTCAATAATCGAACCGGCTTCGTTTCCGTTAAAGCGTTCGTCATAATACTCGATGCAGTAATGCTTGCCGTCCAGCAGCCTTTCGGAATATCCCTGATCGTTGGTTTTTAGCCATTCATTCATCGCGTTATTTTCACTTTCATACCCCTTTGCCACATAGACGTCAAAAGACGCGTACTCAGAAGCGGGAAGTTGCATGATTTCATATTCCGAACTAACTTGCTCGTTTGAAACCAAAAGGCCGACATGGACGACGCTGCTGCCGTCATATAACCGTATTTCGTATCCGTTGTCGGAAAGTCTGTTGCTAAGCGGCTTTTCTTTGCTTAGCCTCTCGAAAGCGCTCCAGACCTCCCCTGTTTTATCCCCGTCACCGGAGACTCCCGCGATGATTAACGGCTCTCGTTTCATGATTGTTGGATTCAAAAAAAGTCCTCCCTCATTATACAGTTGCTTCTCTATGCCTTTCGGGAAAGCCATCCTATCAAGAGAATAGCAGAAGAGTGAAAAATCGTCTTGTCTTTTAATGCCCAGATGTGTCCAATAAATCGTGCATTTTCATTATAACACACAAGCAGTCAGTTGATGAGAGACCAAAGAATCCCCGCCACGCTGACGTGACGGGGATTTTGCAATGCTTGCGATATTATGGAAAAATGTTTACCCCTAGCTGCACTAATGTCCCTATATTGATTCCCTGCGTTATCGACAGTTGAAGAAGGGAGTTGTCATCTTCTGAAGCGGATTCCCATCTATGCCGGGTTGTTTCAACATGCTGACCTAAGTAGTCGTAAGCCTCGTCCGATGGCTCCAAATCAGCACTTTTTATGGCGGAATCGGTCGGTGCTCCATACACCGCGTTGAGTTTATCCGTTATATAGTCAAAAAGTTCCGTTCCGCCGCCATCAAACCTAAATACCATCGAACGCAGCTTGTCATCGGCAAACTCATAGCCGACATTAGCCTGGATGCCGTTGCATTCGTATACACCGGCAACAACATAACCTTTTCTTCCGCCTCCATCAGCGCTTTCAAATGCCTGGCCTAAGGGCCTGCCCAAACTCTTTTCAACAGCGGAGAAGGTGCTTCCCAAGGCCGCATCCTTATATTCGTATGCCCCTTGATCATTGAGAAAAGCGTTTAAGGCGATTTCTCTTGTCCCCTGACTGTCACATGCGGCCAGAAGAGCGGCAAACGCTAGACACAAGGTTAGTGCAACAGCACTTCTTTTTATCGTTTTCATAATACCCTCCTTGCAAAAATGGTATCCAAGAATGAGGGCCTGCTTGGGATACTTTGCCATCCGCCTGTCTAGCCCATTGGAATCACCCCTAAATATATAAACTCATCTTGTCGTGACATTATGTCTGATTAGAGCGTCCCGTTTCTACTTTTTTCCACCTTTATCCTATCACAGACATTTCTTAATTACAAGAGGCTATAACTTCATTATTATTAACAAAATATTAACTATTTTTCATAAAAGAATGATCAACACAATGATGCCGGAGCAAAAGCCGTCCTTCCGGCTTGTAGAAATGACGCGTCTGTGGTATAATTGCCGTGACAGTTAGAGATAAGGAGAATTGCTCATGTCGAAGCACTCCAACCGCTTATTTTTCATGGCGTTCACCATCCTGCTCGCGCTGATGTTTGTCGTGACGGGCTTGCTGGGGGCCGCGCTGAATGTCTCGGGCGTGGCGCTTCTCCAGTATCCCGACGGGACGGTCATGCTGGGCGAGCCGTCGCGGGCTTCCGCGGCGCGCCCGCCGGCCCAGCCGTCGGTTTCGATCCCCATCGTGAATATCCCGACCCCCTCCCCGGTATGGAGGGAGCCGGGCGAACCGCTCACATTCAATGAGATTTACAAGAAAACCGCGCCCTCGGTCACCGTGATCCTCGCCGGGTCGGCCTATGCCAGCGGCACCGGTACCGGCATCGTGGTCAGCGAGGATGGCTATATCGTCACCAACCACCATGTGGTGGAGGGCGCGCAATATATTACCGTTATCCTGAACGACAACACCGAGCATACCGCGCGGCTTGTCGGCTCCGACCGCCTCTCCGACCTCGCGGTGCTGAAGATCAGGGCGGAGGGGCTGACTCCCGCCGAGTTCGGCAACTCCGACACGGTGGAGCACGGAGACCCGGTGGCCGCCATCGGCAACCCCTTTGGCATCGAACTGCGCAACTCCATCACCACCGGCGTCATCTCCGGCGTCAACCGCGACATCACGATCGAAGACGCCTCCGGCGACATCACCATGACGGTATTGCAGACCAACTGCGCCGTCAACCCCGGCAACTCCGGCGGGCCGCTGCTCAACGAGTACGGACAGGTCATCGGCATCATTTCCAGCAAAATCATGGGCAGCGCGTCCCGGACCATCGAGGGCTTGGGCTTCGCCATCCCCAGCAGTTACGCGGCGCCTTTGGTGACACAGCTGATTGAGCATGGCTATGTCATAGGCCGCCCTGCCATCGGGATTACTGTTGACCTCAACTACAGCCCGGGATTTGGCCTGCCGCCCGGCGTCTTTGTCAAAAGCGTGGACGAGCGCTCCGACGCTTACGCCAAGGGATTGCAGCCAAACGACATTATTACGCATATCAACGGCGTCGCCGTGTCGGGAATCAGCGAGGTCAACGACATCAAGAACGGGCACACAGCGGGCGATGTGCTGCGGTTTACCGTCTATCGTTTGGGCGAGACGCTGACCATAGACATTAGATTGATGGAAGAGGGAAGTATGAGATAAATGAAACTAGGCTTTGTAGGATTGCCCGGCGCCGGTAAAACGACCATTTTCAACGCCGTGACCGGATCGGAAGCGCAAGGATACGCCGAGGTCAATCTGGCCTCCGTTCCGGTGCCGGATATGCGGCTGGAGAAACTCGCCGCGATGTTTAACCCGAAAAAGGTCACGACCGCAACGGTTAATTTTGCCGACATTGCGGGACTTGTCAAGGGCTCCGGCCTGGGAAACAGGGTTTTGGCGCATGTTAGGGAAGCGGACGCTGTTTTGATGGTATTGCAATGCTTTGAGAAGGACTGCGATCCTATGGGCGACCGTGAGACGGTTGACCTTGAGTTGTGTATGGCGGATATTGAAGTTGTGGAGAAGCGTATCGCAAGGGTTGAGAAGGCGGCGAAAGGCGACAGGTCGCTGCTGCGGGAAGCGGAACTGTTCAAAGCCCTCAAAGCGCATTTAGACAAAGGGTTTAGCGCGCGGGCCTTCGTCTGTTCTGATGAGGACAAGAACTTGATCGCAGACTGCCCGTTGCTTACCAACAAACCGGTGCTGTATTGCGCCAACCTCTCCGAAGAAAATTTCAAAACGCGGGATACATTCAAACCCTATCTCGACCTTGCGAAAGCCGCCGAAGAGGAGGGCGCTATGGTCTTTCCTATCTGCGCCGAGCTGGAGCAGGAAATCATGCAGATGGAACCGGACGACCGCGCGGTCTTTTTAGAAGATTTAGGAATGGATCAACCGGGCCGCGACCGGCTGATTCAGGTATCGTATGACTTGATGGGGTTGATGTCGTTTTTAACAGCAGGCGCGCCGGAGGTGCGGGCGTGGACGATCAAAAAAGGGACAAAAGCGCCGGTTGCGGCCGGAAAGATACACAAAGACCTGCAACGCGGCTTTATCCGCGCGGAGGTCATCGGGTTCGATACGCTGATGGAGTGTGGGTCGATGGCGGCGGCGAAGGAGAAGGGATTGCTGCGCGTCGAGGGCAAGGAGTACGTCATGCGGGACGGCGACGTCGTGCATTTTCTGTTTAATGTATAGTAAGCGCTCTAACGGCTTGCAGGGAGACAAGGCATCTCCGCTCACGGGCCCGGCAGGGAGCATGACACGCATACAGCTCCTCGACGGTCTGAGGGGCTTTTGCATCCTACTCGTCATCGCCTACCATTTCGGCTACAATTTAGTGGCGCGGGAGTATATCCCCCGGGAAGCGCTGTATAACCCGGTGCTGGAAGTCTTACAGCCGTTTTTCGCCGGGGTGTTCATCGTGCTGGCGGGGGTTTCGTCGCGTTTTTCCCGCAGCAACCTCAAGCGCGGGCTTATGCTGCTTGGGTGCGCTTTGCTGGTGACGGCGGTCAGCCTTACCGTCCTGCCCGACCCCGCGTTATCGCTGCGCGCTGTTTTGGGGCATGAGGTGACCGGCGCGGAGGTCGGCGCGCTGGTGGAATCGGGAAAGATAACCCTGCATGAGACCATCGCTGAGGAAGCGGCAAAGCGCGGCATCACCGGCCCGGACGCGCTCGGCTCGCTTGCCCTCTCTTATTATGACGTCCCATACCCATTGATTGGGACGCCTGTACTGTTCGGCATCCTGCACCTGCTGGCGGCTTGCATCCTGCTGTACGCGCTGCTGGAAAAACTGCGCATAACCGCGCCCGCTGTGGTTTTGGGCGCGTTCTTTCTATTGCGGTTGGGCGTAACGGAGTGGCCAAACCTCCCGTCCGCCGATTATTTCCCGCTGGTGCCGTGGGTCTTTGCCTTCTTCTTCGGCGTTTGGCTGGGCGGGCCGATTCGCGAAGGGACGTTCCCGCAATGGTTCTATGAGATGAAAATCCCCGTCTTCCCGGCCATCGGGCGGCGCACGCTGCTGATTTATCTGCTGCACCAGCCGGCGCTGTATGGGATATTGTGGGTCGTGGAAGCAGTTAGGGGTTAATGTGTTCGTAAACGGCGCATACTAAAGCCATCTTGGGCGTGTTTCCCGCCTTGGCGGGGAACAGAATACTCTCATAAAAGGATGGATTACCATGCGCGTATCCGAACTGATGAACAACAACGTGGTGTCGATTACGCCCGACGAGCCGACCTTGCTCGCCGCCCGCCTGCTGTCCCGCCACAACATAGGCTCGCTGCCGGTCTGCTCGCTGGACGGTAAGCTGCGCGGCATGGTGACCGACCGCGACATCGTATTGCGCTGCGTCGCCACCGAGAGCGACCCGCAGACGACGCGCGTGCGCGAGATCATGACGCGCGGCGTGGTATCGGTGACGCCGGACGACGATGTGCGCGAAGCGGCGCACAAGATGGCGCATGAGCAGGTGCGCCGCCTGCCGGTGGTCAACGCCTCCGGCTCGGTGGTGGGGATGCTGTCGCTTGGCGATATGGCGAAAAGCCGCGCTTTGGAGATGGAGGCGGCCAACGCTTTGAGTGAGATCAGCTTGAATGTGAAAAAGGTTTGACAAGGGAACGGCGGCCTGCCTAATGCCAAGCGTATATCAGGCGTAGCCGCCCCTACATAGAGGATGTGAATATATGAAATCATGGCGGCTTTTTATAGCGGCGCTGCTGCTGTGCTCCATGGCGGCCTGCCATCAGCCGGGCGAGCCTTCGCCGCCGCCCGCTATCCCAAGCGCGACGGAGGACGCGACGCCTTCGGGGCTTTCGCCAACGCCTGAACCCTCGCCCGCGCCTTCTCCCAGTCCTTCACCGCCTGCACCGCCTAGAGAGACGCCTGCATATGCAGTGGTTTTGCCGGACGGCCTCCCGGATAGGCTCGCCTTTGACACGGACGAGGTAGGGTCGCGGTATTATGAGGAGGCTTCCCCAACCCTGCGCCCCAGGCCGGATTACGGGCGGCTGTATCCGTTTGTCGGCGCGGCGGCCGGAGACGGATGGGGCAGCATTACACATTACCTTGGGCTGTGTACGGAGGAGGGACAAATCGTAGTCGATCCGGTGTACACCAACGTGGAAATTGTTGAAAAAGACGGCAAGATGATGTATGCACTCCAGCGCTATATCGAACTGGAAGGAGACGTCACCTTTGCCGCCCTCGACGGAAGCTGGGCTGTGACCTATCAGGACAGCGACCGCAGTTTTTTGCGCTATGAGGCGGGATATTACTATTATGTGGCCAATCAGGAGTATATCTCGGTCTATGACGGGACAGGGTGGGGCGCGATCGGTTATGACGGCAAACTCGTTTACCCCTGCCGCGAACGGTTTCCGGTGCAGTTCTCCGAGGGCTTGGCGGTGGTCTGGAGCGAAGACGGGGAACGGTATTCCTACGTCAATATCAAGGGGCAGACAGTGATCGGCCCGTTTGAAGCGCCCGAGCCGCTGGACGGGGACGCGCAAATATGGCAGTATTTCTGGCGCAGCCAACACTTCAACTACGGCTTGGCGCGGTTTCAAGAGGACGGGCTGTACGGGTTCATCGACAAGACGGGAAAAGTCGTCATTGAGCCGCAATTTGATTTCGCGGCGGGCTTCTTCGGCGAGTACGGCGTCGTGGGCACTTATAACAATATCGCCATTGACCGCAAAGGCAATAGGCTGGCGACAGCAGGCAAGCATATAGAGACGGTGGATGAGACGACATTTATCATACACGGCGGGGTCATCGGCGGGCTTCATCATGACAGAGTGCTTATGAACAGCGCCGGAGAGGTCTTGTCAACAAGGGTCCTTACTAGGCAACTGGATAATGGCTGGATGGTAGGGGATTACAGTGACAATCCTTCGCGGCTGGAAAAGGATGGAGAGGTAATCAAGCTGCCATATCAAATATGGCACGGGCTGCCGGAAGATAGGTTCGTGTTCTATAGGTACGATGATGAGCTTGAACAGTCGGTACAAGGCATTGTCGATAAAACAGGGGCAGTTTTGATGGAGATTCGGAAAGGGAACGTGGAGGTGCTGCCGTCAGGCCGGATCCAGACGTCCCGTTGGGAACGAGGGGTTGGTTATTACGGCTTATGGGACGTTGATTATCAGCCATTGCTGCCGACCCGGTATCAATTCCTCACCGATTATGGGGACTATTTTGCCGCGCGGGACGGCTATTTCGGCGGCCTGCTGGACAAAGAGGGCAACTGGGTGGTCAGGCGCTCGCTGCTGGATACGCTGCTGGATTAAACGGGAGGGATACACAATGGTTCGAAAACGCTTCGCCATTCTGCTGGCTCTGCTGCTGTTCGCTGCCGGGTGCGCTTCGCCGTCCGTCAGCCCGGACGCAACGGAGGACGCGACGTCTTCGGGGCCGCCTCCAACGCCTGAACCCTCACCCCCGCCTTCTCACAGTCCTTCGCCGCCTGTACCGCTCAGAGAGACGCCCGCATACACAGTGGTTTTGCCGGACGGCCTCCCGGAGAGGCCGGTCGTTGGCAAGGATGAGGTAGGGTCGCGGTATTATGGGGAGACGACACTGGCTTTGCAGCCAAGGCCGGACTACGGGCGGCTGTATCCGTTTGTCGGCGCGGTGGGCGGAGACGGATGGGGCAATTTCAAATTTTACCTTGGGCTGTGTACGGAGGAGGGTCAAATCGTAGTCGATCCGGTGTATACCAACGTGGATATCGTTGAGAAAGACGGCAAGATGATGTACATACTCCAGCGCTCTATCGATCACTACCGAAAGGAAACCACCTTCGCCGCCCTCGACGGCAGCTGGGCTGTGACCTATCAGGACAGCGACTTCCAAAGGGCGGGGTATGTATATTCATTACTCAATGGCTCTTTGTCGCCGGAATACATTTCGGTTTACAACGGTGAGGGCTGGGGCGCGATCGACTATACCGGCAAACTCGTCTACCCCTGCCGCGAACGGTTCCCGGTGCAGTTCTCCGAGGGGTTGGCGGTCGTGTGGGGCGAAGACGGGGAACGGTATTCCTACGTCAATATCAAGGGGCAGACGGTAATCGGCTCGTTTGAATCGCCTGAGCCAATGAAAAAATACGAAGAACCGTGGCGGTTTTATCATCAAAACCTCTATTTCAGCCAAGGCTTGGCGAGATTTCAGAAGGACGGGCTTTGGGGGTATACCGACAAGACGGGGACAGTGATAATCGCGCCGCGGCATCCGCAGGGGGCATCAGAGTTTTACGGCGATTATGCTATCATTTTCTGGGATTCCAGTACCGCTATCGACCGTGAGGGAAATGTCCTGGCAAATAGCTCATCTATAATGCCGCTGGATGAGACATTATTTTGGGTGTATGACTGGGACAGCAAAGGTCGCAACACAACCCTAATGAACAGTGACGGAGAGGTTGTTCCCATGAGCATTACCCCTTCGGCCCGGCTGGAAAACGGCTGGTGGTTGGAGCCTTACGGGAGTAACTCTTCGCGGCTGGAGAAGGACGGCGAGGTAATAGAGCTGCCATATCAAATATCGTATGGGTTACCGGAAGACAGGTTTACCTTTTATACCTATGTAGACCATATGAATCTGTGGGGTGTTGTGGATAAGGCGGGCAATGTTCTGATTGAAGGCAAAGAGGGGTACGCGCAGTTGCAGCCGTCAGGCCGGATTCGGACGTACTACGGGAATCTGCAAGGCCTGTGGGACGCTGACCTGACGCCGCTGCTTCCGCTAAGATACCAGCACATTGCAGAATACGGGGATTATTTTGCCGTGCAGGAAGGGATATATGGCGGATTGGTCAACAAACAGGGCGATTGGATCGTCAAGCGTTCGCTGCTCGATTTTATGTTGGATTGAGAGGAGAAGATAATCATGCAAAAAAAGAGGTTCGCCATTCTGCTGGCACTGCTGCTCGTAGCCGGGTGTACTTCGCCGTCCGTCAGCCCGGACACGACGGAGGATGTTTCGCCATCGCCGCCGCCTGAGGAAACTTTATCGTCACCGGAACCCACGCCGTCCCTGTTTTTGGAGCCGTCCTCTATCCCCTTTCAGTTCACCGAGGAGAATTTCCCGCGCATAGACGGCTCCACCGCCAATATCCCACTGGGGCAGATGGTCTATTCCGCCCTGCTGGGCAAGTCCGCGGAGGAAGCGGAGGCCTTCATCAACTTCAACGGCACCGCTACCGCTTGGCGGTACCTGATGTATGAGGAAGCAGACCTGTTGCTGGTGTATGAGCCTTCCGAAGATACGACTCAGTGGTTTGGGTCAGAGGGGTTTCGGTCGCTGGAATTCGCGCCAATCGGGCGGGACGCGCTGGTCTTTCTGGTCAACATCCAAAACAAGGTGAATGGGCTGACGACGGAGCAAATACAGGGCATTTACAGCGATGAGATCACCAACTGGAAAGAAGTCGGCGGCGACGACGCGGCCATAGCCGCTTATCAGCGCAACACCACCTCCGGCAGCCAGGCAATGATGCTAAAGCTGGTGATGCAAGGCTTGGTGATGGCTGTCCCCCCACAAGCGGTGGTGATTGGAGGGATGGGCGGCCTGGTCGAGGCGGTGGCCGCGTATGACAACGCCCACAGCGCCATCGGTTACAATGTATACTACTACGTCTCCCAAATGAAAAACGACCCGAACATCAAGCTGCTGCCGGTCAACGGCGTGGAGCCGGACAACGGCAGCATCCAGAGCGGGGCGTATCCGTTTGTCAACGATTTTTTCGTGGCAATCCGCACAAAGGAACCCGCCGGAAGCCCGGCGCGGATCCTCTATAACTGGCTGCAAAGCGCGGACGGGCAGGCATTGGTCGAAGCGGCGGGGTATGTGCCGGTGGGGTGAGCTCCGGCGCTTTCATAGCCTTACCCGATTTCTATCGTGCCGGACGTCTTGTTCACATCAACTGTCTGCACGCCCTCAATCGTCTCCAGCGCGGTTTTCAGCGCGATCCTCATTTGGGCGCTGGCGACGCCTGAACCAATATCTTTCCGTTTTTCCCCGGCTGTACGTGCCGTCTCTATCCTCCCGGCCGGTTTATCCAACAGCGGACGCCTCCTTTAACAGTATCAGCGCTAGTATGGCGCAAAAAACTTGACGAAAGTATGCTTTTCAGCTATAATACGATTATTAAGTTACCTGTAAAATCACAGTTTGAGGAGGAGAACACAGGATGAAAAAGAGAATCGCTATCGTATTATTAGTGGGAGTGATCGCCATTGCATTGTTTGGCTGCGACGGAGCCACATCAAATGTTTTATCGGGGTCAGGCTCGAGAGTTTTTAGTCCCGGCAGTTGGACGATGAAAGGATCATGGAACGGGCATGTGTCGAGGGATTACAACCTAACCGCCGATAATGCGGAGACTATTTCTGTGGAAAGCACGAATAGCGGAGGCACACTGACACTTCAGCTAACGCAGGGGGATTACGAGCGTAATGTTGACATATCAGACGAGTTCAACGGAAATATTGACTTGAGTGATTTTGAAGAGGGCAAAATAAAAATCCGATTAAATCTTGACGGTGCAAAGAACATTGATTTGAAGATAACATGGCGTTAGTGTATGGCTACATCCCAATCAATCCCCTTTGATAAGATTATCATTAGTATGGCGCGCTGATGCTTGAATATGCAAATGATTTATCGCGCGATACAGTTGCACAAGCCTCGGAGCGTTATCATTTCAGTGCAAAGCAAGTATGGTCATATAGGCCAATGTATGAAGATTGTTCTCATGCAGAATGCGTATAATCTGCTGTATGAGCTGTTCGTTGTGCAAAATCTCACGAGCCAGCAATTGGACAACGGTCAAAGCGGTTTGCACGTCCAAATAGCCCTGTTCGCGCGCGACGCCGGCCATGAAAAATTTGATCAAGCCGTATAGCATCACCAAATAAACGTACGCGTTCCAGATGGATGGGAAGGCGCCGAACGGCATCATCATCAAAAAATACTCATGCACTAAAACGTGTTCTAACATATGGCCGTGTTCGGAAAAGAAGGGCTTGACATATGTGTCCATACCGGACATATAGTTTTCCAAAAGCCGCTCCTCGGAAGCGCTTTCGGCGGTATACCCCAGCCCCAGAAGCGCGCGCCGGTACATGTCCCGATATTTCACAGAGGATGCTTCTTTTTTATGATCGCTGATCAGCTTCAGCAATTGGATTTGCAAGCCGGGAACGGCTTGAAGTATCGCCAACTGCTGTTTTGTCTCCATTGCCTTCTCATACTGCCTGCTTGTGGCGGCGATCAAAGAAGGAATGAGATCAGGATCATCGTTTTCCATCATTTGATGAAAAAACATGCCCAACAATACCACTCGTTCGGGTACGGTATACCTCCGGTCCTGTAAAATCGAAATTCCAAACGCGCGCAGTTCCGTAAAATAACGCTCCGGCTTGCGTTTGGATACATCATTCGATGAATCGAAGATACGTTGGAGGGGCCAATACCGATTCACTTCTATGACTGAAAAGGACATCGGTTCCGCAGGCAAAAGGACGGCGCGCGTCACGGCCGGACAGGAAAGCTGCGCCGACATTTCCAAAACCCCATCGACGGAATGTACGACGCGCGGATAGTTTTTACATGTATGAGATAGCATGTCCTCGCCCAATGTGAGCTGTATGCGGCACAAACCCTGTTCGTTGAGAAACGGGCAATTGCCCTCCTGTGTCAGGACAAACTTGGCGTAAGAGCAATCAGACGCGGCGTCACGGACCCGCGCAATCTTACCTCGCAGCTCGTTCCCCAGATCTGAATCACGGCACTGCCGATATTTTTTATATGTTTTCTTATCGATATCCAAACGCCAGTCATGACAGCAATTGTCGTCACAGGCACCCGCAACGCAACGAAAGTCTTTCATAAAGCCGGGCATGAGATACGTTGGCATTCTCCAGCTTCCTTTCTTTCAACATGCCGTTTACCCGTGAAAATCAGCCTGTTTCCTCCTGCAAATGCAGTTCCGCGCTCCACTGAAGGGAGTCGGCGTACAGATCCGACATGTCGCCGCTGTCAACAGATAGGGCGTTACTCAAGCGCAGGACCTCTTCCCAGTTGCCCTTCTCCAGCGCGATGATGAGATCCAGCGTGTCGCGCATATATCCCCGCCCGCCCGTCAGGGCGGTATGGGACAGTTCGGGCAAGGTGACGTCCTCAAGCAGGGAGTGTATATTCGTATCCAGCATAATATCCAGCAGGGAAAACAGCCCGGTGAGGAAAAACGCGTCGCTTTCCTGCGGAAGCTGGAGGTGCAATGCCACCGTTTCGCAAAAATGGGCGCGTACCAGGCTCATTTCGATCAGTTCAGGCGGTTTGCGGTCGCTCATGTTGACCAGCGCGGCAAACGAGATCCACTTCTTCAACTCCATCTGCCCGAGATACACAACGGCTTTCTTAACGTCCGTAATCTCCTTAACCAGCCCGAAATAGGCGGAATTGACCAATTTCAGGATTTTATAGGTCAATCCTATATCCTGCTTGATGATGGCGGCGATCCGGTTAAAATCAATACCATCGCGGCTGACCTCCGCCATCATACGCAGCGCGTTGATACGCATGACGCCGACGGTTTTCTCGGACATTGTGGTAGGCCTGGCGAAAAAGTAGCCTTGGAAGAGCTGGCAGCCCAGTTCCCGCGCTTTTTCATACGCAGTGTGCGTTTCGACCCTTTCGGCCAGCAGCAGGCATTTTGCCAGATTGATATGAGAGCATACGGCATAAAAATTTTTCATGGAAAATACGCTGTCAAAAAAATCAACCTTAACGATGTCGGCCAGGCGCAGCAGCGGCTTGAGCGCCGGGCGGAAAACAAAGTCGTCCAGAGCCAGCATATAGCCCAGCGATTTCAAACGGCGCAGCTCCTCCAGCAGCTCTGGCGTCGGGTCAACGTCCTCCAATATCTCGACGACCAGGCTTTGCGGCGGGAAATAGGCGGGGACGCCGTCGAGCAGGAGTTTTTGCGTAAAATTCACAAAAGCCTTCTTGCCTCCGGCGAGCTTATCAATGCCGCGAACCTGAAACGCCTCGATGACGGCGGCGGTCGCCGCGTCTCCGTCAACGAGGTTGCCCGAGTTGTCCGCATGGGGGCCGCCCCTGTACAGCATTTCGTAGCCATACAGGCGCATGTTCTGATCCAAAATCGGCTGCCGCGCAAAATAGGTCTGCACTTCGTCCACCATCCCGATCATGATGTTCCCCATTTTAACATAACACCAAGCAAACGGCAAGTGTGTTTGTACGTTATGTCCGGGCAAACGTATGAAACCTGTTTCGCATCCCCGTCCTCCGTATCTCCCTAAATAAACATGTTGTTTGGAAACGCCCCGGCGCCTCCGGCGCCCCGGCGTACATTCTCATTAACACTACCATTTACATTACCATTACCATTAACAGCTTGATTTGCTTGATTGATGGCAGCAAATCAAGCAATTGCTTGTTTTGCAGACATGCAAACCCTCCCTTGTGTCCCGCCTAAGCCTTGCGTATGCTGGGTTTTGGCTGTTCTCCGACATGTTGTTTTTGGTGCTGTCGGAAGGGGAGAAGGTTTGCTTGAGGGTGCTTGACATTTTGGGCGTGAACCCCGCGCTTCCTGCATTTGCTTGTGCGTTATGTCACTCTCACTGCTCTAAATCTGTTCTCATTCGGTCACCAGCAATTTATATGGCTCCACTTCCAACGCCTCTGAAATTTTATATAGGGTTTTGAGACTAATGGGCTTGTAACATCCCGCAGCTTCAATCTGTGAATAATACGAAATGGAGATATTCAATTTTTCACAAAAGGTTTCCTGTGTATATCCCCTGAGTTTCCTAAAATACGCGATCCTCAGTCCAAGTTGACGAAACCTGTCTTCATACATTTTATCTGCCACAAAATCACCCTATATTATTATAAGGGCTTGACAAGATAAAAATTACTAACTATAATGGCATAATATACTACTACACAAGTAGTATAATGAAGGGAGAACTCTAATATGAACAAGCGAATCCTCGCCCTTACGCTCGCGCTGTTCCTTATTTTATCCGTTGTTGGTTGCACGGCTGTGGAAATCCCGCCAAGTATTCAAGCTGATTTGCCTGCCGGAGAAAGCCACCCCGCCACCTCATCTGCCGCCGATGTCCCTGCCAATGAAAACCACTCCGCCAACCCGCCCGCCGTCAATTTTCCGGCGGTCGGGTTAAACCCGTCGGGCGTGTCAAACAACGGCGCGGATAAATGGGAGTATAAGTGGCTTTCAATGTATAGGAGTGGTTTTATCGACAATGTAGGTAATGCTTCAGAGTGGAATACCGACAACCTAAATCTCCTTGGCACGGAAGGCTGGGAGTTGGTTTCCGTTTCCTCTACTGGTCAAAATTGGGACGAGCTAAATTTTTTCTTCAAACGCAGACTTCCTTAACCTCTTGCAAGACATACGCAATACCACAGGGACGCCAAACGGCGTCCCTGCAACTTTATATCCGGAGGCTTAATACATATCCATGCCGCCCATACCGCCGCCGCCGGGCATCGCCGGAGCGGGGGGTTCTTTCTTGTCGGCGACGAGGCTTTCGGTGGTAAGAATCATCGCGGCGATCGACGCGGCGTTTTGCAGTGCGGAGCGGGTGACTTTTGCCGGGTCTACGATGCCCGCGTTGAACATATCGACGTATTGTTCGGTCAGCGCGTTGAAGCCGTGGCCCTTCTTGCCGTTGTTCTTGACATTTTCAAAGATGACCGAGCCTTCCAGCCCCGCGTTGGCCGCGATCTGGCGCAGCGGCTCGGCAAGCGCGCTGATGACGAGCGACACGCCTGTCTTCTCATCGCCCTCGGTCTTGTCAAGCAGCTTGGCCACATTGGGGATGGCGTTGACGTAGACCACGCCGCCGCCGGGGACAATGCCTTCCTCGACCGCCGCGCGGGTGGCGTTCAGCGCGTCCTCGATGCGCAGTTTTTTATCCTTCATCTCGACCTCGGTGGCCGCGCCTACCTTGATGACGGCGACGCCGCCGCTGAGCTTGGCAAGCCGCTCCTGTAATTTCTCGCGGTCGAAATCGGAGGTGGTCTCTTCGATGGCGGCGCGGATCTGGCCGATACGGGCCTTGATGTCCTCTTCTTTGCCGGCGCCGTCTACGATGATGGTGTTTTCCTTCTGCACCTTGACCTGGCGGGCGCGTCCCAGCTGGCTGACGGTGGCTTCTTTCATCTCCAGGCCCAACTCTTCGGAGATGACCTCTCCTCCGGTCAGGGTAGCGATGTCGCGCAGCATGTCTTTGCGGCGGTCGCCAAACCCGGGGGCTTTGACCGCGACGCAGGTGAAAGTGCCGCGCAGTTTGTTGACGAGAAGGGTGGTCAGGGCTTCGCCCTCGACGTCCTCGGCGACGATGACCAGCTTCTTGCCGCTGGCAACGATTTGCTCCAGCAGGGGCAGGATGTCCTGCACCGAGGCAATCTTCTTGTCGGTGATCAGGATATACGGGTCGTCGATAACGGCTTCCATCTTCTCGGTGTCGGTGACCATGTAGGAGGAGATATAGCCGCGGTCGAACTGCATACCCTCGACGACTTCGCTGTATGTTTCGACAGACTTGCTCTCCTCGACGGTGATGACGCCGTCGGCGGAGACCTTGTCCATCGCGTCGGCAATCAGGTCGCCGATTACGTCGTCGCTGGAAGAGATGGAGGCGACGCGGGCGATGTCCTTCGTGCCGCCGACCTTGACCGAGCTGTCCTTGATGCTCTCCACAGCGGCGTCCACAGCCTTTTGGATGCCGCGCCTCATAATCATCGGGTTGGCGCCCGCGGCGACGTTCTTCAGGCCGTCGCGTACCAGCGCCTGCGCCAGCAGGGTGGCGGTGGTGGTGCCGTCGCCGGCCACGTCATTGGTCTTGGTGGCGACTTCCTTGACAAGCTGCGCGCCCATGTTTTCAAACGGGTCGTCCAGCTCGATCTCCTTGGCGATGGTCACGCCGTCGTTGGTGACCAGCGGCGCGCCGAACTTTTTGTCCAGCACGACGTTGCGGCCCTTGGGGCCTAAAGTGATCTTAACGGTGTCGGAGAGCTGGTTAACGCCCCGCTCCAAAGCGCGGCGGGCTTCTTCGCCAAACAATACAATTTTAGCCATTCTTCAAATCCTCCCTTATGACTCGACGACCGCGAGGATGTCGTTCTGCCGGACGACCATCAGTTCTTCGCCGTCCACCTTGATTTCTGTACCCGCGTATTTGCTGGTGATGACCTTGTCGCCCACCTTGACGTGCATGGTGATTTCCTTGCCGTCCACATTGCCGCCGGGGCCGACGGCCAGAACCTCGGCTACCTGCGGCTTTTCTTTGGCGTTGCCGGTCAGGATGATACCGCTCTTGGTGGTCTCCTCAGACTCCACCATCTTGATGACCACGCGATCCGCAAGAGGTTTGAGCTTCATATGTTCTCCTCCTTTTTATGTGTCTTAGCACTCTCAGCATCAGAGTGCTAACATGCCTTATCATCATAATAGCGCCGCCTGCAAGACGCAAACGGCGCTGTTGCGCAAAAATGGGCGTTATTGGGCAATATGCTGATATTTTCTTGCAATATCACCCGATTGCTCACGTATGCGCGTTTTCTGCTGTTTCCACTCCGCGCTAATACAGTTTAGGTAATGTATCCAGCGTCACCGCGTACTCGCTTTGGTATGCCGCCCGCAGTTCTCCGGGACTTGTCATGTCATGAAAGACGCTCTTGCTCCATGTCATAAACCATGTCCACGGGATATGCGTCTGGGAGAGCTTTTCAAGGCTGGGCAGCGGGCCGGTTTCGCCCAGCGCGGCAATCTTGTCCGCTGTGGTGATCTCTTTCAGTTCCGCGTACTGCTCCGCGTAGTCGCTGTGGTTATGCGCTTTTAAGTAAACATCACGCGAAATGACGTCACATACATCGTCGCCGGCATAGCCCTCTTTCAGCGGGGAGTTCCATACCCAGATCAAATTGTGCAGCCCGTGGCGGTTGACAAAGCGGTCAAACATCATCCTATAAAGCCCGCGCGCCGTCTCCGGCCCCTTGCTGCCCCACCAGAACCATTTGCCCTCGGCCTCGTGGAAAGGCCGCCACAGGATGGGGACGCGTTTTTCGGCAAAGGGCTTCAAAAGCCCCGCCATGACGTCTAAATCATGGACAAACGCCTCCCGCTCGGGCGTGCCGTTCTCCAGCACCCGCCTGGCGTCGAAGGCCGTTTTTTCCTGATAGAATGCCTTGCCCGCGCCGTAGAGCGGCGAGAACCAATGCCACGTGAAGGTGATCAGCCCCTTCCGCTCCGCCCATTTCCACGCTTGCTCCAGCGTATTCTTGTTTTCTTCGACCTCCAGCAAGCACTCTTCATCGCTTTCGGCATAGTTGATGTTGGGTGAATACGCCAGCAGCTCGAAGCCGCACAGCGCGGGAGCCGCGCCGCCCGTGATGTCGGCAATGCCTTTCAGCTCCTCTTGCGCCGTTGTTTGCGTGTGCTGGCCTGTTATAACGCCGTTTCCGCGCAGTTCATAGAGGTATTGCAGTACGGCGCGCGCCTCGGGGCTCGCCTGCGGGTTGCAGGGGGTATATGTTTTCATGGTTGCGCCTCCTCACTTAAATAGAGTATAGCAGGATTTCAGAGTGAGGACAAGTGGTTGCGCTATTTCCGCTCCACCAGAATTAGGTCGTCCCCGATCCGCCGGATGCAGTCCCAAGGGATGACGATGTCCTCCTCCCGTCCAAACAGTCCGAAATACCGGCACGGCCCAGGCACTATGATCGCTACCAGGCGCCCGCTGTCAACGTTGACCTCCACATCAATGGGGAAGCCCAAACGGACGCCGGTGCATATGTCGATGACCTCTTTGCCCCGTATATCCACAATACGGCAGTGCATATCTCCGCCCCCTTTTAAGTTTCATGTTAAAATGTATGAGAAAAACGCAAAAATGATACCGCAACCCCTTTACAATGCCCGGATGATGTGGTAGACTATATCTGTATCTTGGAATACCTGTATGCGTGGAGGTGTAAACTATGGCGATTAACCCTATCGGCTCCGCCGGAATCAATCCAAACATGAACATCGCGCCGTTGGGCCAGCCGAGGCCGGTCGATCCGGCAGCCAACCCCAATACATTCACCCAAGAGCAGCAGCAAGCGCCGGAGATAGGGCGCAACCTTGCCCCGGCCGGCGAGGCGGCTAAGTTCGGTATGATCGAGTTAAAGGACAGGGCCGCGCAGCTCGGCACCGCGGTTGACCAGGCCGGACAGGCGCAGGGCTCGGTCGTTCCCCAGCAGATGCTGTCGGTGGGCGCGGACGGCAAGGTCGAAAGCGGCCGTTCGGCGGGGCAAAACATGGAATCCGTGCAGACCGGGGCGGCTCCTGCGCCGGGCGCGGCAGTTTCTATGTTTGATCATAAAACCCCGGCGGAAGCGGCTAAGAATGACAACGCCCCGTCTTTCGCGATCGAGACGCCGGAGAACGGCGCGAACGAAAACGCCGTAAGAAGCCTCGCAAACGGTTTCAACGCGATGGCCAGGGCGGCGGACGAGATTGGTTCCGACCGCTTGCAAACCCGCTTGAACGCCATTTATGAAGACGCCTCCGCCGGGCTGTCCAATGTAGGC
Source organism: Oscillospiraceae bacterium (assembly GCA_031254195.1). Classification (GTDB taxonomy): domain Bacteria; phylum Bacillota; class Clostridia; order Oscillospirales; family UBA929; genus UBA929. Next base: position 26,675 of record JAIRUW010000013.1, read on the forward strand.
GTCAACATGGGCGCCAACGGAACGCTGAGCGTCGATTTCCAACCCGGCCAGGACAGCGGGGGAACGCTGGGCGAATTCGCGTCGAGGCTGAAAAATCTCGCCAATGAGGTCAGTCAGAATCCGGGGGCGTTCGCTCAAAACGCCGACAATGGGATGCTCTACAGCAACAACGGCGGCGCGCTGACGCAAATCGCGGCGCAGATGTCGAGCATCGGCCAGCTCTTTGATTCCTTTATGTAATATTTCGACAAAATAGCACAAAATGTCTCCCCGTCCTCTCGACCGGGAGACATTTTTGGAGAAAGGATAATGATTATGTTCCCTATCCCCAACGCGGCGCAGCCCTCCTTTGACGTCCAAGCCATGCGAGAGCGTACAGAAAAAGCTCCGGTCTGGGTGCATTTCGGCGCAGGCAACATTTTTCGCGGCTATATCGCCATGCTGCAAGACGAGCTTCTCAACAAGGGCCTCAGCGACAAGGGCGTGATTGCCGCCGAGTCCTTTGACCCTGAAATCATCGAGGCAGTTTACCGCCCGTATGACAACCACACGCTGCTGGTGACCCTCTGCCCCGACGGCTCGACGCGGCTTGACGTATCGGCGTCGGTGGCCGAGGCGCTGGCCGCCGTGCCGGGGACGCCGGATTATGACCGGCTGGTTGCGGTTATGGAGGCGCAAAGCCTGCAAATGATTAGCTTCACAATTACCGAAAAGGGCTATCGCGGCCCCGCGATGGAGTTGCTAGCCGGACTGATGCACAAGAGGTATAGAGCGGGCGGCGCGCCGCTGGCTCTGGTTAGCATGGACAATTGCAGCGGCAACGGCGATTTACTGCGCGAAGCCGTACTGGAAGAGGCAAAGAAAATGAACGACAGCGGGTTTTTGGCCTATCTGTCCGATCCGTCGCGCGTATCGTTTCCGTGGAGTATGATCGACAAGATCACCCCCGCCCCCTCGCCCGCCGTGCAAAAGACACTGCCCGGCCCGACAGACTGGTCGCCGGTCAGGACGGCGAAAGGGACGGCTATCGCGCCGTTTGTCAACGCGGAAGCGCCGCAGTATCTCGTCGTGGAGGACAGTTTCCCCAACGGGCGGCCGCCGCTGGAGAAAGCAGGCGTGTATTTCACCGATCGCGACACGGTGCGCAAAGCCGAGCGGATGAAGGTGACCGCCTGCCTCAACCCGCTGCATACGGCGCTGGCGGTATTCGGCAGCCTGTTCCGGGTAGGGAGCATCGCCGGCTGCATGAAAGACGGCGACCTTGCCGCACTGGTGCGCCGCGTCGGCTATGATGAAGGACTGCCCGCCGTTGAGCACCCCGGCATTTTTGAGCCAAGGGACTTTATTGACGAGGTCGTGACGCAGAGGCTGGTCAACCCCTTCCTGCCCGACACGCCGCAGCGCATCGCTTCCGACACCAGCCAGAAGATTCCCTTCCGCTTTGGGGAGACGATTAAGGCATATGCCGGACGGGACGACCTGTCGGTCGATACTCTCGTAGCCATCCCGCTTGTTTTGGCGGGTTGGGTACGGTATCTCTTAGAAGTTGGCGACGACGGCTTGCCGATGGAGTTAAGCCCCGATCCCATGCTGCCGAGGCTTAAAGACGCGCTCAGGGAAGTGCGGTTTGGCGATCCGTCCACGGCGGGCAAAGCCCGCGCCGTATTCTCCGACGCGGGCCTGTTTGGGTGTGATATATACGCGGCTGGGCTGGGAGGGCGATGCGAGGAGCACCTTGCCGCCATGCTGACGGGCCCGGGGGCTGTAAGGTTGCGGTTGCGAAACGCCATTTGCAACCTGTAGTTGACAAAATGCAAGCGGTGGTTGGTGGTCAGCCGGTGTAAAAAAGCGGAATATCGTATGTAGAACGCGCTCTATATACGATAGGAGGAAAGAATCCATGATGTTCCATGAGAAATTGCAACAATTGCGAAAGGAAAAAGGCCTGTCGCAGGAATCCCTGGCTGAAATGCTCGATGTTTCACGGCAAGCGGTCTCTAAATGGGAAAGCGGCCAATCCTATCCTGAGATGGACAAGCTGATAGCCCTCAGCGACATATTCGGGGTCACGCTGGACAGCCTTGTCAAAGATGGCGAGTTGCAGGAGGGCGGCGGCAATCCAACTTACGCGCCGTTTTATATGACGGGGAGGACTTCTTACGAGTACAAAAGCAAGAGGACGCTGTTCGGCCTGCCTTTGCTCCATGTCAACATCGGTTTCGGGGCAAAGAAAGCAAAGGGCGTCCTTGCCATCGGCAATATCGCCACAGGGATCGTGTCGATAGGGCTTTTCGCGCGCGGGCTTTTATCATTTGGGTTGCTTAGTATTGGGGTACTCGCGTTTGGCACCCTTGCGACGGGCCTGTTGCTGGCGGTGGGCGGGGTCGCGGCGGGAACGATCGCCGTCGGTGCGGTCGCTATCGGAATATTCGCGCTGGGCGCGGTTGCCGTTGGGATGTTTTCGTTTGGGGCGGTGGCGGCAGCGTCCCACATCGCCGTCGGGGATCACGTGTATGGACATATCGCCGTCGGACGGGTCGCGGCGGGGGCCAGAACCTTCATAGACACATCGCCCGCCCGGAATTTTTCCGCGATCAGCGCGGAAGAGGTCAGAAAAGCCATCACAGAGGAATTTCCGGGCTTGTGGAATTGGATCGTGCGGCTGATGACGTCATGGTTTAGGTGATGGGTGGGTGAAAAACAACACTTGACACTGCGTCGATGTTGTGACATAATAAAAGCACAAGAGAGTTGACCGCTTGACGGTTAGCCCGTAATCAGCAGAATATCAGCATTTAGCCGTCATCCTGTGGTAGGGGGGACGGCTAATATGCTGTAGGGGCGAAGCGGAACAATATGTAGAGCACCAATATAATAGTGATAGCATATCGCAGCAGCTTTTTTCCCATAGGCACACCCCCTTTCGCACCCAGCGTATGCTTGGCACAGGGGGACTAACCGCCCAACGTCTCTGTCAGATTCTCTCTTGTGTTGCCGGTTTCCCGGCAAATCAGAGTATATCACTGTTTTCGACAAAACACAACAGCAAACCCATTTCGTGTATCTATGGCTGTGGACTTCTCACCACACAACTAACGGGTACTCTATTCTGCACTCCATCATTATTTATCTACTGCCATCCTTACTGCATGTCCAAAATGAGAGCTTCATGGCAATCGGATTGATGCCCACAGAGAGTACATAGCTGACCGCGAACCCCAAAGGGATCCCTTTCATCACTGTCTGCAAATAATATGGAGGGAACCCAATCGCGAGCGCCGTATAGAGAAATCCGAAAAATACGACGTAGATGGACGAAAAAATAAGGGTTGTGAGCAGAATATACGAAAACGTGCCGTTTTTAGCGCGAAACAGTCCGGCAAACTTGTCCGCAAGCGGCTGAATGGGAATCAGCAGCCCCACCGCATTGGCGACGACAAATCCGAATGCCATGTCACGCAAAACACCGGGGAACGGTATGGTTCCCGCATATATGAGGGAAAAGGCGGGGACGATCACAAGTACCATCAAAATGGAAAACCAAAACTGCGCAACATACCGAAACGCTTTCATGGTAAACATGATTCCGCCTCCTGCTCCGCAAAGTGATTTTTCTTCACTTCTATCCAAATCTCACCCATTTGCTCAGGATAGCTGCCGTCGCCGACAGGAGACACGACCATCTGATACTCGTCCGGTATATAGTCCGACGCGGGAAAAAACTCCGCGTATATCCGCTTCCAAATATCCGCTTCCGGGTGCCTTTCGGTCAGCTCCCGGCACATGAATTTGATCCATGTGCGCGCCGGGAGGTCCTTGACGGCATATCCTTCGGGGATCGTATCCTTATCATAGAAGGTAGCGACGTAATACAGCTGCGTTTCACCGTCAAACGAGGAGCCGTCCGATAATCCGATCAGCTCTCTGCCGGGGGATGTGGAGAGCCCCGTCAATGCCCGTGTTGTGCCGTCGGCGTGGCATTGATGCCATAGCTGTGATGGGGCGTCGTATCCCTCCCCGTGCCTGACCGCTTTGCCGATCAGTCTAAATTCCTTCATTTCTTCAATGCAATACATCAAAACACTGCCGCCGTTTAGGGATAGTGAAATAGATAAAGGAAACAGCATATTGACCTTCGCCCCCTTCATTCTGGCGGCGGAAGGCAAAATGCTGTGAAAACGCTCAAAAGCCCTTGAAAAGCTCTCCGGTGTGTCGTAGCCATATTTCATGGCAATCTCAATGATCTTGCTGTCGCTTGACTGCAACTCAACGGCGGCCAGCGACAACCGGCGGTTGCGGATGTACGTTCCCAACGTCATACCGCTCAGCAAAAGGAATAACCGCTGAAAATAAAACGGCGATACATACGCTTTCTTGGCAATGTCTTTAACGTCAAGGTCGCTTAGCATGTTATCCTCGACGTATTGGATTGCCTTTTGGATGCCTCTTGATAAATCCATGCCCTCACCTCTTTCCCCTTCAGTATAGAGGAAAGAACATAACTTGTCTTGACTTTTTTTGCCGTGAAGTGTCAGTTGGATTATATTGTATGCTGATAGAGGCGTTGCACAAACGCCTACTATAAGTGTGCAACTGCCTCGTTTATGGAAATAAATGAAACGGTATAGGAAGGAAAAGGAATTGATAATTTTAGCTTGCGGCTTTTGCCGAAATATGCTAGGATAGGCGAGCAAGAGGGTGTCGGTTACTGAAAACGCCGCCGTTCTTCCCCGCGATTCTGTTGTGGAGGAAGGAGGTGGTTGCCAATGGGAAAAAAGCTGCTCCGCTTTGCCTTATGTGTCGTTTTGGCGCTATGGCTCATGTGGTGGTTAGCCCCAAAAGCAATGTAGCCGCTCTACCCCGCTCAAAGGTAACGGCTACATAGCTTGTTATTGATAGCGGCGTGTCGGTTTCCGGCACGCTCTTGCATTTTTAGTATAGCATATCCGGCAGGATTGTCAAGGATAATATTACAGGCTCCGAAACCAGTCGTATCAGTCCTGTTCGCCCATCAGCAATGCCATTACGGCTTTCTGCACATGCAGGCGGTTTTCCGTTTCGTCGTAGATCTCTTTCGCGTGAGCGGCGAACGCCTCGGCGGTGATCTCTTCGCCGCGGTGGGCGGGCAGGCAGTGCTGCACGATCACGTTTTTGGCGCAGAGGGAGAGCAGCTCCCAATTTATCTGATACCCGGCAAAATCGCGGAGGCGTTTTTGCGCGTCGCCCTCCTGCCCCATGCTGGCGAAAACATCGGTAAAGACCACGTTGGCCCCCTCCGCCGCCTCACGCGGGTCGCGCAGCAGGGCAAAATCGGGGTTCTTTCGCGCAGTCTCTAAAATCTCGGCGCGCGGTTCGTAGCCCTCGGGGCAGGCCACGCGTATCTTCATGCCGCAGGTCAAAGCCCCGGAGATTAGGCTGCAACACACATTGTTGCCGTCGCCCACCCAGCAGGCGGTCAGCCCCGCCAGCGTCGCCAAATGCTCGCGGACAGTCATCAGGTCAGCCAAAATCTGGCAGGGGTGTTCGTCGTCGGTCAAACCGTTGATGACGGGAATGTTGCCATACCGGGCGAAATCCTCCACGTCTTTTTGCGCGAAGGTACGGATCATCACGCCGTCCACATAGCGGCTCATTACGTTGGCGGTGTCCTCAACCGGCTCCCCGCGCCCGAACTGCGCGTCGGCGGAGGTGAGGCAGATGGCGTGGCCACCCAGCTGGAACATCCCCGCTTCAAACGACACGCGCGTCCGCGTGGACGCCTTGGTGAAAATCATCCCCAAGGTCTTCCCCTCCAGCACACGGTGCGACAGCTTGTGCTGCTGGTTGAACTTCATCTGGTCCGCCAGCGCCAGTATCTCCATAATGTCGTCCTGCGTCAGGTCGGACATTTTCAGCAAGTGTTTGACCGTCATGACAATACCTCCCTCAAAATCGCCAATCCTTCCCGTATCTCCGCGTCGCTCACCGTCAGCGGCGGCAGAAGTCTAACCGCGTCCGCGCCCGCCGTCAGGCAGACCAGCCCGTGGCCGAGCAGGGTTTGCATGTATGCTTTCGGGTCGCCGTCAACAATGATGCCGATCATCAGCCCCCGCCCGCGTGTGCCGCGAACCTTCCCGCCGATAGCCTCCAACCCGTCGCGCAGCAGCCTTCCCTTGCGCTCTACGTCGCTGATAACGCCCGATAGAATCTCCAGTGTGGCCAGCCCGGCCGCGCAAGCGAGCGGGTTGCCGCCGAAGGTGGAGCCGTGCAGCCCGGGCGTGAACACACCGCGCAGTTTTTGTCCTAGGATAAAGCCGCCGAGCGGGAAACCGCCCGCGACTCCCTTGGCAAAAGATACGCCGTCAGGCTCCGCACCTAACGTCTGATACCCAAACCATGGTCCGCACCGCCCGATTCCGGTCTGTACCTCGTCAAAGAACAAGAGCCAGTCCCGTTCGGCGCACAGCGCGGCGACGGCCTGTACATAGTCTCTCTCCAGAGGGTAAACGCCGCCCTCTCCTTGCACCGCTTCCAACAATACCGCACAAATGTCGTTCCCCAGCGCTTTCAGGGCGTCTATATCTCCCGCGTCCACATGGACAAACCCCGGCGTCAGCGGCTGGAAGTATTGATGGAACGCGTCCTGCCCTGTTGCGGCGAGCGTGGTGTGCGTCCGCCCGTGAAAGGAGCGGTTGAGCGTTACGACGGTGTGCCGCCCGGGGCCGTATGTATCCTCGCTGTATTTCCTTGCGGCCTTGATCAAGCCTTCATTGGCCTCCGCGCCGGAGTTGGAAAAAAACAACGCGTCCAAGCCCGACAGCTCGCACAGCTTTTGCGCCAGCAGCCCGCCCGGCTCTGTATAATAAAGATTAGACGTATGAACGAGCGTCCCCGCTTGTCCCGCCACCGCCTTCACCCAATCCGGGTGCGCGTGGCCGACGGAATTGACGCCGAGACCGGAGGAGAAATCGAGATACCGCCTGCCGGCGCTGTCGAAGAGGTACGACCCCTCGCCGCGGACGAAACAGACCTCCTGCCGCCCGTATGTGGGGAGGATATGGGCGCCGTAGAGTGTTTTAATTTGTGTGAGATCCATCAGGGACTTCTCCTTTACAGTCAATTCAGCCATTCCTGATCTGCGTCCCCATCCCCTCGACCGTCAGCATCTCCACCAGCAGCGAGTGCGGGGCGCGCCCGTCGAGGATGACCGCGCTCTTGACCCCGCGCCGCAAGGCGTTGACGCAACAGTCCACTTTGGGGATCATCCCCTTGCTGACGACGCCGTCGCGCACCAGCGCGGGGATCTCGCTCAGCTTGGCCTCGGGAATCAGCGTCGCCGGGTCGTCTTTGTCGCGCAGGAGCCCCGGCACGTCGGTCAGCAGGATCAGCTTCTCCGCGCCCAGCTCCGCCGACAGTTCGGCCGCCGCCGTGTCGGCGTTGATGTTATACGCCGTGTCGGCGTCGATGCCGCGCGCGACTGTTGACACCACGGGGATATAGCCGTTATCCAGCGCCATCGCCACCGGCTTTGGGTCGGTTTTCTTGATCTCGCCTACCAGCCCATAGTCGTTTTTGCCCCGCAGCCGTTCGGCGAGGAAGAGGCCGCCGTCCAGCCCCGACAGGCCGACGGCATGGCCGCCCCGTCCGGCGATCTGCGAGACGAGGTTTTTGTTCACCGTGCCGCACAGCGTCATCTGCACGGCCTCCATTGTCTCCTCGTCGGTATAGCGCAAGCCGTCCACAAACTTCGGCTCCTTACCCAGCCGGTTGAGCAGGGCGTTGATCTCCGGCCCGCCGCCGTGTACCAGCACCAGACGGATGCCCACCAGCGCGAGCAGGATGACGTCGTCGATGATGGCTTCGCGCAGCTCGGCTTTATCCATCGCCGCGCCGCCGTATTTGACCACGACCGTCTTTTTGCTGTATTGCCGGATGTACGGCAGCGCTTCGGTCAGGACTGTTATCCTGTCTTTTCCCGTCATGTGCGGTACGCCCCGTTTATCTCTACGTACTTTTCCGTTAGATCACAACCGAACGCCTCGGCCTCAAACGCGCCGTCGTGCAGATCGACCAGTATCTGCACCTCGTCGCGGCTGAGGATGCGCTTGGCGAGGCCTTCGTCAAAGGTCAGCCCCGCGCCGTCCTTGCAGACGTCGATGGATTCGCCGGTGGATTTGAATGATACGTCCACATTCTCAGGCTTGAACGGGGCCTTGCTGTAACCCAAGGCGCACAGCACCCGTCCCCAGTTGGCGTCCGCGCCGTACATGGCCGCTTTGACAAGGCTGGAGGAGATGACGCCCATCGCCAGCTTTTCGGCGCACTCCTCGCTGCTCGCGCCTTTGACGAGGCAGGACACCAGCTTGCTCGCGCCCTCGCCGTCGCGGGCGATCATTTTCGCCAGCTTGCCGTTGACAAAGTTGACGGCCTCCAAAAACTGCCTGTATTCCGCGCCTTTCCATTCGATCTGCGGGTTCCCGGCAAGACCGCTGGCCAGCGCCGCTACCATATCGTTGGTGGAGGTATCGCCGTCCACGCTGATGCGGTTGTAGGTGATACGGTTGGAGTCGCTCAAAGCGGCGTGCAGCATCTCCGAGGTGATGGCGGCGTCGGTGGTGATGAAGGCCAGCATGGTCGCCATGTTGGGGTGGATCATGCCGCTGCCCTTGGCGATGCCGCCGACCGTGACTGTTTTACCCGCGATCAGGACTTGTGCCGCCACCTGTTTCTCACAGGTGTCGGTGGTCATGATGGCCGCCGCCGCTTCATCGGAGCCATAGCGCGACAAACCCTTGACCAAAGAGGGGATCGCCTCCGTCACCGTCTCGACCGGCAGTGGTATGCCGATGACGCCGGTGGAATTGATGATAATCTCGTCGGGGCGGATGGACAGCTCCTTTGCCAATGCTTCGCAGACCCTCCACGCGTTCTCGTTGCCGTCCGGCGCGCAGGCGTTGGCGTTGCCGCTGTTGACGATAACGGCGCGCGCCGTGCCGCGTACGAGATTGCGCTTGGTGACTTGAAGCGGCGCGGCCTGCACCTTGTTGGTGGTGAACAGCGCCGCGACCGAGCAGTCGCAGTCGGCAAAGATGAGGGCGAGGTCTTTTTTCGAGGTGTTCCTGCGGATCCCGGCGTGGACGCCGGAAGCCGAAAACCCTTTGGCGGCACAGCATCCGCCCTGTATTTCTTTCATTTTCAATGGCTCCTTATACGTTAAATCGCAACTTAAAACACTGCACCGCCGCGCCGGCGGCGCCTTTGCCTAAATTATCGAACCGCGCGATAGCAACAGTTTGTAATTTTTGACCGAATATAAACAGTTCGGCATCATCCGTTCCGTTGCACGCTTCCATATCCAGCCGGCCGGCCTCTAAATGGTCTTCCCCGCCGAACGGCATGACTTTTACATGCTCCGCGCCGTGATACCATTCCGCCAGCGTCGTGTGGACGCCCGGCGCGTAAAGCGGGAGCGGGATGGTGACCAGCATCCCCCGCTTTACCGGCGTGAGGACGGGCACGAAAATGGGCGGGGTGTCCATGCCGCTGACGATCTGCATCTCCGGCAGGTGCTTATGTTGCAACCCCAGCGCGTACGGCATGGCGCCTTTTGGCGCGTCCGGCCCCTCGAACTCTTCGATCATCTGCCTGCCGCCGCCGCTGTAACCGGTCAGCGAGAAGCAGGACAGCACCTTGTAAGGGGCAATCCACTTCTGCCGCACCAATGGGTAGACAATGGCGCAGAAGCCGGTGGCGTGGCAGCCGGGGACGGCGATGCGGCGGGATTGCTTGATCATGTCGCGGTGCTCCGGTGAGAGCTCGGGGAAACCGTACGCCCAGCCGGGATCGGTCCGGTGCGCGGTCGAAGCGTCGAATACCACCGTCTGGGGATTGGTGACAAGGGAAACGGCTTCACGGGCGGCGTCGTCAGGCAGGCAGAGGAATACCGCGTCGGCGGCGTTGAGCCGTTCCGCCCGGGCGGCGGGGTCTTTGCGCTCCTCCTCACTGATTTCCAGCAGCTCCACACCGGGAATGGCCCTCAGCCTTTCCTCAATTTGCAGTCCTGTGGTTCCGGCGCGTCCGTCGATAAAGATTTTCATAGCAGCCCTCTCCTTTTCACACAATTTTCAAGGTTTAACAGTTCGTATATATCTTCGTTGAACAATACGGAATGTTTACGATACTCCCCGATAGATAATGTCTCCAGTGTTTCCCCTCGCTCCGCGCAATCCCTGACCAGCGCCCCGGCGATACCGTATGCCTCCCGAAAGGGCAGGCCTTTTTTCACCAGATAGTCGGCGCAGTCTGTGGCGTTGAGGAACCCTTCGGCGGCGGCGGCGCGCATCCTGTCTTTGTTGAAGACAATCGCCGCCATCATCGGCGTAAAGGCTTCCAGACAGGCCGAGACGGTATCCAGCGCGTCGAACAGGGCCTCCTTGTCCTCCTGCATATCCTTGTTATAGGCCAGCGGCAACCCTTTCATCATGGCCAGCGTTCCCATCAGATGGCCGAAGACGCGCCCCGATTTGCCGCGGACCAGTTCACAAATGTCAGGGTTTTTCTTCTGCGGCATGATGGACGAGCCTGTGGCAAACGCGTCGGGAAGGGCCGCGAAGCCGAACTCGGAGGAGCACCAAAGAATGACCTCCTCCGCCATCCGCGACAGATGCGTCATAAGGATAGACAGGGCGGACAGTGTTTCGAGAACAAAGTCCCTGTCGCTGACCGCGTCCATCGTGTTTGCGCAGGGGCGGGCAAATCCTAATACACTTGCGGTCATAGTACGGTCTATAGGGTAAGTCGTCCCGGCCAGCGCGCCCGCGCCCAGCGGGCACTCGTCCATCCTGCGGATTGCGTCTTCCATACGTGAGCAATCGCGGGCAAGCATTTCATGCCACGCCCCAAGGTGCAGCGCCAGCGTGACCGGCTGCGCCCTTTGCAAATGCGTATACCCCGGCATGACCGTCGCCCTATGCCCCTCTATACGGGCGTCCAGTGTTTCCAGCAACCCTTTGAGCTGCTCCCGAAGCGCCGACAGCGCCGACTTGGTATACAGGCGCAAATCGGCTGCCACCTGGTCGTTGCGGCTGCGTCCTGTGTGCAGGCGCTTGCCGGCGCCGCCGATCCGGCGGGTCAGCTCAGCTTCGACGAAGGTATGGACGTCCTCAGCGGACGGGTCGATTGCCAGCGAGCCGTTTGCCAGGTCGGCCGATATGCTGTGCAGGCCGGTTTCGATCATCTTGGCATCTTCTTTTGAAATAATGCCGCATTCGCCCAGCATGGCGGCGTGCGCCAGCGAGCCTTGGATGTCCTCTTTGACCATCCGCGCGTCAAACCCAATCGAGCGGTTGAAGGCTTCGAGCGCGGGGTTTATGTCGCCGGAGGCGCGTCCCGCCCAGAGTTTCATAATCAATCCCTACTTCCGCAGCAACGCGTGTACTTTAGACGGCAAGCCGAACAGGTTGATGAACCCCTCGGCGTCCTTTTGATTATAATCGCTTTCGCCGAAAGACGCAAGCTCTTCCGAATATAGGGAAAACGGGCTTTCCATGCCCTGGCCGATGATATTGCCTTTATACAGCTTGAGCCGTACCGTCCCGCTGACATGCTCCTGCGTCTTGTCGACGAACGCGCTCAGCGCCTCGCGCAGCGGTGTGAACCACTGGCCGTAATAGACCAGCTCGGCAAACCGGATGGCAAGCTGCTGTTTCATGTGCGCCGTGTCGCGGTCAAGGGTGAGCTGCTCCAGCATGGCGTGGGCTTTATACAGGATGGTGCCGCCGGGCGTCTCGTAGACGCCGCGCGACTTCATGCCGACGAGGCGGTTTTCCAAAAGGTCGATGACGCCGACGCCGTGCCTGCCGCCCAACGAGTTGAGTGTTTCAATCAGCGTTACGCCGTCCAGCTTTTCGCCGTTCAGTGACACAGGGACGCCTTGCTGAAAACCCAACGAGATGGTTTCGGGAGTATCAGGGGCCTTCTCCGGCGTCACGCCCAGCTCGAGGATATTGTCATACAGCGGGGCGTTGGCGGGGTCTTCGAGGTCGAGTCCCTCATGGGAGAGGTGCCAGAGGTTTTTATCTTTGGAATAGTTCGTCTCCCGGCTGATGGGCAGAGGGATGCCGCGGGCCTCCGCATATTCGATCTCGTCCTCGCGGCTTTTGAGATCCCACTCGCGCCACGGGGCGATGATCGACAGCTCCGGGGCGAACGCCTTGATGGCCAGCTCAAAGCGCACTTGGTCGTTGCCCTTTCCGGTGCAGCCGTGCGCGATGGCGTCGGCCCCCTCGCGCTTTGCGATCTCCACCATCCTACGCGCGATGACCGGGCGCGCGAACGAGGTGCCCAGCAGGTATTCCCCTTCATAGACCGCTCCCGCCTTCAGAGTGGGGAATATAAACTCATCCACAAACTCCCGGCGTAAATCCTCGATAAAACACTTGGAAGCGCCTGTTTTCAAGGCTTTTTCAATCAGGCCGTCCAGTTCCGCGCCCTGTCCAACGTCGGCCGCCACGGCGATGACCTCACACCCGTAATTCTCTTTCAGCCACGGAATAATAACAGAAGTGTCCAGCCCGCCCGAATAAGCTAGAACCGCTTTTTTGCATGTTTTCATGGTTCTCCTCCTTAACATAAGTCCGCGGAGCGCCGAAAACCGAACGGGCGCCGCTGTTTTATAAATATAACACATGATGAATAAAAATGCAATACTCTATTTGAACTTGGACTTGAATTTTTTTTCGCATTGGTTTATAATGTACATAATGTCCGGCTGGAAAGCACCGGGAAGGCATATATTTGTTACGGTGGATGGGAGGCGCGGCTGTGGAGGGTAACCATGTATCCAGGGATGAGTTTCTCAAACTGGTACGGTACATAAAAGAGAATTACGGGGTCAACCTTGAGCAGAAGCTCACTTTGGTCGAAGGCCGGCTGTGGAACGTCATCAAGCAAAAAGGGTTTGCGTCCTTGGGGGAATATTTTGATTTTGCCATGAGCGACAGGTCCGGCACGGAAATCAAAACACTGCTGACGCGCCTGACCACAAATTATACATACTTCATGCGCGAGGATCAACACTACGCTTTTTTAACGGGCACCATCCTGCCTGAACTGATCCCGACGCTCAAGTCCAAGGATTTGCGTATATGGAGCGCCGGATGCTCATCGGGCGAGGAACCTTATACGACCGCTATGGTCCTTGACGACTATTTTGGGACCTCCAAAAGCCAATGGGACGCCAAGATACTCGCCACCGACATTTCACCGCAGGTCCTGCAAATGGCGGATGAAGCGGTATATCCCGAGGACAGGCTGAAAAACCTGCCCCCGGCTTGGAAGACAAAGTATTTCACCAAAGAGCCGGGCGATCAGTTTCGGATCAAGCCTGACATCAAAAAGGAAGTCGTCTTCCGCTCGTTTAACTTGATGGAGCCGTTCCCGTTCCGCAAGCCCTTCCATGTTATTTTCTGCCGCAATGTAATGATTTATTTTGATAAACCCACCCGCGACGGGCTGATTGAGCGTTATTACGACGCGCTGGAGCCGGGAGGGTATCTTTTTATAGGCCTTTCGGAAACGGTGGACAAATCGGTGACGCGGTTTGATTTCGTTAGGCCTTCTATATATAGGAAGGTATAAGGTATACAATAGCATACAGAAAAGAGGTGGAACCCCATGTCCCATGATACAATCAGGGTCCTTGTGGTAGACGATTCGCTTTTCTTTCGCAGTATGCTGGTTAAAGGGCTGTCGGAAGCGCAGGGTATTGAGGTTGTGGGTGAAGCGTATGATCCCTATGATGCCCGGGAGAGCCTTTTGAACCTGGAACCGGACGTAATGACGCTGGACATCGAGATGCCGAACATGAACGGCGTGGAATTCCTAAAAATACTGCTCCCACAGTGGAAAATCCCTGTTGTGGTTATTTCGAGCAGAGGCGACCTTGCCGACGCTGCCAAGCGGGCGGGAGCCGCTGATTTTTTCCAAAAACCGGAGCGCGCCAACAAGGCTTCTGTTGACGCTTTTCTCAAAGAACTGCCCAACCGCGTCCGCGCTGCCGTTTCCAAGACCCGGATGGCTTCTGTCTCTCTGCCGGGGGCGGGCGGGTCTTCAAATTGCGTCGTCGCGCTGGGAGCTTCCACCGGCGGCACACAGGCCACCGCCCGGATTGTACACGCCCTGCCGGCAGATTTTCCGGGGATGGTCATCGTACAGCATATGCCGCCGGATTTTACCCGCATGTACGCAAGCAACCTCGACCGCGACTGCCAGATGCATGTCACCGAGGCGAGGGACGGAGAGAGGATCGAACGCGGAAAGGTGCTGGTCGCCCCGGGCGGCGGGCTGCATATGGAGGTGCAGCAGCGAGGCGACGGCAATTTTGTACGCCTGACCCCGGGAGATAAGGTCAGCGGGCACTGCCCGTCGGTCGACAGGCTCTTCCTTTCCATGGCAAAGCATTTGCCGGGCAGGTCCTCCGTTGGGGTATTGCTGACCGGTATGGGCGCGGATGGCGCGCGCGGGCTGCTCGCCATGCGCAATACCGGCGCGTATACTGTCGGGCAGGATGAGAAAAGCTGCGTTGTATACGGGATGCCGCGCGAAGCCTTTGAGATGGGCGCGGTCACGCGCCAGTCGCCGCTGGAAGGCATTGCCGAGCTGCTAATCAGGTATGTACGCAACCTAAAATAGGGGTGGACTGTGGAACATGTGGTTGGTATCGGGGGGTATGCCGTTTCGGGCAGTCCCGATGACGTCATAAAGACCTTTGCGCTGTCCACCTGCGTCGGGCTGGTGTATTACAGTATGCGCAAGCGTGCCATGGCGATGGCGCATATCCAGCTGCCGGTCTGCCGTTCGATGAGCACGGGGGATAAGCCCAGCCGCTTTGCCGACATGGCGCCGGAGTTTTTGCTAAAAGAGATGCAGCAGAAGCACGCCGTAACCCCGCGCGAGGTACTGATCAGCCTGTACGGCGGGATTGACGGCAGGGGGGCGGGCGACTGCTTCCGTATCGGCGAAAAGAACCTTCAGGTAGTCAAAGACACGCTCCGCAAGCTCGGCTTGGTATACAACGAGGTCGATACCGGCGGGCAGGAGAGCCGGACGCTGGTGGCGTATACCTCCACCGGCATAGTAGAGGTCATCAAGCGCCCGATGGCGTTCAGCGGGCCGGGCGCTCCGGCGGCACGCACCGGTCCCCAGGGGCCGGCAAGGACCGGACCGCAAGGCCCGGCGGCGCGGACCGGCCCCCAAGGGCCGGCGGGCAGGGCTCCGGGCTTCTTGAGATAACGCTTGACTACGGTATGAATGTATGATAAACTGCCCATTATACCGATTAATTATGGGCAAGAGGGGGGAACGGGTGCTTGGACAGCGTGAACAACATAGCCTCCATGCGCGTCGCGCAGGCGATGCAGGGTATTCAGACCCGCCTCGCTGAAATCGAAGAACGGATGGGGATTTCGTTTTCCGCCCAAATGCTGCGCGCTCAGTCCTCGCAGGGAGCAGGGGGGAGCGCCGCCGTTGGCGAGTCCGAGGGGGAGCACCTGTGGCCGTCGGAGATTGCGGACGATGTATCCCAAGAGTACAGCTATACGGATGAAACCGTCCAAGTACAGCAAACGGGAGGGTTTGGCCGGTTACCGGAGAGCTCTTATGACAGCCTTTTCGTGGAAGCGGCGGAACGCTACGGCATTAGCGCGGCGCTGATTAAAGCGGTCGGCTTTGCCGAAAGCACTTTCCGCCCGGGCGCCGTTTCCCAATCGGGCGCGATGGGCCTGATGCAGTTGATGCCTTACACCGCCGAGGCGCTGGGCGTGAACGACCCGTTTGACCCGGCGCAGAACATAGACGGCGGGGCGCGGCTGCTGGCACAGCACCTGGACCGCTTCGGCGGGGACGCGCTGCTTGCCGTCGCCGCCTATAACTGCGGCCCCTACGGCGTCACCTCGCGGGGAATCACCGATTTGTCCGACCCCGAACAGCGCGCGCTGCTCCCGGCGGAGACGCGCGGCTATTTGGCGCGGATAGAGCAGTATCTGGGCGAAGCGCAGGCGCTGTATGTATTGAGCAGCCCGTATGCGGTCTGAGCAGGCGGCCTTTTAAGGAAGGTCTTACATATATGTATTTTTACGGTAAAATATTGCCGAATATTCCCGATTCGGGTTTAGTATGCTAGAGTTGCTAACGATACACAATAGAATAAGGACCTTCCAAAAAGGGGCGTGACCTATGTTCAATAAGATGTTTCGGAATATCGACCTGATGCAGAAGGGCTTGGACGCGGCGTGGATGCGTCAGGACGTTATCGCGCACAACATCGCCAATGTGGATACCCCGGACTATAATGCGCAGCATGTGGAGTTTGAGTCGCTGCTTAAAGCCGCGCTGAACGGCGAGGGGACGATGGAAGGATACAGGACGCACGAAAAACACATCCGAATCGGGGGCAGCCCCGACCCCATGCAGGTCAAACCAATAACCATGACCGACTACCACTACGAGATTCGCATGGACGGCAATAATGTGGACCCCGACCACCAGATGACCGAGATGGCCGCCAACTATATCCGCTACAGCGCTTTGCAGGCGCGGGTCACCGGCTCGTTCAACAGGCTGAAGATGGCGATAAGGGAGGGTAAATGATGGGCATTTTCCGCAGCATGGAGATCAGCGCGTCGGGTATGAGCGCTCAGCGCTTCCGCATGGATGTCATTTCGCAGAACATTGCCAACGAGGACAACACCCGCACCGCCGACGGGACGCCGTACCGGCGCCGGATGGTCATATTTCAGGAGAGAAGCAGCCCTTACCAGTTTTCCAATTACCTTCAGGCCGCGCAGCAGCGCACCGTAGGCACCGGCGTCCGCGCCATCCGGGTGGAGGAGGACCACAAGACCGACTTCAAAATGATTTACGATCCGTCTCACCCCGACGCCAACGAGGAGGGTTATGTGAGCTACCCCAATGTGGACAGGGAGCAGGAGCTGGTGGACTTCCTGTCGGCTCTGCGGTCATACGAAGCCAATGTCACCGCGTTCAATAACTTCAAGAACATGGCTATGAAAGCCTTAGAGATCGGAAGATAATGAATACTTGAAAGGGTGGTTCCATGGCTATCGATTCTCTGAATTTCAACAATTACACATGGCTGCCGTCGCTGATGACCGCCGGGAACGTTCAGGATGCGATCCCAACAGCGCCCGTCGCGACGGATGAGGTTCCCAGGATTTCGTTTTCCGACTTCCTGTCGGACGCGGTGGGCAATACCATCGCTTCCGACGCCGAGTCCAGTGCCGCCGGTATGGATTTGCTTCTGGGCGGGGAACAGGATCTGCACAGCGTCCTGATCGCCGGGCAGAAGGCGGAGGTTTTGCTCAACCTCACCGTTCAGATTCGTAACAAGATGGTGGAATCCTATCAAGAAATTATGAGAATGCAGGTGTAAACCTTGGAATTCCTGCAAGGTATCTTAAACCGCGTACGCGGTTGGTTTTCGGGCATATGGGAAAAGACGGAAAAGCGCGACCGTACGCGCTTTCTTGTCATTTCAGGAATCGCGGTGGTATTGATTATCGCGGCCGCAGTCATGCTCAACAACAACAAGTATACCGAGTTTGTCACCATTAACGACCCGGAGCAAAGGCGTTCCGTGTCAGCCGCGCTGTCCGAGAACGGTATAAGACCCAGAATCTCAGGCAATACATTACTCGTCGATAAAAGCGATTACCTCAGCGCCAACGCGGTGTATCTCGCGATGGCGGACGCCAATGTCGGATTTGAGGGGTTGGATTTCGCTATCTACGAGATGGCGACCGGCATTACCAGCACAGACGCCGACCGGCGCAACTATACGGTCTTCCAGTTGCGGAGAGACCTCAAGGCGACTTTTGAGGCGCTGCCTTTTGTCAGCAGTGCCGAGGTTATAATCACTATCCCGCAAAAGCAAATCATCTTCCAAAATGATTACGTGCCCCCGACCGCGTCGGTCGCGCTCTTTCTCACTACCGAAATCACCCAGTCGCAAGTCGAGACGATTGAGAAATTTGTGGCCAATGCCGTCGGTGGTATGAGTCCCGAGGATGTGATGGTCACCGACCAGTTTATGCGCCCCCTCAGGAAAGAGAGCGGGGAAGAGGATATTGCCACAAGGGTCTCGGCCAATTATGAGCATCAAAAGAGGGTGGAGCAGGATTTGGCCGCCGGGGTTACAAGGCAGCTTTCGGTAATCTTTGGACCCTCTAATATCGGCGTTAACGTATCCGCCAAGCTGAATTTTGACGATTATGAGAGGCGAAGTCAGGAATTCATCCCGGTCGTTGGCGACGACGAGGGCATCGTCCGTTCTATGGAGACCTTAATGGAGCACGCCAAAGGCGCCGGACCCCTCGGCGGCACGGTAGGCACCGATCCCAACGGGCTTGGCATGGACGGCCTTGACGCCGCCGAATATGTCGAAGTGATGGAGCAATTGATGAGCGAATACGATAAAGAGCAAAATGTAACCAATTACGAAATCTCCGAAGTCAACGAGTATCTGAGGACCGCGCACGGTACGATAGAGGAAGTAACGGTAGGGATTACGATCAACGAAGACCTTTTGGAGCAGGAAGGATTGGCAATGGCTGCCGATGCGGTCCGCAGACTGGCGGCCGCGGCGGTCGGCTTGCAGCCTGACCAATACGAGACCAACGTGGTCGTCGAGTACCTGCCCATGCTGCAACCCAGGCTGAACCAAGCGGAAGAGGACGCGTTTAACGAACAGAAACAGCGCGAAGAGCTTTATGCCCTCATCCAAACCCTCGTCCTCTATGGCATCATCGGCATTTGTTTCATTTTGCTTATCCTGCGCACCTTCGCCCTCCTCAAACCCAAGCCGGTGGAGCTGCCCGGGGAGATACTGGCCGGCGATGTGGAAGACTATTCGGACCTTTTGGAAGCCGCCACGGTCAGCATGGAGCTGGAGGTTACCAAAACCCCGTCGCGCGAACGTGTCGAGGAGTTTATTGAGAACAACGCGGAAGCCGTGGCCCATATGCTGCGCACATGGCTTCAGGACGAAGAGGATAAAGGCTGGTAATTTCATTAGTGTGAGGTGAGGATCTGTGCCACCGACAAAGGCAACGGAAAAAATGAGCGGGCGTGAAAAGGCGGCCATTCTCCTGATTGCCCTCGGTAAGGAGTATTCCTCCAAGATATTCCGCCATCTAAAGGATGAAGAGATTGAGCAGCTCACGCTGGACATCACCAATGTGCGGCGCGTGGACGCTGAAACAAAAGATGACATCATCAATGAGTTCTACGAGGAATGCCTGACGCAGAACTATATTCTGGAGGGCGGCATCGACTACGCCCGGGAGCTGCTTGAGTCGTCAATCGGTTCGGCGCGCGCCCTTGAGCTCATCTCCCGCCTCACCTCCTCCCTTCAGGTGCGCCCGTTTGACTTCGCACGCAAGACCGACCCCAACCAGATACTGAACTTTATCCAGAACGAACACCCGCAGACCATCGCCCTGATTTTATCCTATCTCGAACCGGGCATGGCCGCGGCGATATTATCCAAGCTGCCCAGCGAAAAGCAGACGCAGGTTGTCGTGCGTGTCTCCACGATGGACCGCACCAGCCCCGAATATGTACGCGAGGTGGAGCGCATCCTCGACCGCAAGCTGAGCAGTATGGGCGTGGACGACTTCACCGTTGTGGGCGGCATCCAGTCCATCGTCGATATCCTCAACGCCGCCGACCGCGGCACCGAGCGCCGCGTATTGGAAGAGCTTGAAGTCGATAACAGCGACCTTGTGGACGAGATCCGGCGCAAAATGTTCGTCTTCGAGGACATCATCCGCCTCGACAAGCGCGCCATCCAGCGCGTCCTCAAGGAAGTCGAGAACGCCGACCTTACCGTCGCCCTCAAGAACGCTACCGAAGAGCTGCGCGGCCTGATCTTCGAGAATATGTCCAAGCGCCTTGCCGATATGATTAAAGAGGACATGGAATATATGGGGCCGGTGCGCGTACGCGACGTCGAGGACTCCCAGCAGAAGATTGTCAACGTTATAAGGAAGCTCCAGGATGCGGGCGAGATCGTTATCTCGCGCGGTTCGGAGGATGAGCTCATTGTCTAATACGATTATCAAGGCGGGAAAGACGCGCTTGTTGCCGCCGGAAGAGAGGCCGCGGCTGCTAAAGCCGGCTAAAGCCGACGAAGCGGACAAGCCTGATGAGGTAATCCAGATCCCCGACGATCGTCATGATAGGGAAAGGGAGCGGGAAGAGCGCGAAGCCATCATCCAGGCCGCGTACGATGAGGTCATCGAGGCGGCGCAGCGGGAAGTCGCGCTCTTGCTTGAAGACGCGCGCCGTCAGGCCCGTGAGATTGTCAGCGAGACTGAGGCCAATGCGGAGAAGGCCAGAGCGGCCGCGCACGCCGACGGTTTTGAGAAGGGGCTGGGGATTGGGTTTGCCGACGGCGTAGAGAGAGCCGAGCGGGCGCTGGAAGATTTACTGCGTGACGGGCAGGCCGAGGTCGATTCGGCCCTCGCCGCCGCTTATGCCGAGCGTGACCGGCTGCTTTTGGAAATGGAGCCGAAGATTTACCGGCTCGCGCTGGATGTAGCGGAGAAAATTGTGGGCTTGGAGCTGGATCAAGACAACAAGGCGTTCGTATCCCTTGTCACGGCGGCGCTCAATGTTATACAGTGCGAATCGCGCGTGACGCTCCGCGTCAATGCCGAGGAGCACACCCGGGCGTTTCGTTCCAAGGCTGAGGCGCGGCTTAAAACCGAGCGGGGCAGTGTGGAGGCCGATATTGTGACCGACATGGGCATAGAGCCGCATGGCTGCCTAATCGAGACTGGCAACGGCACAGTGGACGCTTCGGTGGACGCGCAGCTGGAACAGATTGCTAGGAATATGGGAATCGAACAAAATGATTGATTTCGAGAAAATCACAAGCGCCGTGCGGCAGGGGAACCCGCTTCAATACTCCGGCAGTGTGCAGGTGATTTCCGGCCTGACGGTGGAAGCCGCCGGCCCGGCTGTGCAGATTGGCGAGATGTGCCGCATATATACGCTCGCGGGCGACCGATTCATGCCGGCCGAAGTGGTCGGCTTTCGTGATAACCGCGTCCTGCTAATGCCATATGGCGACCTTACCGGCGTGGGGCCGGGGTCGCGCGTTGTCTCCACCAACCGCACGCTGTCCGTGCCTGTGAGCGAAGCCTTGAAGGGGCGTGTGCTCGACGGGCTGGGGCATCCGATGGACGACGGCCCCGCCGTAGCGCCCGAGACGCTGTACCCGGTGGAGAACTCGCCGCCAAACCCTTTGAGCCGCGCGATGATTACCGAGGTCATGCCGCTGGGCGTCCGCGCCATTGACGGGCTGTTGACATGCGGGCGCGGCCAGCGCGTCGGTATCTTCGCAGGCTCCGGCGTCGGTAAAAGCACATTGCTGGGTATGATCGCGCGCAACGCCAAGAGCGACATTAACGTCATTACTCTGATCGGGGAGCGCGGGCGCGAGGTCAACGGCTTTCTGCAAAACGATCTGGGCGAGGAAGGGTTGAAGCGCTCCATCGTCATTGTGGCTTCGAGCGACCAGCCCGCCCTCATACGCGCCAAGTCCGCGATGGTGGGCACCAGTATCGCCGAGTTTTTCAGAGATAAAGGCTTGAATGTCCTTTTGATGATGGACAGTCTGACGCGATATGCTATGGCGCAGCGCGAGGTGGGGATGGCGGCCGGGGAACCGCCGGTATCGCGCGGATATACCCCTTCGGTCTATACCGTGATGCCAAAGCTGCTGGAACGGGCGGGCAACGCTCCCAAAGGGTCTATCACGGCGCTCTACACTGTCTTGGTGGAAGGCGACGACTTAAATGAGCCGATCACCGACACGGCCCGCGGCATCCTTGACGGACATATCGTCCTCTCGCGGCGGCTTGCCAACCGCAACCATTATCCTCCCATCGACATTCTGGCGTCCATCTCCCGCCTGATGCCGGACATCGCGTCCAAGGAACACTATAAGCAGGCGGGCCGCTTGAAGAGCATGATGGCAGTCTACGACGATGCGCAGGACCTGATCAATATAGGGGCGTATAAGGTCGGCTCCAACCCCGACATAGACGCGTCAATAAAGTTGATCAAGCCCATCAACGCCTTTTTGCAGCAGGAAGTGGAGGACGGCAGCCCGTTTGACGCGACGCTGGAAAAACTGATGGGCATATGATAAGAGGTTGCTCCTTGAAAGGGGCGTGATACGGTGAAAAAATTTAAGTTCACCCTGCAATCGGTGCTCAATGTCAAGCGGGCGCAGGAGAAGCAGCAGATAGGCGAACTGACCGAGTGCAACGCCCGTATCCGGCGCTTTGAACAGGCGCGGCAAGAGCTTATGGAGCGGGAGATGGGGCAGCATGAGGAGTTCAGGCGGCAAATCGGCGAGGGGCTGTCCCCGGCGGAGCTGAGGCTTTGGGGAATCGCCAACCGGGCCGCCCGTGAGCGTGTAGAGTATCAGGACAAAGTGCTGGAGCAAGCCGAAGGCGAACGGCTGCGAATAGAGAAGAAATTGATTGCTGTTATGCAGGAGCGCAAGATTTTGGAAAAACTGCGGGATAAGCAAAAAGAAGCGTACCGTGCCGAGCAGCAGAGGGAAACAGCGATTGAAATGGCGGAATTTATGGGTCATGAAGTCTATATAGATCAGGAGGGGATCAGACATGGCAGCGGCGGTTAAAGAGAAGCCCGCGAAAGCCGGGGAGGCGGCTCCCGAGGATATGAAGAAGGCGCAGACCGTAGACGAAATGGAAAAGGAAGCGCTGGGACCCAAAAAGCCTAAGGCTGAAAAGCAGAAAGAGCCGAAAGAGAAGAGAAAACCGGGGATGGCGGAGGCGATCATGCTGACGTCTCTGCTTTGGCTGTCTATTTTCAGCGCGTTTATATTGCTGGCAATGTTTGACCCTACAGAAGACAGAATCATACGCGGGTTGACATTGCTGCTGCTCAACCCGGAAGAGGAAACGCGCGAGCAGTATTGGGCCAGGGATATTTACGCCAATCAGGATTTGGAGAAAGAGCTTAATGAGTTATCTCAGCGGCTGGACGCTTTCGAAGAGGATTTGAACCTCCGGGAGCAAATGCTCGACGAGCGTGAGAATGATTTGGAGGACAGGGAGATTGAAGTTGAGGATTGGCTGGAAATTAAGCGTGGAAGCACCGCCAGCGGCGGCAACGGGGGGGAAACCGGCGCGGATTTGGCGCATATGGCAAAAACCATTGAACGGATGACTCCGAGCGCTGCCGCAACGGGACTTGCGGAAATGGATTTTGAGAGCGCCGTGCGGGTTTGCAAGCTAATTGGGGCGAAAAAGCTGGCGCCCATCTTTAACGCGATGGACCCTGAATTTTTCGTTGAGCTTATGAATGAGCTGACCGCTTTGCCCGAAGAGGATGATTGGGACTACGACTGGTAACAGGGGTGGGACATTTGCATAAAGACTATCTCCGGGTGGCGGCTGTTACGCCTTTCGTTACACCGGCCTTGCCGCAGAAAAACATTGACGGCGCTTTGCGCCTTATCCGCAAAGCCGGCGGCGCGGCGCTTGTCGTGTTGCCTGAGCTGTGCGTCACCGGCTGCACCTGCGAAGATTTATTCCTGCACGCGGCACTGCTGGACAGCGCCGAGGAAGCGCTTGCGCTGCTTATCAGCGAAACCAAAGCCTCCGGCGCTCTGATTGCCGTGGGGATGCCTGTCCGCCGGGGGCAGGGACTGTATAACTGCGCCGCCGTCTTTCAGGGAGGGCGGCTTCTGGGCGTTGTGCCCAAGAGCCGTATACCGCGCGCTTCGCCGTACGCGGAAAACCGCTATTTTCTATCCGGCGCGGGCCTTGACGGAACCGTATCCCTTTGCGGGGAGGAAGTCCCGTTTGGGCCGGATCTGCTCTTTGACGGGGGCGGCGGTTTCCGTGTCGCTTTTGAGATTGGGAATGACATATCGGGGCATACGGACGCCGCGGTCATCGGGAACTTGGCCGCGTGTGAAGAAGGGGCAGGGCGGCGCGCTTATTGGAATAGTTTACTAAGGGTTCAGTCGGCGCGGCTGGCCGCGGGCATTGTGTCCGCGTCGGCCGGTGACGGTGAGTCTACCGGAAATGCCGTCTTTTCAGGCAGCCGGGCGATTGCCGAGAACGGAGCGGTTTTGGCCCAAAGCGGCATTGAGGAGTGTATCGGCGTCACGGCGACGGAGATCGACCTCGGCCTGCTCGCCTATGAACGGCGCAGGGTTACAGGGGACGCCGGGGCGGCGTCGGCTATGCGGGTGATCCCGTTCCGGCGCGGCGGGACGGCTGGTGGCGCCCTGACGCGCCATTATTCGCCCGAGCCGTTTATCCCTGAGGAAAACGACGCCCTCGCAACGCGCTGCCATGAGGTCATGTCGGCGCAGATACGCGGCCTGCGGACGCGGCTTGACCGCCTGCCCGGGACCGGCGCGGCTGTGGCGGTCTCCGGCGGCTTGGATTCCACCCTCGCTCTTCTGATTGCGCATCAGGCGGCAAAGCAGGAGCGGCGGAAGCTGCTGGCCGTGACCATGCCCGGCCCCGGCACGACACAGCGCACCCTCTCCAACGCGGAAGCGCTCTGCAAAGCGCTGGGTGTGAAGCTCAAGCATGTCCCGATCGGCGGCGCGCTGGAGGGGCATTTGAAGGACATAGAGCATGACGGGCGGCCTGATATAGTGTTTGAAAACGCGCAGGCGCGGGAGCGCGCCCAGATTATCATGGACATTGCCAACGCCGAGAACAGCATTGTAGTCGGTTCCTCCGACCTCTCGGAAATGGCGCTGGGCTTCTGCACCTACGGCGGCGACCACATGAGCATGTACAACGTCAACGCGGGCGTACCCAAAACGCTGATGCGCCGTATCGTCCGTTTTGTCGCGGGGAAATCCGCCAAAGCCTTGCGGACGGTGCTGTATGACATCGTGGACACCCCTATCAGCCCCGAGCTGCTGCCGGTAGGCCCGGACGGGACGCAAGACCAGCGCAGCGAGGATATTCTGGGGGATTATCTGGTACACGACTTTTTCCTCTATTGGTTCCTCCGCTATGGTTATACACGGGAAAAGCTGCTGGCGGCGGCCGGCCGCGCCTTTGAGGGGCGCTACCTGCCCGAGTCGCTGGAAGCGGTGCTGGATGTGTTCATGGCGCGGTTCGCGCACTCGCAATTCAAGCGCAACGCCTCGCCCGACGGCCCGCGCGTCGGCAGTGTGTCGCTCTCGCGGGAGGACTGGCGTATGCCGGCGGATCTGGCGCGGCTTCCGTGAGGAGGCAGATGAGGACTAATATGCAGATATTGAAACTGACGGCAGAAACCCTTATATCGTAGTACCTTTTGCAGGAGGCTTTCATGTCTACAAGACATACCAAAATAACAATCGATTTGTTTATGGTATTTGCTGTAACATGCTCGTACATCAGATGGGATGGCGAACCAACTTTACATATCGTCGCGGGATTTATTTGTGCCATACTTTTTACTGTTCATTTTTACATGAATAGAAAAGTATTCGCGGCTTTCAGCAAAGGAGTTAAAAGGTTAAGTACCCCGGCAAGGATAAAGTATTTTACAGATTGCTTATTATTGGCAACTTGGAGTATCGCCGTTATCTCAGGCTTGCTTGCATTATTATCATACTCAGGAGTAACGGAAATTTCGTTTGACATTAGAAGATTTCACGGTCTTTTTTGCAGAATAGGCGGCGTTTTAATTGTTATTCATATGATACAGCACGGCAGACAAATCATTTCATATCTTAAAGCTCGCGACAACAGCGCTATGCAATAAACGAGAGCGTCAAGCCAGACGCTCTCGTTTTCCTGTCACCAAACAATCGCTTACAACGGCTCTATGCCGTCTATCCGTTCCAGCGGCTTCAGCGCGGGGCCGCTGATTACTTTGCCCTCGCGATCAAAGCGGGAGCCGTGGCAGGTGCAGTCCCATGTGTTTTCGTCCTCGTTCCATTTGACCGGGCAGCCCATATGGGTGCAAACCGGTTTGAAGGGCGGAATGATATGGCTTGCGAAGTTCCCGGCGATGTCGGCCGCTGTTTTCACAAAGCTCTTAGCTTGCAGCCCAACGTCGCCCCGGTCAAGGCGGAAGGCGTCCTCGAAATCGCTGCGCCCCCTCGTAATCATGTCGCTGATGATCTCCGCCGCCGCCATGCCGGAGGTCATGCCCCACTTGTTGAAGCCCGTGGCGAGGTAAATGTTTTCTCCCGCGCTGTCGTAACGCCCGATATACGGCACCCCGTCGTGGGTCATGCAGTCCTGCGCCGACCATAGATACGCCGCCCGGCTTTCCGGGTAAAGGCGCCGCGCGTCTTTCAGCAGGCCGTCATAGTGTAGCTCTTTGCTGTCGTGGCCTGTTTTATGGTCATACGCGCCGAACAGGACCATGTCCCGTCCGTCCGTGTCCTTCTGCGGTCGGAACGAAAACCCGCCGTCGGCACAGTCAAGGTACATATCCCGCATCACCCCGGCGTCTTTCAGCGCCGCCACATAGGAACGGTCTTGATAGATTCTGGCGAAGAGCAGGGAGTGTTTGTCAATAAAGGGGTAATGGGTGCAGGAGATAATATGCTTCGCGCGGATGTTCCCTTTGTCGGTGTAGACAATCCCCGCCTCTGCCGCCGTGGCTTTTGTGTGCGTATAGATTTTGCACCCCGCCCTGGTCAGGACGCCGCAGATATGGCTGGCGAATCTCAAAGGGTGGAAATAGGCTTGGTTGGGGAAACGGACAGCTCCCCTGACAGCGAACGGCAACTCGGTGACGGGTTCTAGCTCCGCGTCGATTCCGAGCTGTTGCGCCGCGCGCGCTTCGTCTTCGATGGCTTCAACCTGCCTGTCATTGGTCGTATAAATCCACGCGTTACAAGGCGTGAACCCGCAGTCGATCATCTCCCGCCTGATGATCTCGCCATAATGCTGGATAGCGCTTTCGTTGGCGGCAAGGTATTGCAGGGCGCGTTCCTTGCCCAGTCCCTTGATGAGCTTCGCGTAGATCAGGCCGTGCTGCGAGGTGATCTTGGCGGTGGTACTGGCGGTGACGCCGGAACACGGCCCGTCCGCGTCGATAAGGACGATGTTCTCAACGCCTTTGCGGTATAGAAAATACGCGCATAGCAGCCCGCTCAGCCCCGCGCCGACAATAACGGCGTTTGCCTGTATATCTCCCGGCAGCGGATGGAACCCGTGCATTTTTTCAAGTTGCCAAAAGGACTGCCTTTTTACCTCTACAGTCATTTTGCATCCCTCCCGGCGATAGCATTTGCCAAAACCTGATACCCTATCCCCGGCCCGCCGCATATACTGCCAGGGGGGGGATGCGGTGATGTCCGGGATATGGGAAGGCGCGGTGTTGGCGTTAGCCTGCTCGATTGACGCGTTCGCGGTCAGCTTTGCTTACGGCGGCAAACGGATACATATACCCTTGCCGTCAGCGCTGGTGGTCGCGTTGACCTGCACCGCGTTCCTGAGCGTATCGCTCTGGCTGGGCGCTGGAATACGGCAGTTTCTGCCCCCGTGGCTGACCTCCGGCGTCAGCTTCGGCGTCCTGTTTCTGTTGGGTGTGGTCAAGCTGTGGGAAAGCATGAAAAACAGGCCGCCAGATCATAAAAAGGCGGACAAAAACGGGGATATGGTCATATCCCCGTTTGAAGCGGCATTATTGGCCGTTGGCCTTTCGATGGACGGCCTTGCGGCTGGGTTTGGCGCGGGCGTCGGAAACGTGAATGCCGTGGTCATGGCCGTTGCGTCAGCCGCCTTGGGCACGGCCGCCGTCACAGGCGGCTGCCGCTTAGGCGCGAAACTGTCACGGGCGCTGGCATGGAACCTTTCGTGGGTCAGCGGCGCAATATTGATTGCTTTGGCGGTTTGGAAGCTGCTTTGATTACCTTTTCCGCTTCATCAAAACGATGACCAGTGCTACAATCGCGGCCAAAACGGCCACGGAGCCTACAATGATGAGGATGAGAACGCCGTCAACGGCGAATATAGCGCCGCTCTCTTCCTCTCCGCCATTCTGCGAAGGAGAAGGCGTTGCTTCACTGCTGGGAGATGGCTCAACTCCCTTATCCGGCGGTGAGGCAGGGACGCCGGTACTCTCGCCGCCCGTTTGGTTTTTGATGTCGTTATAGTCGCCCGCGAGGAAACCTTCGGGATCCATCACGGCGTAGAAAGCGAGCTTAGGGCCTCCGGTTTCATTGAAGAGGAGGGGGCTTCCGGCGCTGCGCCAGCTTGTGGGGTCGTCGATGCCCCATATGCTGACGCGGGCGATATGGTCTGAATAGTCTTTATAGATTTTGAAGAGCTGCGCGTAAAGTGTAGCCTGCTTCATCTCCTCCGCCTCGTCCAGCTCCTTATACCGTGACCAGCTCCCCGCCGGGATGTCCAGCTCGCTGACGGAAATCTCCGCGCCGGTCCTGATCCAGCGGCGGATGGTGTCCTCCACATCCTGCGGGTTTAGGGCGTCTGTCCAATAGTGCGCCTGCATTCCAAGCC
The DNA here is from genome assembly GCA_031254195.1 of Oscillospiraceae bacterium. GTDB lineage: Bacteria > Bacillota > Clostridia > Oscillospirales > UBA929 > UBA929. Next base: position 55,210 of record JAIRUW010000013.1, read on the forward strand.
CCTCGACCAGCAATCTGTCCGGTTCTGTGTTGCGGGGGTCGGCCTTCCATTTTTCGTTGAGGTCTTCGGCCATCAGGGCGATGGCTTCCCGCTTGCCCATGTATTCCTCGTTATAATCGTTGAAGTAGAGGATGGCGTTGGGGTCGGCAAGGCGGGTGAAAACGAAGGCGTCATAGATATAATCCGCGCCGCTTTCCCCGGCGGCCATGTCTGCGCCATTGGCATAGGCGCCGTACCAAGCCGCACTCTCGGCGCTGCTGCCGCCTTTGCGCAGCGCGTCACGCCAGTCGGACGGTACAGAGCCGGTGCTGGCGGTAAACGCCTCGTTGACGACGTCCCAAGAGATGACCCGCCCGGCGTAATGCCCGGCCACCGTGTTGATGAACTCCTCCAGATTGGCCCGGGCCTCGTCACGGGTCAATACCGTCCCGTCAGGGTTTTTGTTCAGCCACGGCGCCGACTGGGCGTGCCAGACAAGCGTGTGCCCATGTACAGGGATACCGGCCCCGGCGAGGGTTTCGATAAAGCTATCGGCGCTGGAGAACTGGTAATCCCCTTTACTTTTGCCGCCGAGCGCGTCGGGCTTCATGGCATTGCCCGCCGTCATGGCGTTGAAGTGCCGCTGTACCAGCTCAAAGCGCTGACCGGTGAGGTCCTGGCGGCTGAAAGCGGAGCCGATGAGGAAATGGTCCTTATAGATTTCATGCAGAGAGGGGAGTTGAATGCTGGCAAGCATCCCGCCGCCCGAAGGCGCAAAGAAGGAAATATCATCGATGTAAAATTCCGCGTCGGGCGTGTCGTTTTCGATATAGATCGTGATATACTCCGCGTTGGGGTAAATGAACCGCCCCTGCAACTCCGTCCACCCGTCGGATGTAGAGACCGTCTTCACATCCAGATTGTAATATTCCGCCCCGTCGCCCTCCCCGATTTGCGTGGACAGGCGGAAATCTGAGCTGCCCGACAGGGGCAGCACCCAGGCCGTCACGGTATACAGCACATCCGGCTCGGCATAGAATGTCACGTTGAGCGATGGGCCGTGCCACGATTGCGAACGGTCGGTGACAAAGAGCGACCTCGTGCCGCTATACGCCTCGTCGCTGGTCACGGTGAGCGTCTCTACCCCGCCGTGGCCCTCAAAGCCCTGCCGTGTGCCATTTTCAAAGTCGATGACCCGCATTTCGGGAGCCGCCTCCACGATAAACACGGGCTGAGCGGACAAAAGCACAACCAAAATCGCCAGGATAAAGGACAAACGCCTCCTCGCGCGAGCGGATCGAGCCATATGTGGTGTTCCCCTTTCTATGATAGCCGTCCCCACTAAAATACCATAACGCAAGGGGTCCTGTCAACAGCAGAAGCCACACGAAATCATAACTAATCGAAGCCTGTCGGCATATACCGGCGTGTTTTCCGTACTTGACAAACCCATATCATAAGGTATATGATTATGTAAAATAACAAGAAATGGGGAATAAAAATGAAAAAAAGATTAGCCTCTTTCACGCTTATCTTCGCCATGCTGGTAATTTTTGCCTCCCCCGCAGCGCTTGCCGCGTCCTCTCTCAGCTTTGACGGTAATAAAAGCGGTGGTGAATTTACTTCGATCACGACTCTGATTCTAAACATCAACCAGCGGTACACCACCGTGTACGACGCCGATTTTACAGGATTTTCAGTCACGCTGGGCGGCAAGAGCGTTAGCACAAGACCAATATATTTGAGCGGCACCTTTGATACATATACCAACAGCACTACCATTTATCTCCCGTTAAACAACACCCTGACGGAAAAGGGGATTTATACATTCAACATCACTTTTAAGGGAATAAAGCTGACCACAACCGTAGCTATCGGGCCTGACAAGGTTCCCACCGGCAGCGATTTCAGCCAGCTGAGATGCAGTACAGACGACCTTGAAACCAACATAGCCGGATTGGTCGCCCATTTCAACGGCAGGTGCGCCCGTCCGAGCATCCCCCTGTTTACGGACTTTAAGGCCGAAAAGGACGGCTCGCCAATCCAAGTCAGCTATTATGTCAGCACCATGGATCCTGTCCTCACAAGCAACAGCACCCTGGTCAGCATCATCTTCACTACACCCATAACGGATCGCGGAACCTATAAATTCTCCATAAAGTTCGATGGCGTCGAGCGGTCTGTGTCGATGCGGCTGGGAGGGGAAGACCCTATAGATGAAGTGGAAGAGGTAGCGGTTTTGCCCCCGCTCCTGCCACTCGACCTCTCCACCGCCGACGGCTGGGCGCATGACCACATCGAAAGCGCCCATAGCAAACGCTTCCTCCCGCCCGAGATACAGGGCGCTTACACTGCCAATGTCACCCGTAAGGAGTTCGTCTACCTCGCCATGAGCTGGCTCAATTACGTAACAGAAATGAGCAACGAACAACTGGTGGCACAATACGCCACATTCCCCAACAGGACATTCAATGACACGTCAGACCCCATCATCCTCGCGGCGGGCAAACTGGACATCACCGCCGGCAACCCTGACGGCAGCTTCGGCGCTAACACCACGTTCAACCGCCAGCAGGCGGCGATGATGCTGACAAAGGTGCTGATCATACTGGGCGATAACACCGACAACGCCCCGAATTTTGGGTTCGCGGACATTGACACCGCCGACAGCTGGGCGCGGAACGCCATCAATTATGTAGGCAGTTACGACATCATGACCGGCAAGACCGGCGGGCGCTTTGCCCCGCACGATACCTTCACGCGGCAGGAGAGCATCATCGTCTTCAATAAAATGGGATAATAAATATAGAATACGCCCCGCCGCGCCAAGCATAGGCGCGGCGGGGCTGCTTATCTACACATACCGGATTTCGATGCCGCCGAAGGAGACGTTTCCGGTGACCGTCAGCTGGGGAGCGTCCTCCGCTGGGGAGGCGCGGCCGTTATGATTTACCCCGCCCAACGCGCAGCTTATGTCGTCTATGACGCGCCAATGCCTAGGGACGGTAATCTCAATTGACCCGAATTGGCAGTCGCAGACGACCGTCGCGCCGTCCGGGCTGAGCTGCGCCTGGTCAAAGAAGGCCTCCAATGAGCCAAACTTGCAGATAAGCCGCGCGGTTTCCAAGCTGTCGGCGTGGATATAACGGCTGGCGGCCCCAAAAGTTACATCAATAACTGGGTTGTTGTCGCCGCCGCTGTCTTCGACCTGTGCGCCGGACTGCGTGAAAGAGCGGCTGTGCCGTCCGCCTCCCGAGACCTTCACGCGCTTCCATTTTCGCGGGAACAGGACGGCTAGGCCGCACGACGCCAGCACCGCCGCGATAATCAGCATCCAAGGGGATATATAGGGCCAGTCAAGCGTGCCCCGGAAGGTGATGTACAATACGGCAAGGGGGATGGGAAGCGGCGCGAAAGACAAATGCGCGAGGCACTGTACGAAGAATGTCACCGCCAGCGCCGCCACAATGAGGCTGCCAAGCCCGAGGTCCACGAACTCGTTGAACTGGTTGGCGATGATAAACGCCGCGGCGAGCAGCAGTAAAGTGCCCCATATCCATTTGGAAAGTTTGAACTGAAAGTTCCCAGCGATCTTCATAGCTATACACTCCTGTCATTCATTTTATCTTTGAGGGCTTTGTAATAGTGCCGTGATATATAGATATGCTTGTGGGTGCCCGAGAACCTGACCTTGCTGGACGACGCTAGGTTGCGGTCGATGGCGTAAATGCGCGATGTGTTGATAATGGCGCCCTTGGCCGCCCGGATGAAAGCGCGGGGCAGAATGTCTGCCAGCTCATACAGCCTGCGCTTGACCCGAAAGGCGTCGTTTGCCGTATGCGCGTACACCTGCTCGCCGTCCGTCTCAAAAAACAGAATCTCCTCGAAGGGGAGGTAAAACTCCTGCGACCCTTTATAGAAAATGAGCTTCGGCGCGGACAGGCCGAGGATATATGCCTGGAGCTTCTGCACGGTGTCATCCACGCGGCCGCAGCGGATGACCACCTCGTCCTCCGGCAGCCCGTCGGACACCTCGATTCGCAGCTTCACACAAACATCACCTCCATCACCCGTCCGCATTATATCAGCCGGAGCGGGCGGATACAAGGGGGAAACGGCAACAGGTGCGCACAAGCCGGTAAGCGGTCATAAAACGGGGGTATTGTGACGTTTCATGCAAAAATCCCGCCTACTCAGGCGGGATTCATCTTATATGACGCAACAAGCAAAACTTGACAACGCCTTACCATCGAATGCGATACGGATTTCTACAGCCGAGGAGCTTGCCGCAAGTGGTCTCGCCGGCACCGCAAGCAATCTGTAAGCTCATCAGCAAAAAAACCTTGCATTTTGTCGTAAGCCTTGATAAAATGATTGCGAGAACAAAATAGTGGCAGCCGGGGAAGTGCTGAGAACACTCCCCCGGACCTATGCAGGATGAGTAAGCATCCCACACAGCAGCGTTTAGACTGCGCCATCCCCTATTATATCCCGTTTTTGTTATTCGGGCAAGGGGTATGTTGTGCTTGACGATAACGCGACGTTGGGAAAATCTCCCTGCGTCGCTTTTTTGTTCTCGGCAGCGGCACTCTCGGGGGGCGTAAGCCCTCCGGGGGTAGCTAAGCCGGGAATCAAAATAAACAAGGAGGTCACCCCAAATGAAAACCATGAAAAGACTACTCGCCGTTGTATTGTGCATTGCCATGATAGCGGTAACAGGAATCCCGGCGTTAGCGGTCACAAACGAGCAGCCAAATGGCGACGGCTTCACCGCCTACAATCTGCATTGGGATAACCCGCAAGCGGGGCTTGCCAGCTTCTATATTCAATCACAGGATCATCCATATGCTATTGAGTTGTTCAAGGACGGCAAATCTATCGGGAATATAATAAGAGAGCGTCAAGAAGGAAATCGCATTTTTGTAAACTTTTCCCCCTTTATGACCGAACCGGGCGCATATCATTTTACGGTTACTTGTATGACATGGGTAACATCGCCATATGGTTTGGAGATTGGCCACCCGCAAAACGGTCAAGTCCGCACGAGTGAGGTCTTTAATCTTGGCGCTACGACGCTCGGCGCATTGGGTGACCCGGCCAATCTTCGGATAGCAGTAGATGGTACGGTGGTAACGTGTACATGGGATATACCCGCTGGATGGACTGCCGGACGTGATTCGTTCGCCGTTGGATTCACCGGCAGGAATTTGGAAGACCTCGGTTTAGGTTATCAAGAATGGGGAATCTCCGCAAATGTCAGCGAAGCCCGTTATGTTACAGACTTGCGAAACTTCCCCTCATCACCACATGGGGCAAATTCAGAAGCAACAATCGTGTACTATTTCGCAGTACAGGCCGTGAGCGGCAATACAGCCGTGGTGGCATCCAGCAATTCGGTTCTCAGTCCCACCGTATATAACTCGCGGACGGGTGAGATTATCCCGAACACCCAAGCCAATCAAGGCGACACAACACCCGCCACCCCCAACCTCGACAGCGCATCCTCATGGGCGCGTGAGGGCATCACGGCGGCCATCGGCAAGGGTTTCGTCCCAGCGGACATTCAAGGCAACTACACCAACGTCATCACCCGCGCCGAATTCTGCCGCCTCGCTGTCAGGTGGCTGGAGGTGCGGCTGGATAAGACCATAGACGCGATCGTGGCGGAGCATGGGATAGCGGAAAGGATGGGGCATACCTTCTCCGACACGACGAATACCAATATACTCGCGGCATACCGTTTGGGCGTTACGGGCGGGGAGGTAGCGCCCACCGACGCCGCCCCCGGACGGTTTAATCCAAGCGGGCAGTTCAACCGTGAGCAGGCCGCGACGATGATACTGAACACCGTCAAGGTAGCGGGGATGGACGTGAGCAATACCGCTTCGGCGGGGTTCAACGACATCGGTACCGCCTCAAGCTGGGCGGTGAACGCGATCAACTACGTAAGGAACGCGGGAATCATGAGCGGCACAGGCACAGCGGACAACCCGCTGTTCAGCCCGCAGAGGGCGTATACACGGCAGGAGAGCATTGTGACGTTCAATAATATCGGATAAGTGTGTGGGCGGCCTTTGGCCGTCCGCAAAATCCCCCTGTCATTGCGATGACATCCCCCTTTCACTAAAGGGGGATGGACGAAAGAATAGCGCGTTCCAAGCCCTCCCTCTTTCACAAAAGAGGGATACCGCCCACAGGCGGAGGGAGATTTTCTTTGTAGGGGCGGCCTTTGTGTCCGTCCGTAAAAACCCCCGCCGGAGCCAAGCGTACGCCAGGCTTCGGCGGGGGTTTTACCATGCGAAAAGTAACGTGAAAACCTTGCGAAAAAATCCTTGACAATAGAGGAAAACTTTTATATAATACAAATTCGTGGCGCTATACTTGTTGTAAGGACAGGCTGAAGCGCAACAAACCCCGTATACACGATACCATAAAACTTGTAAAAGCGCAACAGGCTGTCGAAAGAATCAATACGCAGGTCCACGCGTGTCATAATGAAGAAGGGAAGATGATGCCGCCCATGGTAAAGGTCAAGGATGTGCGCTACGGCAGGACGATACGCAAAAGCTATTCCCGCCTGCACGAGGTTTTGGAGGTTCCCAGCCTCATCGAAGTGCAGAAAAACTCCTACAAATGGTTTCTCAATGTGGGGCTGCGCCAGGTATTTAAGGATGTGTCGGCCATTTCCGACTACACCGGCAACCTGGAGCTGTCTTTCATCGACTACCAGCTGGAGGAAACGCCTAAGTATTCGGTCGAGGAGTGCAAGAACCGCGACGCCAACTACGCCGCGCCGCTGAAGGTGCGCGTCCGCCTGCGCAACCGCGAGACGGAGGAAATCAAAGAGCAGGAGATCTTCATGGGCGATTTCCCGCTGATGACCGACAACGGCACGTTCATCGTCAACGGCGCCGAGCGCGTCATCGTGTCGCAGATCGTTCGGAGCCCCGGCGTTTATTACAACGAAAACGACGAGGCCGTCGGCACGGTCTATGGCTGCACCGTCATCCCCTACCGCGGGGCTTGGCTGGAATATGAGACCGACATCAACGACATCGCCTCCGTCCGTATAGACAAAAACCGTAAGCTGCCGGTCACCAGCCTCATCCGCGCTCTCGGAGTACGTACCGACGCGGAGATTTTATCCATGTACGGCGACGATGAGCGCATCGTAGCGACGCTGGAAAAAGACCCGTCGCACTCGGAAGAAGAGGCGCTGATGGAGATATACCGCCGCCTGCGCCCGGGCGAGCCGCCCACCGTGGACAGCGCGCGGTCTCTCTTAAACAGCCTGTTTTTCGACCCCCGGCGATATGATCTGTCCCATGTGGGGCGGTATAAGTTCAATAAGAAGCTGGCGCTCTTCCCGCGCCTGACCGGGCGCAAGCTGACGCGCCCCGCCGTAGACCCGCTTTCGGGCGAGGTTCTGGCCGAGACCGGGACGGCGCTGGGCCGCGAGCAGGTGCGCGAGCTGGAGGGCAAAGGCGTCACCGAGATGTGGGTCGAGGCCGACGGCAAGGAAGTCAAGGTCTTTACCAACGGCTTTGTGGATATAGCCGGCTTTGTGGATTTCGACCCCAAGTCCATCGGGATCAACGAGCGCGTCCGTTTTTCCGTCCTGCGCGAGATATTGGAATCCGACCCCAAGGACTTAAAAGCGGCGGTCGGTGAACGCCTCGACGAGCTGCTGCCCAAGCATATCATTGCCGAGGATATTTTATCCTCTGTCAACTACCTCTGCGCGCTGGCGCACGGCATCGGGACGCCTGACGACATCGACCATCTGGGCAACCGCCGTCTGCGCAGCGTGGGGGAACTGCTGCAAAACCAGTTCCGCATCGGCTTCTCCCGCATGGAGCGCGTCATCCGCGAACGTATGACGATACAAGACCTTGACATCGTCACACCGCAGAGCCTGATCAACATCCGCCCCGTCACGGCGGCGATCAAGGAGTTTTTCGGCTCCTCCCCGCTCAGCCAGTTCATGGACCAGACCAACCCGCTGGCCGAGCTGACCCATAAGCGCCGCATGTCGGCCCTCGGCCCCGGCGGTCTCTCCCGGGAACGCGCCAACTTTGAGGTCCGCGACGTCCACTACAGCCATTACGGGCGGATGTGCCCCATCGAGACGCCGGAAGGCCCCAACATCGGCCTGATTTCCTACCTGTCCACATATGCCCGTATCAACGATTACGGCTTCATCGAGTCGCCGCTGCGCAGGATTGACCCGGTCACCCACCGGCTGACCGACGAGGTGGTCTACATGACCGCCGATATGGAGGACGAGTATATCGTCGCGCAGGCCAACGAACCCATTGATGCGACCGGCAAATTTGTCAACGAGCGCATCACCTGCCGCAGCCGCGATATTATCGAGGTGGACCGTGACCGCGTCGATTTTATCGACGTCTCACCCAAGATGATGGTGTCGGTGGCGACGGCGATGATCCCGTTCTTAGAAAACGACGACGCCAACCGTGCCCTGATGGGCTCCAACATGCAGCGCCAGGCCGTGCCTCTGCTGGTGACCGAATCGCCCCTTGTGGCGACCGGCATTGAGTATAAGGCCGCCTGCGACTCTGGCGTGGTCGTGCAGGCGGAAGACGGCGGGACGGTACAGCGCGTCACGGCGTCCTCACTGACCATGCGCTACGATTCAGGGGAAACAAAGACCTACCGTCTGACCAAGTTCGCCCGCTCCAATCAGGGCACCTGCATCAACCAGCGCCCCCTCGTTTCCACCGGCGACCGCGTAGAGCGGGGCGACGTGCTGGTTGACGGCCCTTCGACCTATGAAGGCGAGATTTCGCTCGGCAAGAATGTGCTGGTCGGGTTTATGACATGGGAGGGCTACAACTACGAGGACGCCATCCTGATCAACGAGCGCCTGGTGCGCGACGACGTGTTCACCTCCATCCACATTGAAGAATACGAGATCGAAGCCCGCGACACCAAGCTGGGCAGCGAAGAGATCACCCGCGACATCCCCAATGTCGGCGATGACGCCCTCAAAGACCTTGACGACCGCGGCATCGTCCGCATCGGCGCCGAGGTGCGCGCGGGTGACATTCTGGTCGGCAAAGTGACGCCCAAGGGCGAAACGGAGCTGACGGCGGAGGAGCGCCTGCTGCGCGCCATTTTCGGTGAGAAGGCGAGGGAAGTGCGCGACACATCCTTGCGCGTCCCGCACGGCGAGAGCGGCATTGTCGTTGATGTGAAGGTGTTTACCCGCGAGAACGGCGATGAGTTGTCGCCCGGCGTCAATATGGGCGTTAGGGTTTATATCGCGCAAAAGCGTAAAATATCGGTGGGAGACAAGATGGCGGGGCGTCACGGCAACAAGGGAGTCATCTCCCGCATCCTGCCGCAGGAAGACATGCCGTTTTTACCTGACGGGACCCCGCTGGATATTGTGTTGAACCCGCTCGGCGTCCCGAGCCGGATGAACATCGGGCAGGTACTGGAGGTCCACTTGGGTTATGCCGCCAGCGCCTTGGGCTGGAAAGTGGCGACGCCCATCTTCGACGGCGCGAACGAGCCGGATATTGAGAGCACATTGGTGGAAGCCGGCCTGCGTATAGACGGCAAGAGCATCCTCTACGACGGCCGCACCGGCGAGCCGTTCGATAACCCCGTCACCGTCGGCTATGTCTACTTCCTAAAGCTCGCCCACCTTGTGGACGACAAGATTCACGCCCGTTCCACCGGCCCCTACAGCCTCGTCACACAGCAGCCGCTGGGCGGCAAGGCGCAGTTCGGCGGCCAGCGTTTCGGCGAAATGGAGGTCTGGGCGCTGGAAGCCTACGGCGCGGCGTATACCCTCCAAGAGATACTGACCGTCAAATCCGACGACATCACCGGGCGCGTCAAGACTTACGAAGCCATCGTTAAGGGGCACAATGTCCCGCAGCCGGGCGTGCCGGAGTCGTTTAGGGTGCTGGTCAAGGAGCTGCAGTCGCTGAGCCTAGATGTGCGTGTGCTGGATAAATTCGGCGAGGAAGTCGTCCTGCGCGATACCGATGACGACGAACCGTTTGCCCGCGCGTCTCAGGAGGAGGAGCAGTATGTCGCCGAGAACAACATAGAGGCGCACGGCTACAGCATCGAAACCCCTGATGAAGACGAGTTTGATTATTCCGACCTAAGTGCGGCTACCGACGAGGAGCTGGAAGAAGGGGACGACGATGATGATTTTGAGGGGGATGCGTAAATTATGAGCTATACGGAGTTTGATGCAATCAAGATCGGCCTTGCGTCTCCCGAGTTAATACTGGACTGGTCGCGGGGCGAGGTCAAAAAACCCGAAACCATCAATTACCGCACCTTGAAACCGGAACGGGACGGCCTGTTCTGCGAAAAAATCTTTGGCCCGCAGAAGGACTGGGAATGCTACTGCGGCAAATATAAAAAAGTACGCTACAAGGGCCGTATTTGCGATCGCTGCGGCGTTGAGGTCACGCGCTCTAAAGTGCGGCGCGAGCGGATGGGGCATATCCAGCTTGCCGCGCCGGTCAGCCATATCTGGTACTTTAAGGGCATCCCCTCGCGGATGGGGCTGATTTTGAACATGTCCCCCCGCCTTTTGGAAAAGGTGCTGTATTTCGCGTCTTATATCGTCATCGACGCGGGCGACACGCCGCTGGCGGAAAAACAGATCCTCTCCGAGAAGGAATACCGCGACTACCGTGAAAAATACGAGGACGATTTTGAGGCCGATATGGGCGCGGAAGCCGTGAAAAAGCTGCTGGCCAAAATTAACTGCGAAAAATTGGCGGCCGAGCTGCGGGGCGAGCTGAAGGACGCCTCCAGCCAGAAGAAGATACGCCTCCTCAAGCGGCTGGAGGTCGTAGAAGCGTTCCGCTCCTCCGGCAACCGTCCCGAATGGATGATCATGGACGTTGTGCCCGTCATCCCGCCCGAATTGCGTCCGATGGTGCAGCTGGACGGCGGACGGTTCGCCACCAGCGACTTAAACGACCTGTACCGCCGCGTCATCAACCGCAACAACCGCCTGCTGAAGCTGCTGCAACTGGGCGCGCCCGACATCATCGTGCGCAATGAAAAACGTATGCTTCAGGAAGCGGTTGACGCCCTAATCGACAACGGCCGCCGCGGCCGTCCGGTCACCGGCCCCAACAACCGAGCCTTAAAGAGCCTGTCCGACCTCCTCAAAGGCAAGCAGGGGCGGTTCAGGCAGAACCTGCTGGGCAAGCGCGTGGACTATTCGGGCCGCAGTGTTATCGTCGTAGGGCCGGAACTAAAACTTTACCAGTGCGGCCTGCCCAAGGAGATGGCGCTGGAGCTCTTCAAGCCGTTTGTGATGAAAAAGCTGGTGGAGGAAGGCACCGCCACCAATATTAAGAGCGCGAAGAAGATGGTCGAACGCGCCCGCACCGAGGTGTGGGACGCGCTGGAGATTATCATCTCCGAGCACCCCGTTTTGCTCAACCGCGCCCCCACTTTGCACCGTCTGGGGATACAAGCGTTTGAGCCTGTCCTCGTGGAAGGCCGCGCCCTGAAACTGCACCCACTGGTCTGTACGGCTTACAACGCCGACTTCGACGGCGATCAGATGGCGGTACACGTGCCGCTGTCGGCGGAAGCGCAGGCCGAAGCGCGCTTCTTAATGCTCAGCGCAAACAACCTGCTCCACCCGAAGGACGGCAGGCCGGTCACCGTCCCCACGCAGGACATGGTTCTGGGTTCTTACTATCTCACCATGGAGCGGCCCGACGAAGAAGGCGCGGGAAAGGTATTTCGCGACATCAATGAGGCGCTGATGGCTTTTGACGAGGGCTATCTGGGCATCCACGCGCCAATCAAGGTGCGGGTTTCGGGAAAATGTAACGGCGAGAGGATCACGCGCCTGATTGACGTAACAGTCGGCCGGCTGATCTTTAACCAGCCCCTCCCGCAAGACTTGGGATATGTAGACCGCACCGACCCCGAGCACGCACTGGACCTGGAAGTCTCATTCCTCACCGGAAACAAAGAACTGAGCCGCATCATCGACCGCTGCATCAAGCAGCACGGCTTTGCCAAAAGCGCCGAGGTGCTCGACCATATCAAGGCGCAGGGCTTCCATTACTCCACGCAGGGCGCCGTGACCATTTCCATCTCCGACATGGCCGTACCCGAGCAGAAGAGGGAGCTGATTGGCCAGACCGAGAAGAAGGTCGCGGAGATCGACCGCCAGTACCGGCGCGGCCTGATTACCAACGATGAGCGTTACCGCCTCGTTATCAACGAGTGGGACCAGACCACCAGCCGCGTCACCGCGGCTATGCGCGAAAACCTCAAGGAAGACAACCCGATGTATATGATGGCGCACTCCGGCGCGCGCGGCAGCATGAACCAGATCCGCCAGCTTGCCGGTATGCGCGGCCTGCTGGCCAACACGGTCGGCAAGACCATCGAGATACCCATCAAATCCAATTACCGCGAGGGCCTGACCGTCCTTGAGTATTTCATCTCCTCGCGCGGCGCGCGCAAGGGTTTGGCCGACACCGCCCTGCGTACCGCCGACTCCGGCTATCTCACCCGCCGCCTTGTAGACGTTTCGCAGGACGTTATCATCCGTGAGCTGGACTGCGGCACCAAGGACAGTATCACCGTGCACGAGATCGGGGAATCGGGGCAGGTTATCGAGCCTCTCACCGACCGCCTGTCCGGGCGGTATACCGCCGAGGAAGTCAAAGACGCGGGCGGCAATGTGATCGTCCCCACCGAGACCCTGCTCACCGACGACACGGCGGAGAAAATCGTTAAAGCGGGCATTGAGAACGTCAAAATCCGCTCCCTGCTTACCTGCCGCGCCAATCACGGCGTTTGCGCCAAATGCTACGGCTCCAACCTCGCCACCGGTGAGCCTGTCAACGTCGGCGAGAGTGTCGGCATCATCGCGGCACAGTCGATTGGCGAACCGGGTACGCAGCTCACCATGCGCACCTTCCACACCGGCGGCATCGCCACCAGCGAAGACATTACGCAAGGTCTGCCGCGCGTCGAGGAGCTTTTTGAGGCGCGGAAACCGAAACGCGCCGCCACGCTGAGCGAGATCACCGGAACGGTGAGCATCGAGGAAGCCCGCAAAGGCGCTCTGCGCATCATAACGGTGAAAAACGACGAAACCTTGGAGAGCCGCGCTTATCAGGTTCCCTCTTCCTTTATCATGAAGGTCAAACCGGACCAAATGGTGCAAAAGGGCGAGGAGCTGACCGAAGGCGCGCTCAACCCGCACGACATCTTAGCCATCCGCGGCGAGAGCGCCGTCCACGACTACCTCATCCAAGAGGTACAGCATGTCTACCGCCAGCAGGGTGTTGACATCAACGACAAGCACATCGAGGTCATCGCCCGTCAGATGATGCGCAAGGTGCGCATTGAGGACGCGGGCGACACCGGACTGCTGATTGGCTCGACGGCGGACCTCAACGAGGTCGTGCGAAAGAACGCCGAGATAGGGCAGCGTATCGAAAAAGGCGAGACGGAGCTTATGGAAGCGGTATACTCGCCGCTGCTGCTGGGCATCACCAAAGCGTCGCTGGCCACCGAGAGCTTCCTCTCCGCCGCCTCCTTCCAGGAAACAACGCGGGTACTCACGGAAGCGGCCATGCGCGGCAAGGTTGACCGGTTGATCGGCTTGAAGGAAAATGTCATCATCGGGAAGCTGATCCCCGCCGGGAGCGGCATGACGATGTACGCCGACTACGACCTGGTGCGTACGCCGCAGGTGTATGAGGCGGATGATTACGGGTACGGGTATGATGAGTATTAAGGCTTAGGCAAGAAAAAGAGTGCTGGCGGAACCGCCGGCACTCTTTTTGTGTTTCGTCGGGTTACTGTCCGTTGACGGCGTCGTAGAAGTCTTGGGGGAGGTCGTAGCCACCGAAGGCTTCGACAGCTAAATATGTTTTTCCCTTATAGACTGCTGTGAAAGACGAAAAGCAACCCCCAAACGCCCGTCCGCCGATTTCAGTCACGTTGTCTGGTATCGTGACGCTTTTCAGGCTACATCCAAAGAATGCCATGGTACCAATCCTCGTAACGCTGGCGGGTATTGTGATACTTGGTGCCCATGGGTTGTAATTAGTATCTCTTGCCGATAATGCACCATCGCTAATATTTGTAGTGCCATCCCGAATTGCAATTGAAATTTCTCCTTTATGTCCAATAGCACTTTTCCCCATATAAACAACCCCGTCAGGTTGATTGGCAAACCATGCCGTGTCATCAAACGCTCTAGATCCAATGTTTGTAAACTCATCGGGCAACACAATGCTTACCAGCCCTGTGCAGCCGCGGAATGCCTGGCTACCAATGCTCGTCACGCCATCAGGTATTATAACGCTCGTCAGTCCTGTACAATCGCTGAATGCCCTATAGCCGATACTTGTCACGCCATCAGGTATTGTGATGTTCGTCAATCCTGTACAGCCGTAGAACGCATTTTCGCCAATAATTGTTACGCTATTGGGAATATATACATCCATGATACCGCTGTTGCTAAAACCTCCTTCTATCCACACCACAGGCTCGCCCTCGATTTTCTCAGGTATTCGTACCTTGATAGAACTCCCTATGTATTTTGTAATCACCACACCTCCAACACCTGCGTCGTAGCTATACTCGAAGTCGCTCGCAGGTGTTTCGGGTTCTTTAGGCGGCGGGTTGTTACCCCCACCACTGCACCCGGCTACTAACAACAAGGCCGCTAACACCACGCTGATTACACACTTTCTCATTTCCATACCCTCCCACTTTCATGTGCGCCTATAATAAGCAGAAATGGCTTATCATAAGCGTACTGATAAGCAGTATAGCATGGTATCCTATTAAAAGCAAGTGTTGTTTTTGAAAGGATGGCGGTCGTATCATTGACTACAAACGAATAGGGAAGAATATCCGGGAGTTAAGGCGTTCGCAAGGGTTGACACAAGAGGCGTTAGCGGAGCTTGCCGACTTGTCGCTGACCCATATTTCCCACATCGAAGTTGGGTCAAATATGGTATCCCTTCCCGCTCTGGTAAACATCTGCGAAATCCTAAAAACCACCGCTGACCGTCTGTTATACGACAATTTGACCCAGCCGACGGCATATATGAGCGCGGATGTAGCGCAGTGTTTCGCGGACGCGTCGCCGCAGGAGGCGAGCGTCATGCTGTCCGCCGCGCGCTCGGTCAAGGACGCTATGAGAAATGTGAGGCTTTCTGTATGAGACTGACATATCAACGGAAGTGACCCCCGTGCTGTCTTCGGCACGGGGGTGTTATTTGAAATTAACAATAAAACCTTATTGTATCCACAGCAAAATGCTCTTTCCATTCGCGGCATATCATAAAATGATGAGCAGAAATAATGTCCGTTAGTTTATGGAGGGTGCAATCTGTATTCCTCCGATCTCTGCATACTTAAAAAAGAGGTGAGCATGATTTTCCAGTAATTCTTCAAACTCTTTTATTGACTCGTCGGAATAGCCTTCTCTTATGATCCACGTATAAGAGGGTAAGGAGCATCTCGCAGTATCAAAGCCAAACGGTTTAGGGCGTTCAAAGTGCACCTCCACTGACTTTTCTCCGTTTTTCTCCAGTAGATGCGAGTGTGTTATAAGGGTTTCATCAGCAAGTGTTATATACGGGTACATCATAAAAAATCCTCCAAGCTCCGATTCTTATATTATATTATACCATGAAGCGCACATAAATCAAATAAAAACATAACCGCCGGGCAGACTATCCCTGAAAGGCGGCGATATAATGCGAAAGAAGAAGGTTGCGGTCGTCGGGGCGGGGTTTGTCGGGTCTACGGCGGCGTATACCATGCTGATGAACAACACCGCCGACGAGATCGTCCTAATCGACATCAACCGCGGCAAGGCGGAGGGCGACGCGCTGGATATGAACCACGGCATGAGCTTCCTGCCGCCGGTCAAGTTTTATTCCGGCTGGTACGGGGACTGCGCCGACGCGGCGCTGGTCGTCCTGACGGCGGGCGCGGCGCAAAAGCCCGGCGAGAGCCGGATGGACTTGCTGGGGCGCAACCTGCGCGTCTTTGACGATATTCTCTCGCAGCTGCTGCCCAACCTGGCCCCGGACGCGGTGCTGCTGACCGTGACCAACCCGGTGGACGTGCTGACGCAGTATGTTTTGGAGCGTTCCGGCCTGCCCGCGTCCCGGGTGATGGGTTCGGGGACGGTGCTGGACACCTCGCGGCTCAAGTGGGCGATCGCGGGGCATATCGGCATCGACCCGCGCGACGTAAAGGCCTTTGTCATCGGCGAGCACGGCGATACCGAGGTTGCGGCGTTCTCCGCGGCGACCGTCTCGGGGATGCGGCTTGACCAATACTGCGCTCAATGTCCCGAGGACAGCTGCGACGCGCTGAGGGAGCTGTCCAAACTGCACGGCGAGGTGCGCGACGCGGCGTACGGCATTATCGAGAAGAAGGGCGCGACATACTATGCCGTCGCGCTGGCCGTCAACCGCATCGCCCAGGCGGTGCTGAACGACCAAAAGGCCATCCTGACCGTGTCGGGGCTGGTGGACGGCCCGTACGGCATCCGCGGCGTGTGCCTCTCTCTGCCGCGCGTGGTCGGCGCGGGCGGGATGGAAAGGCTGCTGGAAGTGCCGTACGACGAGGAAGAGGCCCGGCAGCTCCGGCACAGCGCCGAAACGATACGGGAAGCGTACCGGGTGGCGGGCGCGGCGGCGGGGAAATAAGCGCAATCGCGCCTTGACAATCCGCCCCCGCCGTGATACTCTTTTCGGGTATTAGACAGGGGGCTTTTTTCATGGAACAACTTTGGTATCTCGTCATCGCCGCTGCGGCGTATCTGATAGGGTCGCTGAACGGCTCGCTGCTGTCCTCGCGCCTGTTCTGGCGTGACGACATCCGCCGGCACGGCAGCGGCAACGCGGGCGCCACCAACGTTTTGCGTACGCACGGTGTTAAGTGGACGGCCGCCGTCTCCGCTTGGGACGTTGGCAAAGGCATACTGGCCGTGTGGGTGGGGCGCTGGCTTGTACCGGCCATGCGGCACAGCCCGGAGGCCTTGGAGGACACCCTGCGCTACGCCGCGCTGCTGGCGGGGTTCTTTGTCATCGCCGGGCATGTCTTCCCGCTGTTTTTCAAGTTCAAGGGCGGCAAAGGGGTGATCACGGCCTGCGCCGTGTTCTTTACCCTCGACTGGCAGGTGGCGTCGCTTGCGCTGGGCCTGTTTATGCTCATACTGATCTTCACCCGCTTCCTGTCCCTCGGCTCGGTCTGCGCCGTGTTTACCCTGCCGCTGCTGGGGCTGCTGTTCGGGCGCGGCTGGGCGGACATTGCCATGTACGCGGTGACGGCGGCGCTGGTCATCTTCCTGCACCGCGAAAACATCAAGCGGCTCCTGCGCGGCACGGAGAACAAGTTTCCCCGCAACAAAACGGCGCCATGATACACATTGCCCTGCATGAGCCGCAGATACCGCAAAACACCGGAAACGTCGTCCGCACCTGTTCGGCGACCGGGTCTGTGCTGCACCTGATCGAACCGCTGGGCTTCACCATAGACGACAGCCGGCTCAAACGGGCCGGTTTGGACTACTGGCACGGGATGGACATTCGCGTCCATCCCGGTTTTGACGCGTTTTTGCGGGATATAGCCGGGCGGACGCTCTGGCTGTTCACCACCAAAGGGAGCCGCCCTTACCATGAGGCCCGTTTTTCAGACGGCGACTGCCTTGTGTTTGGTAAGGAGACGGAGGGGCTGCCGGAGGCGATCCGCGCCGCGTATCCCGAGCACTGCCTGCGGCTGCCTATGCTGCCGGGCACGCGCAGCTTAAACCTCAGCAACTCGGTGGCCGTGGCTCTGTATGAAGCGTTGCGGCAGCAGGCGTTCGCGGATTTTGTCTAAAGTTGTCGCGGGCGGAAGGAACTGTTATTAAAGTTTTATGAACAAAGTATTGCATTTACTGTAGGTTTATGCTATAATCCCTTGTATCGGTCTGCGTACTTATGTATATTGTTTTTGGCCGTATTAATAAGGAGGAATGGAAACCATGAAAAAAGCGATTGCCTTGATCCTTTCTTGCTGCTTGCTGCTTGCTTTGTTCGCGGCATGTGCGTCACCGTCTGAGGATGTGGACGTATCCCCCTCGGCCGCGGCCCCCTCTGACCCGGGCGTAGAGACGACCCCAACCCCCCCGGCCGGCGAGGAGACCCCGATGGTCTACGCCATAGATACCCTCTCCAATGTATTCAACCCCTTCTTCTCTACGGTCGTCTATGACCGCGAGGTCCACTCCATGACCCAGATCGGCACGATGATCGTTGACCGCGACGGCCTTGAGGTCATGAACGGCATCCAGGGTGAAATCCGCCCGTATAAAGGCACGGATTATCTCTATAAGGGCGTTGCCGACCTGAAAATGACCAAAAACGCCGACACCACTGTCTATGACATCAAGATCCGCGACGACCTCGTGTTCAGCGACGGGCACCCGGTCGATATTGACGACTTGATTTTCTATTACTATGTTCTTGCGGACAAAACCTATGACGGCTCCAGCACCCTCTACTCCTATCCTATCCTCGGCATGACCAACTACCGCGAGAACAACTCAATGGCCGAGACCCTCACCGCGGCGCAGATCGCGGACGCCATGGCCAGCCTCACCGCCGACCAGCAGGCTTGGCGCAGCGCCTGGATTATCAAGAACATCATTGAGTATATCATGGACGTCGAAGTGGACTGGGTCCTGAGCGGCGACGCCGACCAATGGATCGCGGGCAAAGACCCTGCTGACATGAGCGACGGCGAGAAACTCCATGAGTTCTTTGCGTATGATGAAGATTACGATCCCGCCGGCAAAACCATTCAGGAAGTCAGGGACGACCTGGTGGCCCAGTACGGCGACGACTATGCGACCCTCTCCATGAACTACGCGGGCACGGAGACCTACTTTGACGGCGACATCAACGCCGCCGTTTCGGAAAAAGTGCTGGAAGACCTGCTTGCCTCTATGCCCGGCGAGCCTGTCAGCCACATCGCTGGCATCGAGCGCGTTAACGATTATGAAGTCCGCATCACCACCAGCGGCTACGACGCCAGCGCCATCTACGGCATTTGCTCCGCCACTATCACCCCGATGCACTACTACGGCGACGAGAGCCTCTATAACTACGAAGCCGGGCAGTTCGGCTTCGTCCGCGGCGACCTCGCCAAGATTCGCCAGAACAACGTCCCGATGGGCGCAGGCCCCTATAAGTTCATCGAGTACACCAACAAGGTCGTGTACTTTGAAGCCAACGAGCTTTATCATGACGGCGCACCGGTGACCAAACATCTCCAATTCAAGGAAACCCTTGAGCCCGATAAATTCAACGCCCTGATTTCCGGCGTGGGCGACGTTACCAACCCCTCTTACAACCGCTCCTTGGTCGAGCAGATTCTCGACGCCAACTCCAACGGGCAGAGCAGCGGCGACAAGATCGAGACCTCGCTTGTGAGCAACCTCGGCTACGGCTATATCGGCATCAACGCCCTGAATGTCTCCGTTGACGGCGAGCCCGGCTCGGAAGCCTCCATAAACCTCCGCAAAGCGCTGGCCACCATCTACGCCGTTGCCCGCGACGTCAACTACGACAGCTACTACCTCGGCACGGCGCAGGTCATCAACTATCCCATCTCCGACACCTCCTGGGCTGCCCCGCGCACATCCGACCCCGACTATGAGATTGCTTTCAGCAAAAAGCTGGACGGCTCGGAAATCTATACCGCCGGTATGAACACGCAGGCGCGGTATGACGCGGCGGTGGCCGCGGCGGTCGAATACTTCAAAGCCGCCGGCTACACCTTTGACGACAACAACATCGCCACAGCCGCCCCGGCCGGCGCCAAGCTGCAATACACCGTCACCTTCCCCGGCGCGGGCGAAGGCGACCATCCCTCGTTCGGCGTGCTGACCGACGCTTCCAACCTGCTCGCCACCATTGGCATCACCCTTGAGATCGACGACGTCATCGACTCGGCCAACGGCCTGTTTGGCGCCTTCCGTGCCGAGAAGCTCGATATGTGGTGCGCCGCTTGGGGTTCCACCGTCAACGTTGACCTCTTCCAACTTTACCACAGCACCAACCGCATCGGCTTAGGCGGCACCAACGACAACATCTACCACGTTTTCGACGACCAGCTTGACAGCCTGATCATGCAGTCCCGTGAAAACGACGACCGCACCTTCCGCAAGGCCATCTTCAAGCAGTGCTTCGACATCATCCTTGACTGGGCGGTCGAAGTCCCGGCCTATCAGCGCTCTAACGTCATCCTGTTCGCCTCTGAGCGGATCGACGTCAACACCATCACTCCCGATATCAGCCCATACTACGAGTGGTACGTACACATCGACGGGATGGCCATGTACGCCCAGTAACACAACACAGCAAAGCATCCGCAGACCCGCCGCCCTGATCGGCGGCGGGTCTGCTACATGTTTAAGAGGACAGGAAGCGGTAGATTATGCGGAACTATATCATCAAGCGTGTGCTGCTCAGCATTGTGATTTTATTTTGCGTGGCGTTCATTGTTTATGTCATCATGCGGAGCCTGCCCACCTCCTATGTGGAGCGTCAGGCGGGCATCAAGGCGATGACCCCCGGCTCGACCCGCACCTATGAGGAATGGATGGATCTGCTCAACGCGCGGTACGGCTTGGACAAGGCTGTCCTGCCCGGTTATTTGACCTGGGCCAAGGACGCCGTACGGGGCGACTTTGGAGAATCGTGGGCATGGAATATGCTCTGCACCGATAAATTCAAGGACGTCATCTGGTATTCCTTCGCGCTTGGGGCGTTCTCGCTGCTCTTTCAGATGCTAATCGCCATACCGCTTGGTATTTTGGCGGCGCGAAAGCAGTACAGCCGGACCGACTACACCGTGACGGTGGTGGCGCTGGTTGGCATATCCATGCCGTCCTTCTTCTTCGCCGCGCTGCTCAAACTTACCTTATCGGGGCAGCTTGGCTGGTTTGAGCTGTATGGCATGGTGTCCAGGACCCACCAGTTCATGACGCCCTTCCAACAGTTCCTCGACATCGCGTGGCACTATGTCATGCCGCTGATGACCCTGACCTTTATATCCATCGGCGGGTGGATGCGCTATGTGCGCACGAATATGCTCGAAGTCCTCAACTCTGACTATATCCGCACCGCCCGGGCAAAGGGCCTGCCCGAGAAGCGCGTTGTCAACCATCACGCGTTCCGCAACACCCTCATCCCCATTGTCACCATCTTCGGCGGTACCCTGCCCGGCCTGTTTTCCGGCGCGCTGGTCACCGAGCAGCTCTTCCAGATCGTCGGAATTGGCTATACCGGCTATCAATCGCTGATTCAGGGCGACATCCCGTTCGTTATGTTTTATATGACCTTTATGGCGGTATTGGTGCTGGCCGGCACCCTGCTGGCCGACATCCTGTACGCCGTGGTTGACCCGCGCGTGCGGGTCGCTTAGGGGAGGGGGGACAGAGTATGGATCCGAATCAGGAAAATCAGCACATGAGTGCCTCCGTCGCCTTGGACGACGAACAGCGGATTAGAGTGCTGTCGCCGGGGATGCTGGTCTTTAAGCGCTTTGTGCGCAACAAGCTGGCGATCACCGGGGCCGTCATCGTCATCTTCATGTTCGCCTTCTCTTTCATCGGCGGGCTGGTCAACCCCCACGGCCAGACGGAGGTGTTCCGTCATTATCAGCCCTTTGTCAAGGAATACGCCGCCGCCGCGTTTACCGACCAGTACCGCTTCACCCCTGTACCGGGCAGGACGCTCTCCCAAAACACCCAAAACGCCTTCAACGTCGCGGCGGCCAGGAACGCCGAATCCTTCTCCGCCGACGGCGAGACATTTATGATCGAAGTGATGGGCGAGGACTTTTACCTCATCGAGGAGCTTGTCCCGTTTGCCAAGGTCACCAGCGTCCGCGGGCAGCTCGTGGCTTCCCCCTTGGACGGGCATACAATACCGGACGGTTTTACCAGCGCGATCGACAGCGCCATCAAAGCGGGCAGGGAACTTTTTGAGGCCGGCGGCGACAAGTATGCGTATATCATCGACGGGCGCGAATACGCCGTCTTTACCGGGACGCCTGTCTGCGTGGTAGTCAAGAAGGTCTTTGACCTCCCGCCGGACAGCCCGGCGCTTTCGTACCACTTTGTGATGAACGCCATGCTTGCGTTTCAGGGCGGCGACCCCTCTTTTGAAGCGGAAGGGCAGACGTATACCTTTGACAGGAACGACGGCGGGGCGGAAATTTACGGCCAAGACGGGCTTGTCGCCGTCATGAGCCCCCTTGCCATCAAGGAATACCAGCCCGGCGAAGTCATGACGCTGGAGTTCAAAGCCGCGGTGGCCGAAGCCATCGCGGAGGGGACGCGGTATTTTGAGCTGATAGAAGACGGGGAAGTGGTGGAATACACCCTTGAGGACCAGCCCAACCAATGGGTCATCCGCAAGGAGATGGACACCTACCTCATCAAGACCTACGGCCCCCCCTCGCTGGAGCACTGGCTAGGAACCGATGCCAACGGCATGGACGTCCTCACCCGCCTGATGTACGGCGGCCGCATTTCCATCACCATCGGCTTTGTGGTCGTCCTGATCGAGATGTTTATCGGTATCATATTGGGCGGCATCGCCGGGTATTTCGGCAAGTGGGTGGACAACCTCATCATGCGCATCGTGGACATTTTCAACTGTATCCCCACCTTCCCCCTCTATATCATCCTCGGCGCCTCATTAGACCAGTTCGGTGTGGACCCGACCTTGCGGATCTATTACCTGATGCTGATTATCGGGCTGCTCGGCTGGCCGGGCATCGCGCGCATGGTGCGCGGGCAGATTCTGTCGCTGAGGGAGCAGGAGTTCATGGTGGCCGCCGAAGCGACGGGGCTGAGGGTACCGCGCCGTATCTTCAGGCATTTGATTCCCAACGTCATCCCGCAGTTGATTGTTATTTCCACCATGACGCTGGGCGGCATCATCATCACCGAGGCGACGCTTTCTTTCCTCGGGCTTGGCGTGCGCTACCCGCTGGCGTCGTGGGGCAATATGGTCACCAACGTCAACGACCCCTATATTATGATCACATATCTCAACACATGGGTGCCGGCGGGAATGCTCATCCTCATTACCGTGCTGGGCTTCAACTTCATCGGCGACGGGCTTCGGGACGCGTTTGACCCGAAAATGAAACGGTAAGGGGGCGGGAATTGTGGCTAAGGAGCAAAAAAAGACTAAAAGTCTGAACTATTTATCAGTGCGCGAGTCGAGACGGATTACGCGCGAGAACCGCCGCGTTACCGCGCGGTTCGACAAGCAGCTCAAACGCAAGTATGTGCCGGAGAGCGAGTATCTGACGCAAATGAAGGACCCCAACAACGTCGTGGAGTTTGACGACCTGCACACCCATTTCTTTACCGACATCGGCACCGTCCGGGCGGTTGACGGCGTTTCGTTCGACGTGCCGAGGGGGAAGACAGTCGGCGTAGTCGGGGAGTCGGGTTGCGGCAAGTCGGTGACCAGCCTGTCGCTGATGCAGCTGTTGCAACGCCCGCAGGGGCAGATCGTCAGCGGCGCGATACGCTTTAACGACGGTACGCGGGCAGTGGACATCACCAAAATGCCACTGGTAGGGATGCAGAGTATCCGCGGCGGCCAGATCTCGATGATTTTTCAGGAGCCGATGACCAGCCTCAACCCTGTCTTCCGTATCGGCAAGCAGATGGACGAGGTTTTCGAGCTGCATGAGAAGGGGCTTTCCAAAGCCGAACGCAAGGAGCGTTCGATAGAATTGTTGAAAATGGTCGGCATTGCCAACAGCGAAGGCGTATACCGCATGTACCCGCACGAGCTGTCGGGCGGGATGCGCCAGCGGGTAATGATTGCCATGGCGCTCTCCTGCAAGCCGAGCCTGATCATTGCCGATGAGCCGACGACCGCGCTGGACGTGACAATACAAGCGCAGATACTAGACCAGCTGCGGCAGCTGAAGGACCAGATCAACTCCAGCATCATGCTGATTACGCACGATCTGGGCGTCATTGCGGAGATGGCGGATTACGTTGTCGTCATGTACGCGGGCAAAATTGTGGAGAAGGGGACGGCCGTCGAGGTCTTTGGCAACCCTAGCCACCCGTATACCATCGGCCTGCTCAACTCAAAGCCGGTGGTCAACAAAAAGGTGGACCGGCTCTACAGTATCCCCGGCAAGGTGCCCAACCCCATCGAGATGCCTGACTACTGCTATTTCAAAGATCGCTGCGAGATGACGGTGGAGGGGTGCGGCGGGCCATACCCGTGCCAGTACCGCCTTTCCCCCACGCACCTTGTCTCCTGCTATCGCTTCGCCGATAAGGAGGTGGCCGCGCAATGACGGAACAGGGCAATTCAGATGTGATTTTGGAAGTTAAGGACCTAAAAAAATATTTCCCCATCAAGGCAGGGCTGCTTCAGCGTACCGTCGCGCAGGTCAAGGCCGTGGACGGCGTTAACTTCTCCCTGCGCAAAGGCTCGACGATGGGCCTGGTGGGCGAGTCGGGCTGCGGCAAGACGACCGTGGGGCGCACCGTGCTGCGCCTGCACGGCAAAACGGGGGGCGACATCCTGTTTCATGGGCAAGAGGTCCATACACTGGATAAAAAGACGCTGCGCTCCCTCCGCCCGCGTATGCAGATTATTTTCCAAGACCCTTATTCCAGCCTTTCGCCGCGTCTGCCGGTCGGCGAGATTATCGGCGAGGCGCCGCGCGAGCACGGCATCACCAATAAGGACAACCATAACCGCCACATCGACAAGATCATGTCCGACTGCGGCTTGCAGCCCTACCACAAGGACAGGTACCCGCACGAGTTTTCCGGCGGGCAGCGGCAGCGCATCTGCATCGCCCGCGCGCTGGCGCTCAACCCGGAATTCGTCGTCTGCGACGAGCCGGTGTCGGCGCTGGATGTGTCGATCCAGGCGCAGATCATCAACCTTTTGATGGATCTGCAGAAGGAATACGGCCTGACATATCTCTTTATCTCGCACGATCTGTCTGTGGTCGAGCATATCTCCGATACCGTAGGCGTGATGTATCTGGGCAATATCGTGGAATACGGCTCCAAAGAGGATATATTCAAAAGCCCGTATCATCCCTACACCCGCGCGCTGTTCAGCGCCATCCCCATCCCCGACCCCACCGTCAAGATGAACCGCGTCATCCTCGAAGGGGACATCCCTTCGCCCGCCAACCCGCCGTCCGGCTGCAAGTTCCACACCCGCTGCCGCGACTGCATGGAAAAATGCAAGACGGAGGAGCCGGTACCGGTCGAAATGGCGCCGGGGCATACGGTGGTTTGCCATTTGTATAATTCGTAATCTCTCTTGACAATCCTGCCGGATATGCTATACTGAAAGTGCAAGAGCGTGTCGTTACCGACACGCCACCGTAAGAAATAGCTTATGTAGCCGTTATCCTTTGGGGGATAGAGCGGCTACATAGCTTTTGGGGCAAACTTTATCAGGAGCCAGAGCGCGAATAATTGGAGGGAATATGCAAATGTCGGACTATCAAAAGCAAAAGGCAGCCAAGCCCAAAATAAACGACAGGATAAATGAGCTGCTTGCCGGAACAATGCGGGAAATGGCTTTGGGATTCGTTGCATGGATGAAAGAACACAAAATGACGGCTGGATGGGCTTCGACGGACTCATGGAAGACGAGCTATCGAGGGAAGGGATTATTTTACATAAGGATCAGTGAGGGCAAATGGACTGTTAATCCTGTTTTCTGGGATATAGATGAGGTTGCCGATTATATCACAGAAGAGGGTTACCAAGAGTTCATCTTGAATAATCTGTATGATTGCCGGTTTTGCCATCCCGCGCCTTGCCGCATTACAGACAGGATTTTTTTCGGCAAAGAGCTCAAGGGCCTTTGCGGCGGGCGGCCGATTTTGCATTGCGAAAATCCTGATGAGCGGACTGTAGAATTTTTGAAAGGGTTGATAGTTTACATGAGAAAGAAGATTAGTGGATAATAAGCGTTTGCCGGAGCAGAAAGGAATAGGGTATATATCCGTCATTTTGACGAAGGCGAACCTATAGCAACACAAATCTTAAAAGGGAGTTTGAAAATTCCCTTAACAGCATACGGGGATTGATTTTTTGCAATGCCGTGATATAATACCCTTATCACTGGTTTGGGAGGTTCACTATGGAAAGCAAGGCGTATAATCTGGCCCATGAAAAGAACCCGATGATAACCCTTCGCGTGATTCCCGGGCATTTTACCACCAGCAATTTCCACATCAGCCATTTCCTTGACGTGAGCAGCATGAAATCCAATGCTACCGTCGCGCGGAACGTCGCGCATGAGCTGGCGATGCCCTATCTGGCGTCCGCTCAGATCGATACCATCGTATGCTTGGAGAGGACCGAGGTCATCGGCGCGTATCTCGCCGAAGAGCTCAAAGAAAGCGGCGTGACGGCCATCGGCGGCGGCGATATTAGCATCATAACGCCAATCGCCAATAATATCGGGAGCCTGTCTTTCCAAAGCAGCATGGTCGGACTGCTGTCCGGCAGGAACGTCCTTTTGCTGACCACCTCCATATCCAGCGGACGGACGCTTGACAGCGCTTTGGATTGCCTTGCCTATTACCGCAGCAACATTGTAGGCATATCCGCGCTGTTTTTGGTGTCGTCTGCCAACCCGGAACTGAGGGTCAACGCGCTGTTTACATCCGACGATATTCCCGGGTATCAATTCTATAGCTCCCGCAACTGCGACATGTGCCGCGCGGGGCAGAGTTTGGACGCGCTGATTTCCAGTGAGGGCTTTACAAAGATATAATGGCAAGAAAACAGAAAATACCTTTTGAAGACGACGGGCGGGTCGTCGCCGACATGAGCGGCATCGACGAATACCGCCCCCGTTTCATATTACCGCGCAAGCGGAAAGACCTCGCCTCTTCGTCACGCGGCGGTGAGGCGGACGAGAGCGGCCCCGGCCAGGACGGAGTTGAGCCGGACGGCTGCGGCGTCATACCGCCAAAGGAGCCTTTAACGAAAGAGCAGGCGCGGATGGTGACGTTCGCGTCGCTTCGGGCAGGATTGCTGATAGCGCTGCTGTTTATCGCCGGGGCGGCGCTGTTTATTCTGTTCTGTATTCACGTTTGGTTCCGGTGAGGAATCCTGAGGCAGCTTCACCCTGCCCCAGTTATTCCCTCTGTGCCTCCCGGTTGCTATACGGTCTCAAATGTAAACGAGCACGGCTCCTCCCCGTTTGTATTGAGCGGGGAGGAATTGATTTCCTTGAGCTGCAGTTTGACGCCCAGTGCGTTTTGATAATGATGTAGAAAATGCCCCGCACAGCAGCCGCAATAGGTTGACGATACGGTAAACGGCTGTTTCAGTTTCTTGATCCCGCCGCAGGAGCAGGTTGTTTTACCTGTATGTACGCCATTTTGATGTCCTGAAAATGTTATGGTGAAGGAGCCGTCATCGTTGAGGCGGGGTTCCATCATATACTCAACGGTATTCATCAGCGCGAGTTTTTCGGCAAGCGGCTTATCTTTGTGCTCTTTGCCGAATGCTTTGGAGTCCTTATCACGTTTTCCGCCCTTACAGCATCCTTCCCGCTCCATGACGGCGAGACGCTGCTCTTTGGTCAGCAGTTTATCCATCATATCAATGGCCGGAAAGACAACATGAAAATTTTTGCCTGTCTGGTTGGCGTCAAGCCCCATCTGCCCGATAATATCAGGAGCAATCTCCAGTTTATACATGGTTTCCTTCATCTTTTTCAAGCTCGGCATAGTTTTGGCTCCTTCTTTTTGATTTCGCTTATGAAGTGAAAGAGATTGCGCATCATATTGAACGCAATACCTCCCGGTTACTTTACAATCTCAAACACAAACACACAGGGGTTTTCTTTGCTCACACCCTGTTTGGGGATCTCAACTGATTTTATCCTGAGCTTTATTCCCAAGGCAGATTGCAAATTCTGCATACGTCCTCCGGCGCAGCCTTCATAATACAGTGAAAACGGCGCCGTTATCTTCCCTTTGACGGAATGATTATAACACTCGTCACAGGCCCATGTGAATGTTATTGTATTATTTTCCTCGTCCAAAACGATATTGCGCGTCTTCCCTTTAAGACCGTTTTCAAACTCCATGATGTATACATCCAGCTTTACCGGCAGCGGCAATTCTGCGTGCTCGGCGGCAAACGCTTTGCGCGCTTTTTCATGTCCAAACCCGCGGCAGCCGCCGCTTTGCTCCCAGAGCCGAAAGCGCTCTTCTTCGGTGAAATGCTCACCGATGGCTTCCATAAACATGTTATCGCCCGCGTTGCTGCCACAGCCCGGGACAAAGTATGTGTCGAGTATGTTTTGGAAGATAAGCAGCTTATCCTCGGGGATTTCGTTTTTCTTCTTTTTCATCATGCCGTAAAAGGTTCTCATTGGGGAAGCCTCCTTTATGTTAAGTAGACCCGTTTGACCTTCGCGGACTCGCCTTCTCCCCATGCCGCGAAACCTAATTTAACTCCCTGTGTTTTCACCAAGTCGAAAACCAGCTTCCCATCCGCTTCGGTGATAACATCGTGCCCGTCCGGGTATGATTCCCAAGGGGTTGGATTTTGCCGCGCAAACATGTAACCTCCTGAAAATGCCCCGTCATATTCCACTACCATTTGCTTTGCCGCCCTTAAATATTTAGGCGAAGGATTCCAACATGTAAACTCGTTGTCATTTAATGGTAATGATAATTCATGAGGAAAATCGATGGATTTGCCGTCTTTGAGCTTGATTGGAATGTATCTTGTCAGCTGCTCATAACCCAGCCCGGCTTTTATATCCTCGAAATCGTCGCCGCTATAAACCATGCCGCCCATGACGCCGCGTTCGTCGTCATACTCGAAGTTGGTGGCGTCAAGCCATTTGAAAATCTTGCCTTCGACTTTCTCTATGCTCTCCCCATCATCATCAATACTCACCGACAGGGCGTATAATCCGCCCTCGAACTCAATCAGCTCAAACGGCGCTACGTCCGCCGCGGTAACAAAGTCTTTGACCTTCATCACATACTCGACTTTGTCGCCTCTCCTGATCAAAAAGTCAATGCTGTTGAAGATAATATCCTCAAACAACCGCTGACGGTCGCCCTGCCAGGCCCAGTCCATGAGTACGCCCCATGTGTCCCATGATTGAAGCCCCGACGTTACCGCTCTGAACTTCGGGATCCTGACGACCATGACGTCCGGGATCTTTTTGTCCAGTTTTTCCGTTATTTCCAACAAGCGGTTCACGTTGGCCGGATTTCCGTTGTAATCGACATTGACGATCTGCGTTTCGATCTCTTTGGCCTTTTCATACAGCATCTTCACATCCGATTCCTTGGCGAAATCGGCTTGCTCGATATGCCGGATGAAGTTCAATACGATCTCTTTGAGTTCGTGCAGCAGGGATACTTCCTCGTCAATAGTGTCTACCTTTTTCCCGAGAATCTCCAGCACGACTTCCGAACCGGACGTATTAAAAATCCGTTGGATGTCTTTGATGCTGATATTCAGTTTTCTCAGAATCAGGATTTGCTCAAGACGCTGTATGGTGGGTTCGTCGTACAGCCTGTGGGCGTAATCATCGCTCCGGGTGCTGCTGATCAGCCCCATGTCTTCGTAATAGCGCAGCGTCCGCGCCGATATGTCATACTTGCTCGATACATCCCTGATTTTGACTAGGTTGCTCATAACCATTCTCTCCTCCGTTTTTTTAGGTTTAAGTATAGTATAAATCCTTCCCCAACGGCAGAATCAAGGGGTATTGCAAAATTTTTTACAAAAATGTAAAAAGATTTTTTCTTCCATGAAGCCCCATGCGTTCGCTAAGGGTTTCTGCTATGACAAACAGGGTCATCGCCTGCTTCCGAAGAGATATTGCTTTTTGACTTTTCCGTGGAAGACCGCGGTTATTGCCTTCTGAGGGCATTTGTTAATGCACCGGTAGCAGAGTGTGCAATTATGCCTATGCTCGATTTTACCGCTATCGCTGTTTAAGTTGCCCATAGGGCAGACAGCGGCGCATATACCGCAATTTGTACAGCCGTTTTTGATCCTGATTGCGTTAGGAGCGGCCGCTTTTCTTTCTGTTCCCGGTAAAAGTGCGGCCTGTATCAACCCTAACGCCCGCGATATAGGGTTAAAGCCGCGCTTTTTCACCTTTCCGGCCTTTATGTCGCGGCATACGGTCAGCATTTTGCGGTCCGCTCTGGCGGTAATCTTCAGGACTTTCTTATCGCTTATCAGTGCGTCGGGCAGAAACCAGTAATTGGTCACATTGTTGGGCATGAAGAAATGCTCCGCGTATAAGACCTCCGCGTGTCCGGGCGGGAACATATCCATAAACGACCTTGCGGCATCGCCGGAGAGTATGAGCTGCGTGCAAAAGAGTATCAGCTTCTTACCTTTCAGCGCTTCCATATGCTTAATGGCAAACTCCCGCATGATTCGCGGCGGTCTTGAAAAAAACACAGGATAGCAAAATCCGATGGTCTCTTCGCCCGTTATCATTGCGTCAAAGTCAAGATTTTCCTCGATGGAATAGCACTCAGCGTCCATGTGGCGGCAAAACTGTCCGGCTATGTACTTTGAATTGCCTGTGCCGGAAAAATAGAGCATAATCATGTTTACGCACCTCCGAAAATGTAGGAAATGAGGCTGTCGGTGATGATGTCCACAGTTTCGGGCAAGTCGTCCGCTTCCGTTAATGCTCTTGGCACACTATCACATCCTATTATGACTATCATATCCTATATGGTCATAATAAAGGATGCCAATTGATTTGTCAATAGCCAATATGAGGAACCAACAAGCTGTATTAGTAGAAAAAGATATTATATTTTGCATATTTATGTTGCTTTTGCAATTAGTCTGTAATATAATGAAGGGGGCATGTTCAAATTGGAAGGAAGGGAAGACCAACTTTTATGAAGAATATGAAGGTAGCGTCAAAACTGATAGTCAGCTTTCTGATTGTGATCGCTTTAAGCATTATCATTGGGGTTGTCGGAATAATCGGGATGTCAACGATGAACCAAGCGGGATCTGACATGTACGATTTCAATGTGGGCAGCATTATGGCTCTGGGGAATCTGCGCGAGAACCTTGCGCTTCAGCGCAACGATTTGCGTGACATTTTCCTCTCCCAGGACGATCCGAATAGAGTCAGTCAAATGATAGCCGAGGTAAAACGATTAGGCCAAGATGCGGAGGCCAACTTCACCCTGTATGAAACGACGATTTTTGACATGTCGGAAGAGGACGACTACTTTAAGGCGAAGGACACTTGGTTTGGGTCCTTTGTCGAGATGAAAAATAATGTCTACGCCTTGATTGACCAAGGGAATTTCGACGAAGCATACTCGACTTTTAGGGCTGTGATCAATGACATCTCCGTTATCACAGAAGGGCTCAACTCGGCGGCAGCTAGGAATGAAGCCGCGGCGGCGACAAGCAATACGGGCATGGACAGCACATACCGGATGCTGTCTATACTCATGATTTCCGTCATCGTTTTGGCCGCGGCTATCGCGCTGGGCTTGGCATTCTACATCTCCGGCCTGATCTCCAAGCCGCTGGGCCTGTTGACTACCTTTATGAAGAGAGCCGGCGGGACCGGCGACATTACATTGGGTGCCGAGGATGAGCGTACTATTGGGCAATACGGGCAGATGAAAGACGAAATCGGTCAGTGCATCGGAGCCACCGGCGCCTTTATCGGTCACGTTATCGGCGTCAGCAAGCTGCTGGAGCATATCGCCGACGGAGACCTGAGAGACGAAGTCAAGCTGCTGTCCGCCACCGATACACTGGGTATCTCTCTTAATAAGACGCTGCAAAACCTCAACGGAATGTTCGGCGAGATCAACAACAGCACAGCGCAAGTCTCTTCCGGCTCCAAGCAAATCGCCGACGGCGCGCAAACGCTCGCCCAGGGTTCGACCGAGCAGGCCGCCGCCGTGGAGCAGCTTTCCGCTTCCATTACAGAGATAGCGCAAAAGACCAAAGATAACGCGGATATGGCCGGACGTACCGCCGAACTCGCAACATCCATTAAGCAAAGCGCGGAAAAAGGCAGCCGTCAAATGGATGAAATGCTGGCAGCCGTCAAGGAAATCAATGAAGCCGGCAAGAATATAAGCAGGGTCATCAAGGTCATCGACGACATCGCTTTCCAAACCAACATCCTTGCTCTCAACGCCGCGGTAGAAGCGGCGCGGGCCGGGCAGCACGGCAAAGGGTTCGCCGTCGTCGCGGAGGAAGTGCGAAGCCTTGCCGCCAAGAGCGCGGACGCGGCAAAGGAAACCGGAACACTGATTGCCAACTCTACCGAAAAAGCGGAACTAGGTTCACGCATAGCAAGTGAAACCGCCATCAGTCTTTCGGAAATTGTGTCCGGCATTAACGAGAGCAATCAGTTCATTCATGAAATCGCGCAATCGTCCGAGCAGCAGTCCGCCGGAATTACGCAGATCAACACAGGCGTAGACCAAGTGGCACAAGTTATCCAGCAGAACAGCGCGACCGCGGAGGAAAGCGCTGCCGCGTCGGAGGAAATGAGCGGACAGGCCAATATGCTGGAGGATTTGATTGCGCAGTTCAAGCTGAAAGACGGGGGCGGTACGCGCCGGAGCTTATCTTCACCGTCTCCGCGCAAACAGATTGCCATGCCCGAGAAAGCGGAGTTGCCTAACAGCGGGGAGTACGGGAAGTATTAGCGGCTCTTAGAAGATATTGAACGGAACCTTGACGCGGCGCAATAAACGATTCTACCGCCTGTCTGAAAATGACAGGCGGTTATTGCTGCCTGTGTTTCTCGGGAAGCCATATAATCGTATGAGCTAAGAGAATATTAGCAATAAAAAGAAAAAGAAAGAAAAATAACTACATTATTGCATTATCAAGAAATATATGCTACAATAAGGTATATTTTGCCGTACGAATGAAAGGAGAGATTCTACAAATGAACATTAAGCAAAGGCTGGCAACCGTCTCGGTAGGATTGATTGTCGTTTGCGTTCTGCTTCAAATGCTCGTATTCCTTTTTGCCAATGACGGTATCTCAAAGCAGACGGTCGATTTGAACAACGAACTGTATAAACGGGGCAATATCCGCTCTGATAATGAAATCGGAGCGCTGGGGCAGTCGCTTATTGTTTTTTTAACGGAGGAAGAGGATCGGATCGACGATTCCATGTATCACGCGGCGTTGGTATTGCAAAAATTGGACACATTAGGCGACATCACCCTCCGCGACATGGAAACTCTGCTCCGCGAACTGCGCGTCGATGACCTATACCTTACCGACATGGATGGATATTT
Organism: Oscillospiraceae bacterium; assembly: GCA_031254195.1. Lineage (GTDB taxonomy): Bacteria > Bacillota > Clostridia > Oscillospirales > UBA929 > UBA929. The sequence continues at coordinate 88,577 of JAIRUW010000013.1, forward strand.
CACGGTATCCACAGTTCCGGGCGCCGTGGGCGGCATCGGACTGTTTGAGATTTGGGAAGGATACAGAATGCTTGTCACGGGAGAAGCCACAGAGCTTCCGTCGGCTATCAAAATCATGGTGGAAACCGGAGAGATATATAAATTCACAGCGGTTCCGCGATATGACGAGAACGGAAATATCAAAGGAATCGTGGAATCTGCTTTGGAAGTCAGCGCGATTGAGAAAAGCATGGGCGCGATGATTGCCGGATACGACATGATTTACAGTATGCACCTCTTTGAGCCGGACGGTTTGACGCTGATGTCTGTGGAGAAGCCATCCGCCAAAGCGTCTTTTATCAAGGGCGCCATTGCCCAAATCCCTAATATAACAAGCACTTTGACCGAGAATGACGATGACGGGACGATTACATATTATACAACGGTAAATCGTTTCGGCGGCCCGGCCTATATCATGCGGCTCGAACTGGACGCGGCGTACTTTGCTGAGGATTCGCTTTATGTGAGCGGCGCGCTCGAAGGGCTTAAACAAGGCTCATCCAACAACCTGCTGCTGGTTGTAGGTGTTGGCTTAGTGAGTATGGTTATCATCATGGTCGCTTATCTGTTCCTTGTCCACCGGTCCATATTGCGGCCGATTATCCATTTGCAAGCAATCATCAACCGTGTATCACACGGAGATGTATCCCCGGTTGACGCGATCAATCGCAAAGACGAGTTTGGGCGGCTTGAAAGAGAAGTCGCAGATATGGTCAACGCGATAAACAACCAGGCAAACACGCTGGGTCAAATCGCAGACGGGGATTATACCGCCACTGTTACCGTCCGTTCGGATAAGGATGCTATGAATATAGCGTTTGAAAAGATGCTCGGCAATCTCAACCATACTTTTAATGAGATAAACGCATCGACAGCGCAAGTCTCTTCCGGCTCAAAGCAGCTTGCGGACGGGTCACAGATACTCGCGCAAGGTTCAACCCAGCAAGCCGCCGCTGTGGAGGAGCTGTCATCCTCGATTACCGAGATAGCGCAAAAAACAAAAGCAAACGCGGAAACGGCCGGGCGAACTGCCGCCCTTGCGAGCGCGATTAAGCAAAGCGCGGAAAAAGGCAGCCGCCAGATGGATGAGATGCTGACGGCCGTCAAGGAAATCAATGAAGCCGGTCAAAGCATTAACAAGGTTATCAAGGTCATAGACGATATAGCCTTCCAGACCAACATCCTCGCCCTCAACGCCGCCGTGGAAGCGGCGCGGGCCGGACAGCACGGCAAAGGGTTTGCCGTGGTTGCCGAGGAGGTTCGCAATCTCGCCAGCAAGAGTGCTGACGCGGCAAAAGAGACGGGCAATCTGATTGCCAACTCGACAGAGAAAGCGCAACTAGGTTCGCGTATTGCGAGTGAAACCGCCGCCAGTCTTGCGGAAATCGTGACCGGCATTAACGAGAGCAATCAGTTCATCAATGAAATTGCGCAATCCTCCGAGCAGCAGTCGGCAGGCATCGCGCACATCAACGCAGGCATAGGCCAAGTGGCGCAAGTTATCCAGCAGAACAGCGCGACCGCGGAGGAAAGCGCCGCGGCGTCGGAGGAAATGAGCGGGCAGGCCAACATGCTGGAGGATTTGATTGCGCAATTTAAGCTGAAAGACGGGGGCGGTACGCGCCGGAGTTTATCTTCACCGTCTCCCCGCAAACAGATTGCCATGCCCGAAAAAGCGGAGTTGCCTGACGGCGAAGAAAATGGGAAGTATTAGCGGTTCTTAGAAGGCCGAGCGGGACCTTGACGCAGTGTGACACGATTCTGCCGCCTGTCTGAAATATGACAGGCGGTTTTGCGTTTCCGGGACTTTTCTGACGCTTGACGCAGTGAACACCTGAAGCCCTCCCGGCATACGCTGACGTATAATCATTGCGGAGGTGGCTAAATGTTAAACCAGCGGATGTATGTAACGCTATCCTTGGAGCTGCACCTTTTTTTCGCCAGAATCATGAAGGAGCATTCTTTCTTTCTGGAAGCGGGGTTTACGCCTAAGAACGAGGATTTAGCGAAAGAAGCGGATGACTTCAAGAAAAAGTTTGAGGGCTTGCTGTCCAATGTTGTGAGCATCAGCAACGGCATGATCCGGCCCGCGGTGCTGTCGTCCGGCGAAATCGTTACCGACTATACCTTGGGCGCCGAGCAAAAATCTCATCATTTTACCGGGATTCCGCTGAATCACCAGATCACTATCATGGAATCGCAGCTGCACAGCGGGCGCGACGGGGCTGTTTCGCCGGAACTGGAAAGCCAGGTCAGGCGGCTCAACCGTGAGGCCATTATGCTGCTGGACGGTCTGATCGCGTTCAAGCAGAAAGTGCTGAATGCCGTGCTGTCATGCAACATTTTCACTGTGAACTACCCGCTGCTCCTTGAGCATATCCTGCGGGAAGCGAAGCAGTACCGCGACCATGTGGAGAGCTTGGAGCAGGGCAAAGACATCGACACCTCCCTCAAAGAAACAACGCTGTTCTGGAACCAAATCATGCTGGAACATGCGCTGTTTATCCGCGGGCTGCTTGACCCGTCGGAAAACAAGCTGGTGCAGACAGCCAACAACTTCGCCCATGAGTACGACGACTTGCTGAAAGAGGCGCGGAGAGCCACCGACATGACCATTGCAAGCGTTGCCAACGACGCGCTCAAAGAAACAGTAAAATACAGGGAGTTCAAAGAGGCCGGAACCAAGGGCATTTCCGAGTGCAAGATCCGGTCGATCATACTCCCTCTTCTGGCCGACCACGTTCTGCGGGAAGCGAACCACTATATCCGTCTTTTGAAGGAGCCTGTATAATATGGACTATAATGTAATGACAAACCAACGCTTTTCATCGGATGAACGGAACGCAATGGGGTTTCCGTTTTCCTTTGACGCAATGAAAACACCTGACAGACAAGGCGGTTTTCTGATCCCGCTCGTCTTCGTCCCCTTTGAAGGGTTTGATTTTGACCGGGATTTCGACCGCCGCCGGGATCGTGACCGAGATTTTGACCGCCATCGAGATCATGACCGGCATAGGGAGCATGACAGAGACTGGGATCATGACCGGCATAGAGAGCACGACCGAGACCGGGATCGCGGCTGGTACTAAACCGAGAGATAGATCATCGCCCCCAAATCCACACGACCACCCCGCTTTTGGGGTGGTCGTTCATAGTTGTGCCAACGGGCGGGGATAATCCCGCCGCACTTGCGTTAGATAATGTAAATCCCGCAGGGAAAGGAAAGAAAAAGGCGCGGGGGCGTTAATGCTTATTAGCAACGTTTTGTGCTAATATTCAGTTCTGCTCTATGTGTCTGAATTGATTTTTAATCTGACGAGAAAATTGAGTAATAAAAAATGTTCCAACAGATAAGCAATATATCTTAATTACCAAATCGCTCCCTATATCTGCTAATGGCAAATAAATCATACCTGTATAAAAGCTGAACATCAACTCATTCAATGCTAAAAATATCATGCTTGAAGCGGTTAGTAAACCGCAAACTATCGCCATGACGTCGCGTTTGATTTTTATGGAAAACGCCAATAATGCAGATATTACCGAAAGCCATAAATCAGGCAACGGAAACGACCAGAACCATGCTGTGTAACCCGGAACAATCTCAATCACTGGCGTCAGCCCGGTAAATGCAAGCATCCAATACAATAAATTTCCTATAACAGTGAACAAGCTCAATCCAAATATTAAGCCACGATATTTCATAAGAACCTCCTCTAATATAAATTTCATTCCCCGCTCCCTACCCATTCTCCGAGCGTAGAAAATGTTACTTTACCATTACAACACGGAAAAAGCGACAACACAAGACAAATCGAAAATAATGGGCTGTATTGCTAAGACGGCAAGGCTTGAATAGCCTTGTCTTGTGATTCTGATGAAATTACTATCCTATACAATATCAGTCTATCGCTTTTTTCGGTATTTCTGCTGTTCATCGTCTGTTTTTTCAAGAACATCCACTGGGCATGGGGTTTGCCGCATGAGAGCATTGTAAAAAAGCCTGCCAATCTGTAGACGTTCTACTACGGGCTTGCGATACCATTCATAGCCTTTCCATAAATCTTTTACAAGAAATATTTCATCTGCATTTATTTTTTCAAATTCCTCAAGGGCATATTGTACATTCTCGTCCATGTTGCCTACCCCCATTTATTTTTTACAGTATACCATAATCCAGCTTCAAAGTCCAATTTTTTCATCACGGAGTCACGCTCTACTACATAGGCTCCAAATGGCTGGTACACCCAATCAGCCGTTCGGAGCCTTTGACGTAATATTTAAGGTTGAAATTCGGCGAATTTTGTGATAGAATGCCCGTGTGCAGTATCAAATCTTCATTATGGCGGCATGAGTGGAGTGGGGTTAGCTCATATGTTAGACTTGGCGGGAGGTTGATTCAAATTGAAAATCATAAGAGCTTCGGCGTTTGTCTTGGCGCTCATGACGGCATTAGTATTAGCCGCCTGCGAGAGTCTGCAGAAGAAGGAGGAAACGGAGAGCTACGAATATGTGCTGACTTTTTTTGTGCCGGAAGATGCGACGATCGTGTCGCATATCGATGATTTTCTCCTCCTGAACAGCACCCAATCCTTATCGGAGCTAATAGAGTTTTACGAGAACGCGTTTCTCCGGCTGCTGGATGTAAACGAATCTGAAATTGATGATACTCGGGACGGGATTTGGATTTTTAGCGGCGTGTATAATGGGATTCATATTCATCAAAAGGCTCCTGGTTTTGACGAGGAAGATTACCGGGAAAGACCTTTTATCGTTGAGTTACGCGACAATGGTGAAAGTATAGATATTGAAATCATCTACTAAACGCCCGCCGTTTGTGACAGTGAGTATCGCTCAACAGGATTACGGAAGGGATTGATTGACTTGGGTTTTGCATTGAACATCATACTCTCCGCCGCGGGGCTTGCGCTGCTGATTAAGTGTGCTGATGTGTTTGTGGAAGGTTCTGCGTCTTTTGCGAGAAATATCAAGGTGCCCACCACGGTTATTGGGCTTACGATTATGGCGTTTGGCACATCTTCGGCGGAAATGGCCATTTCCTTCAGTTCTCGCTTGAAGGGAAACACCGACGTCATGTTCGGGAGCATCATAGGCAGCAGCATCTCAAATATATTCGTTATCCTGGCCATAGCGGTGCTGATTACACCGTTTAGCATCCGCAATGAAATCATCAGGAAGCAAATCCCTATAATGATGCTGGTTGTTCTGAGCTTTTCAGTCATGTTCTTAGATACCTTGTTTGACTCAGCGGCGGTAAATATGCTTTCAAGAGCTGACAGCATTGTCTTGCTTCTGATTTTCTGCATTTTCGTTTATTATCTGATGACTATCATACATAAAAAGAAGGCGGCGGGCCAAGTCGATGAACCGCCGAAATATAAAGTATTCCGCTCCATTGTGATGGTGGTGCTCGGGCTGGGCGGCGTGATTTTGGGCAGCGAGCTGCTTGTTGAAAATCTTGTGGAGATTGCCTCTTTTATTGGAATAAGCGATAAGATCATCACAATAACCATTATCGCCATAGGGACTTCTTCCCCCGAATTGGTAACCACAGTGGTCGCGGCCAAAAAAGGTGAAAACGACATTGCCATCGGCAATATCATTGGCACACAAATATTTAATATTTGTGTCGTGCTCGGGCTTCCCGTCATTATTTTCGGAGAAGTTGATACACTGTCGTACAATGTTGTGGACATATCCTTTATGATCCTGGCGGTCGGGATGTTATGGATATTCTCAGCAGCCGGGAGACGGTTAAGACGGTTTGAAGCTCTCATCTTTATTGCGATGTACGGCGTATACGCCGCTTATGCTGTGATGCAGTAAGAAATGTCGTGGCCTTTGCTCATTGTGGTGTTGACAAAATTATTCCTTTTGTATATACTGTATGTAGCTACCAAGCCAAAATTGGACTGACGGTATTATTATCGTCAGCCGATTAGGGCAACGGAAAGAATTTTCTTTCTGTTGCATAGCGGATGACATCAGTCGTCCCGAGAAGTCGCGCTTCATGCGCGACTCTCCTTTTTAGAAAGGGTGTTAAATATGCCGTTGCGCAAACTCCATATCATTATGAGCAAGACTATTTTTTGCCCTTCCATATACCTGTCGAAAACAGATCTAAAGAGAAGGCTCGATAGTCTGACTACTCCAAGGGACGCGAATGATTCTAAAGGAAGAAAGAAAGCGCTTAAAGATGAGAATATTTTTATCCGGCATATCGGGCAGGTTGAAATGCACGACGATTCGAGAAAGAATCCTCATGTAGTAATGATGCACCGCAACAGTGTTGGCAAAAATGGCATCCAAAGTTTATCGGCTTGTTACCGTGCTGAGGGCAATCTCGAGTTTTACATCAAGGATTCTGATTTCGACATACATATTAAGCCCATCGTACATATCTTCCCGAACGGGGTTATAAGCATTATTTTCTCATGCTTTTTCAACGCCAACCCCCATGAGCACGATCCCAATTTACATAAATTCCAGCAAATAATTGATAGCTTTTTATCCGGCGAAACCTTAGAAGATTTGAAAACCACGAACCCGGCATTCTGTAAAATAAACTCACTGGATGCTTGTATTGAGGAAATCATTGTTTATGTCCAGAAGGCTTTTCCAGAACTAGAGCCAAGTAATGCAATCAGCAAGAAAATGATTTTCGTCAACATCGACCACGAGCGTGGTTTATGCGAAGAGGGATTCAAGAGCCTTTGTTCAGAATTGATTCCTGAGAGCGGGGAAATTAAACTGGTACAAGGGATACCCGATGAAGCGTTTGAAGTGGGGTTGAATCCATATATCCTCGTAGACTCTGACTTCTCTACAGTGTATTTTACAGCACAAAGAAGCAAAAAGAGGCCAATGTGCTATGACAGTTGGATGGTCTTTAAGTTTTTGGACTTTGCCGCGTCAGAAAAGATACTATACGATTTTCTCGTGGCTCATTGTGAAAATGTGATGTCAGATATAGCGAATGAGATTCACAGTCTTTTTACGAAAAGCATGTTGAAACCCACATTCTATAGTCGTAAGATTGCCGAGCTTTATAGCTGGCAAGAGGCAAAATTCGATGCAATCGGTGAGTTTGGGCTAAAAATAGTAAATATGTATTACAAAGGAGAGCCGGAGCGAATGAATGCGAGAGATCAATGCAACAACAAGATAGAAGAAATGAATAAATTCATCCGAGAAAGAAGCACCAAGAAAACAGAAATTTTGAAAGCGATTATTCAATCTATTCCTGATATATTGAAAAAATTTGGCAAAGCGTGATCGTGTTCGCCCGGGCGGACATTATCCGGCAATCCCTGAGAAAATGAAAAAGCCTGATTTTATCAGGCTTTTTCACTGGCTCCCCAGTTAGAGCCAAATACGAACCGGCGCATCATCATTCTGCCGTATGGGTTTGCGGTAAGGGTGGGGCTGTAAATACTACATCCCTAGCACCTGACCTCGCTCACCTTTCCGTCGGTAATGACCCAGACCGTGTCGGCTTGTGCCGACACGGCTTCGTCATGCGTCGCCACAATGACGCAGTAGCCGCTGTCATGCGCCAGCCCTTTGAGCAGGG
>JAIRUW010000035.1 GCA_031254195.1 Oscillospiraceae bacterium
CTCTAATATTTTTAGATATTCCAGTGCTTCCCGCATTTTCTCCGTGCCCCCTTGGGCCTTAGTTTACCATAAGCAATTCGTTTTGTTAATACTTTCTTAACTCATGCGGTTGGCGTGTAGGCAAGTGCCCCCGCACAAACAAATTATCCTTGACAATCCTGCCGGATATGCTATACTAAAAACACAAGAGGCGTGCCGGAAACCGACACGCCGCCCGAAAATAACTAAGCTATGTAGCCGCTACTTTTGGACGAGTGGGCGGCTACATTGCTTTTTGGGCAAACTTTATCAGGAGCCAAAGCGCGAATATTGCGCAAATGACGAACCGAATCAGCTTTTTTCCCATTGGCAACCACCTCCTTCCTCCACAACAGAATCGCGGGGAAGAACGGCGGCGTTGTCAGTAACCGACACCCTCTTGCTCGCCTATCCTAGCATACTTCGGCAAAAGCCGCAAGACTATGTTTTATCATGTATTAAATTACTGGGGGTGTAGGCTTACTACACCGTCTCTTTTTGCCTGATTTCGCAGAAAGGGCTTGACAACCATGTCGGCCTGTGCAACAATTTTAGCAAGTAAGCAGTTGCCCGACGGTCGCCCCGACCCGGAAGAAAATGACGCGCCGCCGGGGTTCTTTTCACGTCTTTTCAAAAGAAAATTAATATGGTATACTGGTGTCGGTTAGGTTCGTTCTCCGTGCCGGACACTCCGGCAGCAGGGAGCGGCGAATATTTACATAAGCGGAGGTTGTGAAATGAAAAAATATAAAATAGCGAATTGGGTTTGCTATATCGGCGACGACCAATCTTTTGATGATAATAAAGTTGGAAAGTGGATGTATTTTTTTAGTGATAAGAAATTAGTAGATAAATTTTGTAAAGATGCCATTAAAAACAAAATTGTTGTTCATTCAAAATATTCCGATGCAGATGAAGGGGTTGCATGTTTTTATTTGCATTATGATGATATTGAGACTCACAAAAAGCTGTTACATTTTTTTATTGATAACAACCTAATCCGCAAGACTAAAGCTGGACGATTATATAATATATCATTTAAGCTGGATAACCAAACAAGAGCAGGTGAATATAACAAAGAATTCCATTCGGAAATAAAGTTATCCAAATTTGTAGACTTAGATTCAGGTAAATGGATTTATGATTAGCATTGCCAATAAGCATTAGCGCAGGGTCGCACCGACTGGTTACCGTCCGATACTCAGCAGAATTATCTACCCCACCGTCGCGCCCATCGGCGCAACGGTCTTTGAAATAATCCTTGACAATACATCGAAATTGTTGTATTATGAAAATACAGCAGTATCGATGTATTTTTTATTTTAGGATGGGAAGCCTATGGACATACACGACTACACCACCAGCGGCGGGAAGAACCTTATAAGAGAATACATCAGCGCTAGACCGATAGAGGAACGGCGGGAACTCTATAAAATACGCCACAGCATAATATTAAGCGGATTTTCGGCATTTCAAGAGCTAAACACACGGCAGTTAAGAGGGAAACTTTATGAAATCAAGTACACCGATAACAGGATTATGTATGTCATAAAAGACGGTGATAACGTGTATTTCCTCCATGCTTGCCAAAAGCAAAAGGGAAAGGCTGAAAATTTCGAGTTAGAAACAGCTATTAAGCGGGCTAAAGAACTCGGCCTTAGTTTGTAGGGAGGTGTCACCATGCCATTTACAAAGGTAGACCCAATAGCCGAAGCCGTGGAGCTTCAGGAAATGTTCAAGGATGACCCCGAAGCAAAGGAGCTTTTCCGTCAGTACGAATTAGCGCACAGGGAAAACGCACGGATAGAGCGGGAGGAATTAGAACTGCGGAACAGGCTCATTGATTTCAGAAAAGCAAATAATATCACCCAAAAAGAGCTTGAAGCCCGGACTGGCTTAACCCAACAAGCAATATCGCGCTTTGAAACAGGGAGCGGCGGTAGTATCAAGACGATTCTTAAATACGCCGACGGTATTGGTTGCCAACTAATGCCGCAAAACAGACCCACTCGATAACATAAAAAATTAGCAAGATAAGGGAACAATACCCGAATTTCCGTTTGACAACTTGCCCCCCTGCCTGTACAATAGTGGTTATGTATAGACAGGGGGGTAAACCGATGGGTGAGGATCTCAAGGAAATACAAGGCTACCTGCGCAGGATTGTTGATAACGTGGAAAAAATCATCGTCGGCAAGCGCGGTGCGGTGGAATTATCTCTGTTTGCCTTGCTTTGCGGCGGGCATATATTGGTGGAGGACGTGCCCGGCGTGGGCAAAACGTCCTTGGCCTCATCGTTGTCGCGCAGCTTGCACTGCTCCTTCCGGCGCATCCAGTTCACACCCGACATCATGCCGTCCGACATCACCGGCTTTTCGCTCTACAACCAGAAGACCGGGGACTTTGAATACCGCCAGGGGCTGGTGTTCTCCTCGCTCATCCTCGCCGACGAAATCAACCGCGCGTCGCCCAAGACGCAGGCGAGCCTATTGGAGGCGATGGAGGAAAACCAAGTCACCGTTGACGGCGTTACATACCCGATGGCCAAGCCTTTCATGGTCATGGCGACCCAAAATCCCGCCGACTTTGTGGGCACATATCCCCTGCCGGAGGCGCAGATGGACCGCTTCTTGATGCGCATTTCGATCGGCTACCCGGAGTTTATCGACGAGCGCAACATCCTGCGCCGCTTCAAGGAAGACGACCCGGAGATCAATCCGGTGGCGCGGGTGGAGGAAATCATCGCCCTCCAGGCGGCCGTGCGCAAGGTGTATGTGGACGACAGTTTATATGATTACATAGTCTACCTTGTCAGCGCGACGCGGCGGCACCCTGATGTGTCGCTCGGCGTCTCACCGCGCGGCACGCTCGGCCTGTTCCATACGGCGCAGGCGCGCGCCCTGTATCTAGGGCGGGATTATGTGACGCCTGACGACATCAAACCCCTGGCCGAGCCGGTCCTCGCGCACCGTCTTGTGCTGAAAGCGGAATCCAAGCTGCGCCGTGTCACGGCGGCGGATGTGCTGGACGATATATTAGGGCGCGTCCCTGTACCTATGGGGAGGCAGGCGTGAAAAAACTGCTTTCCGTGCGGTTTGGCTACTTTATATCGCTGGGGTTTGCGCTGGCGGCTTCGGCGATGTTCGGCGGCGTCATTGCCTACGGCATGGCGGCGGCGCTGGTTTTGCTGCCCGCGGCGGCGTTGCTGCTGGCGTGGCTTTCGGAACGCCAGCTGAACGTGAGGCACGCGCTGGACAGCGAACGCTGCTATCGGGAAAGCGATGTGCGCTATGCCATCCAGATCCGCAATAAAGGGCTGGTCCCGGTGACATGGGCCGCGGTCAAATGCTCGATGGAGGAACCCTTTGAAGTCTCCCTGGAGCCGCTTGGCAGGTTCCGTCATTTAACAGGGTTCACCCCGCCGCACAGAGGGCTGTATACCCTGACGGTGGATAGCGTCCGGGTCTCCGACCCGTTCCGTCTGGCCAAGCTGGGCGGGCGCCGCCCCGATCCGCTGACGTTGATGGTGATGCCCAAATTGGTCCCCATCTCTGAGGCTTGGAAACAGCGTTTAGACCCGCAAGGGGTGGGCGGCATATTCTCACAGAGCAGCGACGAACCGGCGGTGGACAACCGGGTATACCGTTACGGCGACTCTCCGCGCCGCATTCACTGGAACCTGACGGCGCGCCGCCGCGAACTGATGGTGCGGCAGTACGAAAGCATCGAGAGCCGGCGGCTTTTGGTAGTGCTTGATTTGTCGGCGTTTGAGGCCGACGAGCCGAAGAAGTGCGAGGATACGCTGATAGAGGCGTGTTTGTCGGTCATCAGTTACGCGTTGGAGAGGCAGATCGAGACGACGCTGGCTTACGCCGAGGGCGATGCGATACGAAGGCATACCGGGCGTGACGCGCGGATATTCGACGAGATACACCACGCGATGGCAAAAGTGGAGTTTTCCGCTCGTGTCCCGGTTTTGCATCTGCTAGAGGAAGCCAAGCGGGCGCAGATGGTGTATCTTTTCTGCATGGAGGCCCCGGACGGCGGCACGCTGTCGGCGCTGCCGCAGGACAAGCCTGTGGAGCTGGCGGTCATGCGGACGCGCGGGGTAAGCGCGCCGCTGCCAAGCTCGGTGGAATCGGTGCACGTAACGGAGCTTGTGCCATGAAGAGGATTCTAACATGGGATCTCCCCATATCCATAACGGCGGCGTTCGCGCTTTCTTACAGCGCGACCTTTATGTTTGTCATTCGCCTGCCCGCGTTGGATATATTTTTTACCGTCCTTATCACCTGCCTGCTGCTATCTGTCATCGCGGCTTACCGCAAACCCATTTTGCGGGCGCTGCCTTTTTCTCTGATTCTCGTGCCGTTTGTCTGGATTACAAGATTATATGAGCCTTTATTCGAGTTTGCCGGCGAATACGCTGGATGGATATGGGCGGTGACGCCCAACCCCGGGTTTGAGCGGTTGAGCGTCATTCTGCTCTCCATTGCCGTCACGGCGCCGGTCTTCACCCTCATCCGCTGCCGTTCCCCGGCATTTGTTATGATGATCGCGGGCGGAACATTGTTCATAGGTTTGGAAAACGCCGCGTTTGACTACCCCGGGGCGCTCTTTTGGGCGTTTTTAGCGGCAATCATGCTTCAAATGGCCCATACAGCGGGCGGACGGGAGAAAAAAGGGGATAAAGAGCCGGAACAGGAGCAGGAGGAAGCGCGAAGGGTTCAGTCCGCTAAGCGGTTGCGCATCCTGGCGGCCGCGCCCGCCTGCCTGATTGTTGTGTTCCTGTCAAGCCTTTTTGTCCACCCGGAGACCGATCCGCTGTATTTTATCCGCACCATTACCGATAATATCGGCATTTTTCCCGGCGGAAGCAGAGGCAGTTCGGCAACCGAAGTCACCGGGGTGGGCAGGGAGATGGGCGGTCCCTTTAATCCCACCGGCGCGCTGATGCTGACGGTAGAGTATACCGGCGGTTCGAACTCCCCGGCGGAGGGGCCGTACCTGCGCGGCGGGATTGGTATGGAGTACGACGGGCGGCGCTGGCACGGCGACTACTTTGAGGGAATTGCACTGGGCGAGGCGGGTCTGACTGGAAGCGATTTCGCCGAGCTTTGGTCGAATCACTCATACATCATCACACACACCGGCCTGCGCGGGACGCGGCTGTACTTGCCTGGCAACACGTTTTTTGTCGGCAACCTGAATACGGAGGCTGACCGGGACGATTTGGTTTGGTTTACGGGCGATATTATACGCTTGAGCAACAACCCCGGAGCAGGGCTTACATACGGGGTTCGCTCCCGCGACAGTCATTTACTGATCCGTCCTCACAACTCCGCGATTCCTGAGGAATCGCTGCTGGATTTCCGTCTGCTCCCGCGCGACATGCCCTTCCGCGTCTCCAATCTGGCCTACAGCCTCGCCAGATACGACGACGATTATTTCAACGCGCTCGCCATCGAGCGGTACTTGGTGGAAAATTTCTCCTATAATCCCGATATGCCGCAAACGCCCAGCGGGCAAGACTTTGTGGAGTATTTCCTTTTTGAGCAGAGGGAGGGCTACTGTACCTATTTCGCCTCCGCGATGGTAATCATGTGCCGCGCGGTCGGGCTTTCGGCGCGGTATGTGGACGGGTTTGCGCCGTCCAGTGAAAAGGATGGCAACAACGTATTCCTCTACACAGACGCGCGCGCACACGCGTGGGCCGAGGTGTGGATTGAAGGGCAGGGTTGGAGGCGGTTTGAACCGACGCCCGGCTATAACCGGGTAGAAGGGCCGGTATATTTCCCTCAACCGGCCAGCAACCCGCGGCCGTCCCCGGCCATGCCGTCCCCGCCGATGGAGGAGCCGCAGTATCAGCCGTCCATAACCCCCTTGCCGAGCGTACCGGGCAGCGCGGGCACTGTGGAGGGGGGCTGGCAGTTCCCGTGGAAGGCTGTTCTGAATTTCATCCTGCCTCTGCTGGCGCTGTATGTAGCATGGGTCGCCTTGCGGATCAAGCGCAAGCGTTTTGAAAAGATGCTGCGCTCCGTCCCGTACGGGCAGAAGCAGGTCAAACGCATCTATGTACATATGCTGTGGCTGGTCGGACACGCGAATGTGAAGCCGGAGCCGCACGAGACGCTGAATGAGTTTGCCGACCGCGCCGATGTGGCGTGGCCCTCAAACATATATATCATGCGCCGCGTCGCCGACGTCTACGGAAAATCCTGTTACTCCTTGGAGACGCTGTCATTGGAGGAAAGCGAGACGTTACGGCTCTATGTGGAGATACTGGAACGCCGCGAGCACATCCATTTGGGCGGTACGCGGTATTGGCTTTACTCGAAGATACTGAGTCTGTTGCCGGTGGAAAGGACAAAAAATGACGGATCTTACACACTTCAACAATAAACAGCGCGAGGCGGTGCTCACGACCGAAGGCCCGCTGCTGGTTTTGGCGGGCGCGGGCAGCGGCAAGACGGCTGTGCTGACCGGGCGCTGCGCCGAGATTGTCAAAAACGGCACGCCACCGTGGGCGGTGCTGGCCATCACCTTTACCAATAAAGCCGCCAAAGAGATTAAAGAGCGCTTAATCCGCATACTGGGGGAACAGGGCGGCGAAATCTGGGCGATGACCTTTCACGCCGCCTGTGTCCGCATCCTGCGGCGCGACATCACGGCGCTGGGGTATAAGAGCGGCTTCACCATCTACGACACCGACGATTCCAAGCGGGTGATGAAGGATGTGCTGAAGTCTCTTAATTACGACGAGAAGCGTGTCAACCCGCAGGCCGTGCTGTCGATGATCGGCCGGGCCAAGGACAATGAGCAGGGGGCGAAGGAGCTTCTGGCGTCCGCGCCGGACGATTACTTCTGCCGCATCGTCGCCGAATGCTACGAGCTCTATCAAAAACGCCTCTTTGAAGCCAATGCGCTGGATTTTGACGACATTCTGGCTGTGACGGTAAGGCTGCTGCGCGAGAATAAAGAGATCCTGCGCTATTACCAGCGGCGGTTTTCTTACATACTGATCGACGAGTATCAGGACACCAACCTGCTCCAATACCACCTTGTTTCGATGCTGGCGGCGGGACACCGCAACCTATGCGTCGTCGGCGACGACGACCAGAGCATCTATGGGTTCAGGGGGGCGACGATCGAAAACATCCTCTCTTTCGAGCGGCACTATCCCGAGGCAAAAGTCATCCGGCTGGAACAGAACTACCGCTCGACAAGCAGCATCCTGGACGCCGCCAACCGCGTCATTGAAAAGAATATCGGGCGCAAGGGCAAAACCCTGTGGACGGGCAACGGGCCGGGGGAACCGGTCAAGCAGATCGCCGCGCTGAACGAAAACGACGAGGCGCGCTTTATCTCCGAGACGGTGCTTTCAGGCGTTGCGATTGGCATGAACTTCCGAGATTTTTGCGTCTTATACCGCATGAACGCGCAGTCGGGGCGGATCGAACAGCAGCTTAGGCTGTCCGGCGTGCCGTATAAAGTCGTGGGCGGGATGCGCTTCTTCGACCGCGCCGAGGTCAAGGACATGATGGCTTACCTACAGATCGTCCACAATCCGAGCGACGATTTGCGCTTGATGCGTATCCTCAATGTCCCGGCGCGAGGCGTTGGCGGCAAGGGGATGGCGGTGATACGGGCGCTGGCGGCGCGTGACAATGTGAGCTGTTTTGAGGTTTTGGACCAGGCGGATACATACCCCGAGCTGGCGCGGCTTGCCCGTGTCCTCAAGGAGTTCGCGGCGATGGTGCGGGCGTGGGGGATGGCGGCGGAAACACTGCCGCTGCCAATGCTGTATGACGACGTGCTGGAACGCTCCGGCTACGCCCGGATGCTGAGGGACAAGGACGACGACGAGGCCAAAGGCCGCCTGGAGAATATCATGGAGCTGAAGACCAACCTCGCGCAATATCAGGAGGACGCGGTGGAGCCAACGCTGGGCGGTTTTTTGGATGATACGGCGCTCTTTACCGACCTCGATAAATACGAAGAGGAAGATAATGCCGTCACCCTGATGACCATGCACGCGGCCAAGGGGTTGGAGTTCCCGACGGTGTTCCTGGCGGGCATGGAGGAGGGCCTATTCCCCGGGATGCGCTCCCAACACGACCCCGCCGCCATCGAAGAGGAACGGCGGCTGTGCTATGTCGCCGTCACCAGAGCCAGAGAGCGCCTCTTCGTCCTATGTGCCGGGGAGCGTATGCTGTACGGGCAGACGACGCATAATTTCCCGTCCCGGTTCATTGAGGAGATGGGCTTAATCAAACCGCCGGCGGGGAAAAACCCCCCTCCATCCCCCTTTCGCGAAAGGGGGATGCCGTCGCAACGGCCGGGGGATTTCTCTCCGCCGAAAAAAGCAGCCCTTACTGTGAACAAAGGCGATACCATAACCCACAAACGCTTCGGCAGGGGCGTGGTGCTGACCGTCACGCCGATGGGCAGTGACGCGATGCTGGAGATCGCCTTTGACGAGGGCGGCACGCGCAAGCTGATGCTCAACTTCGCCGCGGCGTTTTTGGCTGTCGGGGAGTGAATAGAGCGCTTGCATAACCCGGCAGGACGCGGAACACCCCGTCGCTCTAGCGAGTTTACGAGCGTAAGCAGCCTTTGTAATTCTACCGCTGGTTTACCTCGCGCTATTCCACTGCCGGCTCCTTGAAAGATGTTGTGTATTACAGTATAATGCGTTTACTACATACAAGGAGGTCTCCGGCAGTATGAACAGTGAAAAGATGGGGCAATTTATTGCGGAATTGAGAAAATCGCGCCAAATGACACAGAAAGACTTGGCGGAAAGACTGAACGTCAGTGATAAGGCGGTGTCCAAATGGGAGCGCGGACTGAGCTGCCCCGACATCGCGTTATTATCCCCTCTTTCAGAGGTTCTCGGCATCACGGCGACGGAGCTGCTAAACGGCGAGAGGGCAGGAGCGGAAGCGGTTGATGTAGAAGCGGTCGTGGTCAATGCGTTGGAGTATGGCAGTAAAACCGCAAAATGGAAGGCAGCATTGAATCAAAGCATTATAGCCGCCGCTTTCTCCGTTCTGCTCCTGGTGGGCATTTTTGTGGTTTCGGTTGTAAACGTAGCGGTTTCCGGCGCGTTTACATGGTCGCCCATACCGATCATCGCCAGCGTGTATTTGTGGCTTGTATCTTTCCCCGCCATCAAATGGGGCGTAAAGGGGATTGTCGCCTCGCTCACCGCCGCCAGTGTCTTCATTTTACCCTTTTTATATGCGATGGACTATACGATAGACAGGCTGCTTGGGTCCGACAGCATGGTTTTCAGCATAGGCATTAGGATTGCGCCTCTTTCGGTCGTGTTTATCTGGATCGCGTATTTTCTGTTCAAAAAGCTCAAAACAAGGATACTGCTGGCCATCGCGATTTTAGTGCTGTTGTCAAGCCCCGTGAGCTATGTCACCAACACCAGGATTGCCGATGCGCTGGATAAACCATATAATTCCATTGAAATCATCTTAAACACCTTTACTCCGGTAATTGTCGCCGCGATTCTCTTTATCATAGAATTTGCCCTGAGAAAAAGAACGCACTATAAATGACGCATTGTTCTCTTTCTCCATGAGTATTATGATTCAAAGGATCATACAGCCATAGGAGGAAACAGGAATGAACGTACTCTTGATCAACGGAAGCCCCAACGCGAAAGGATGCACGTTTACCGCGCTGAGCGAGGTGGCGAAGGCGCTGAACGAAAACGGCGTAGAGTCCGAGATCGTTCAGGTGGGGCACATGGACATACGCGGCTGCGTTGACTGCGGCAAATGCAGGGACGCGGGCAAGTGCGTGTTTGATGACGCGGTCAATAAAATCGCGCCGCGCTTTGCCGGATGCGACGGCCTTGTGCTCGGCTCGCCGGTCTATTACGCGGCTGTCAACGGCACTCTGAAATCGTTTGCCGACAGGCTGTTTTTCAGTACCGCCTGCAATAAAACGATGAAGGCCGGCGCGGCGGTGGTATCGGCGCGGAGAGGGGGCTGTACGGCCACTTTTGACGAGCTGAACAAATATTTCACCATTTCGGGGATGCCGGTCGTGTCCAGCCGGTACTGGAACATGGTGCACGGGAACACGCCCGATGAAGTCAGGCAGGACGCGGAGGGGCTGCAAGTCATGCGGGCTTTGGGGCGGAATATGGCGTTTCTAATCAAAAGCATTGCGCTGGGGAAAGAAACATACGGGCTGCCGGAGGAAGAACGGCGGGTCTTTACAAATTTTATCCGTTAAACAGAGACAGGAGGAACCGGTATGACGGCATTGATCTTTCCCGGGCAAGGTTCGCAGGAGCCGGGTATGGGCAGGGAGTTTTATTCCTCGGAGGTCTTCGCGGCGGGGAGCCGCGTCGCCGGGCGCGACTTGGCCGCTCTTTGCCAAAGTGACGCGGAGACGTTGTCGCGCACAGAAAACGCCCAGCTTGCCGTTTTTGCCGTGTCGATGGCGATGTATGCCGCTTGGGCGGCGGAGAACGGGCGCCCCGCGGCGATGGCGGGGTTTTCCCTGGGAGAATGCTCGGCGCTGTGCGCCGCCGGGGTTTTGTCGTTGGAAGACGGCTTCCGTCTGGTGCAAAAACGCGCCGAACTGATGCAAGCATCCTGCCGGGACGCAAACGGCGCTATGTCGGCGCTGTTAGGCGGCGAGCCGCCGCAGCCGTACGAAGACGGGGAAGACTGGGCGGTGCCGGTCAACTTCAATTGCCCCGGGCAAACGGTTATAGCCGGGACGCCGGGAGGCGTCGCCGCTCTTGAGGCGCAATGCAAAGCGTCCGGCGGGCGCGCCGCGCGGCTGGCATTGTCCGGCGCGTTTCACACAAAAATGATGAGCGGGGCGGGGGAGATGCTGAAAGCCTTTGCCGCAACACTGGCCTTCAGCGAACCCGCCGCCCCGCTCTATACCAACCTTTCCGGGGAAATCCTGCACCCCGGCGCCGATGTTCCGCGCCATTTGGAGTTGCACATGACCCATCCCGTGCTGTGGCAGAAATGCGTGGAGAATATGCTGGCCGCCGGGGTAACGCGGTTTGTAGAGATGGGGCACGGGTCAAGCCTGGCCAAATTGATCAAACGCATTGACCGGGGCGTTGAGGTCAGTTCTGCCGCACATCCAGCTCCGCGTTGACGCCCCCGACCGTGATATGCCGCCACGCGCCGGGGTGATTGTAGCTGCGGTACCCGATTCCTCTATGCGTCCTCCTGCCGTCTATGCGCAGGATCGAGCGTAAGCCGTTTGTCTGGAAGCTGTATTGAGATATATCGTCATGCCGGAAGATGACCTCCAGATCGACGCCATTGGCGTCGATCCGCCGGGCGTCGATGTTGTCCATCGTGACGCGGATGTTCACGCCGTTGAGGCTGATACGGTTCAAGTCCATGCCTTCGGGGATGGTGACGGTGACGGGGAGGCGCAAGCCGTCCTCTATATGGGAGTACCACCAGGCGCGGTCTAGCATCCGTATATCTATGTTGAACCATCCGTACGAGCCGCGTGAGAGCGACAGCGTGCCGCCTTCCGCCGCGTTCAGACTGTATTGGCCGTCATACCGCTGCGACCATTCGATGGTGACCTTGTCGCCGCCGCGGACAATGTATACAGGCTCGTCGATAAGATCCAGATCCAGCGATGTGATGGAGTCCAGTTCATGCGACTGGGCGCGGGCGTCATACATCCCCAGATCGGACGCCCAGCTCGCGCCGGTGGTCCATATCGCGATCCAGGCGCCGGCAGCCAGTATGGTTCCGAAGACAATCATACACAGCGCGACGATAATGAATACCTTACCGGTCTTTTTCAACAGAAACGCCCCCCTTCTTGGTGTGGCTCACGGCCCAGTCATATATCGAGCGGCTGAGCTTGACGACGCCGCGCAGCATGACATGCGTGATATGGTATGAGGCGACGCCGCCCAGAATGCTGATGCCCATGAGAATAAACGCCGCGCCGATCATCCCTATGCCGAAGAGCGGCGCGCCGCCTATGATGACGGCTACCCCGCCGGCGATCAGCGCGAGCCCGCTCACGCCCAGCGCGAACATAACCGCGCCGCCGGCGATGATGAGCGCAAACACCGTGACATACATCGCGAACAGCACCGCCAGTGCCGCGATGGCAAGCGGCAGCCCGACCGGCAGCGCGAACAACCCCAATAATACAAGCAGAACGGCGTTCATTGACTTGGGCGTCGGCTGCTGCTCTGCGCGGATAAACGCCAGCTCGGCGCGCACCCGCCCCGCGATGTCGTTGGGACTGCCCAGCCCGGCGCAGACCTCTTCTTCGGTCTTGCCCTCTTCCATGGCTTCGTTGAAAAGCTCGTCGTAATACTCGGTGACGCGCTTGACTTCGCTCTGCGGCAGCCCGGCCAGCGCGTTGTTGAGCGACCAGAGAAACTCATTGCGGGTCATTTGCTCCATCCTCCCTTGTATCCGTTTCGCTTCCTCCGCCCGCCGCGGAGGAGGCGTTCATAATATAGTCCACCATCTTCTTGACCTCCCGCCATTCACCCCGGAACACCTGAAGGCGGGCTTCTCCGTTTGGCGTGATGCGGTAATATTTCCGCAGCCGCCCGTTGTGCTCCTGCTGCCGGGTATCCAGATAGCCCTGCTGTTCCATGCGGCGCAGGATGGGGTACAGGGTCGATTCCGACACCGCCATCACCCGCTCCGCGTCCTGTGAGATACGGTAGCCGTATGACTCGCCCTGCGCCAGGATGGCGAGGACGCAGGCGTCCAGCAGACCGCGCTTGAGTTGCGCGTCCATGGGGGATGACCTCCTTTCCTATGCGTTGCGTAATACTAT
The DNA here is from genome assembly GCA_031254195.1 of Oscillospiraceae bacterium. Classification (GTDB taxonomy): domain Bacteria; phylum Bacillota; class Clostridia; order Oscillospirales; family UBA929; genus UBA929. Next base: position 12,838 of record JAIRUW010000035.1, read on the forward strand.
GTCGTGTATACTATACAACGCATAATATTAGTTGTCAAGGGGTATTGCAAAAATTTTCATAAAAACTAAAAAAAGTTTCTCTTAAAATGAAAAACCCGCCGCCAGCCAGTTTGCTCTGACAGGCGGCAGCGAGGTGGCGGGATATAGCGTTACAACAAAAACATAGGGGCTACCGCATCAAGGCGGCAACCCCTATGTTTTGGATTCACATATTGCGGAAAGCATTATCAAGCGCAGGTATCAAGCCAAAACTTAACCCATTATCTTTGCCTGCCATACCCATCACTCGCATTTTAGTTTGCATATATATTTTGTTCGCTTCTTCCTTTGAATTGCTATTTCTTAGTTGGGCTTTGAGTTGTGCGACTTCCTGTTCAATTTGCATTGCTTGGGCATACATTTCAGGATAATGTTCCTGTATAAAACTTTTTTCAGCAGGGGTCAACTCTTTGCCGGCGCGAAGTTTCTGTTGGATAGGTATAAATTTTGCACTTAACGCCTTAGACCGTTCCACATCCGCCCTATTCGGGTCGGTTTCAATAAAGGCTGTAAGGGCTTCTTGGGGGCTTATTTTGGCCAACTCCGCACGACGTTCCAGCTCTGTCGTCATTTCCGCAATGCTATATTTTCCGTTTTGGATGCTTTGAATGGTAGTTTCTAACGCTTCATCGGCAAGCACATTACCATAAACCTCGCGGAGTTTTGCACCTTTTTCTGCAAGCGTCATATTTGAATTTATAAGCTCAGTGAGTTCTGTTAAGCTCATTTTGCTTTCG
>JAIRUW010000078.1 GCA_031254195.1 Oscillospiraceae bacterium
CTCAACTCGGCCATCGCGCAGGCCTATTACGCCAAAGAACAGGGCCTGGAGTTCCTGTCCACCGAAACGGGGGCGGGGCAGTGGGGCACGGCCCTTTCGATGGCTTGCGCCTACATCGGGCTTGACCTGCGCGTCTATATGGTCAAAGGCTCGATGATGCAGAAGCCCTACCGCAAGACGGTGATGGAGACTTACGCCGCCAATGTCTTCGCCTCGCCGTCCGAGTCTACGGAAGTGGGGCGCAAGCTGCTGGCGGAGTACCCCGGCACCACCGGGTCGCTGGGCTGTGCTATTTCGGAAGCCATTGAGGCGGCTCTTGGCAAGGAAAACTGCCGCTACGCGCTCGGCTCGGTGCTCAACCATGTACTGCTGCACCAGTCGGTGGTGGGGCTGGAAGCCAAAGCCGCCATTGAAATGCTGGAAGAATACCCCGATGTGGTCATCGGCTGCGCGGGCGGCGGGAGCAATTTAGGCGGCCTGATGGCTCCCTTTATCCAAGATAAGCTGCTGGGCAAGCATTCGCCGGACTTCATCGCCGTCGAGCCAACCTCCTGCCCCAGCCTGACCCGCGGGCGCTACGCCTACGATTTCGGCGATACCGGGCGCACCACGCCGCTGCTAAAGATGTACACCATCGGTTCGGGCTACATCCCGCACCCCAACCACGCGGGCGGCCTGCGTTTCCACGGCATGAGCCCCATCCTCTCCAAACTGCGCCACGACGGCGTTATCAGCGCGAGGGCCGTGCCGCAAAAATCAGTATTCGAGGCGGCGGCGCTGTTCGCGAAATATGAAACCATCCTGCCCGCGCCGGAATCGTCACACGCCATCCGCGTGGCCATCGATGAAGCGCTGCGGTGCAGGGAGGAGGGCAAGGGCAAGACCATCCTGTTCTGCCTCAGCGGCACGGGGTATTTTGACATGACGGCGTACAACTCCTACCTCGACGGCTCGATGACCGACAATATTCCAACCGACGAGGACTTAGCCCAGGCGCTGTCTACCCTTCCGGCGTTTTAGGCAACATACCCTCGCCTGTGCGCCTATGGCGCACAGGCGAGGGGCGTTTCAGCCGCTTACGCGGGCGGCTTGTTTTCAAGTATCCTTTTCAGCCGCTCAACCCCATCGCCTTTGTATATCCCGTAGCGGCGCAGTTCAAAGAGGCTTTGCCCCGGAGACGCGTGCCCCACGGTCATCGACACGGCGCTTTGATAGCCCGCGTTTTTGACGGCTTGCGCCAGCTCCGTGTTATATGCGCCATAGGGATAGGCAAAACTGGTGATCTCGATTCCCAAAACTCTTTCAAGGGCTTCCTTGGAGCGCGTAATCTCATCGACGGCTTCCTCCGGCGCCAGCTTGGTCAAATTCGCATGGCTTTTCGTATGGGAACCGATCTCCATGCCGCGGCGGTTCATATCCCTGAGCATTTCGGGGGTGCAAGCCCAGCCGGGATAAAAGGAAAGGGCGTATACCGTGCCGCTCATGCCGTATTTCTCCAGCAGGGGCAGGACGTTCGTATAGTTGTTGATATACCCGTCGTCGAAGGTCAGTACCACGGCGCGGGGCGGCACCTCCTCCCCGGAGGTTACCATCCGGGTGAGTTCGCGCATGGTGATTGTCCTGTAATCGTTTTCATAGAGATACCGCAAGTGCGCCTCGAAATCCGCCACACTGACATAAAACGCGTTATTCGTTTCGTTGTCCTCCACACAATGGTACATGAGGACAGGGACCGACCAATCTTCCGTAGGCTTCGCCGCGCCCGCCTTGGCAAGCTCATTATGCCTGATACGGTGCAGCATGAGGATACCCTCCCGCCTTGAGACCCTTTCCAAAGGGCCAAACAAACCGTCGCGTCTCTCTAAAATCCCGGCGGCGGCGCAAAAATCAACGGCAGCGGCGCTCCACTCAGATATATCTCCCGCGTCTGAAAACCTTGACGGCGGGGGATTTTTCGTTTCTAATCCCAAAACCTTGCAAATATTGCGTATCATCACCGCCGCCGACTGACGGTCGAGCTGACCGGCAGGGTTGAAGCGCTCGGGGGCCGTGCCCGTGGAAGCGGCTTCGCTGCCGATGATTCCAAGGGCGTACGCCGCCAGAACATCGGAATCGCTTGTATCGGTAAAGGCTCCGTTATCGCGCCGCAAACCCTTTTCGGCCAGTATGCCGTTGATCGTTCTGCCGGTGGCGACCTCCAGCCACTTGACCGCCAGCCGGCAAAACTCGGCGCGGGTAATTTTGCTGTCGTAATCGCTTTGCAGGTCCGCCGGGACAAAGCCTTTGCTGATCGCGGCGGTAATATCGTCGCTCGCCGATCTGTTCACGCCGCCGAAGAGGGCGTAAGCCGCGGAGAAGGGGGCTGTTGTGAAAATGAGGGCGAGGGCGAAGCCGAGTATACGTTTTTTCATAACTCCGGCCTCCTTTTTGTTGAATTAATCCGGGCGGCTGCCGCGGCTCATGCTGTAGATGAGTTCGGACATCTCCGCCGCCGTTTCTTTCAGTCCGGTTTTGAGCCAGTGCTGTATCAGCCCGACGCTCCCGTTGACTAGGAAGATAAAATATAACACACTTTTCGCCGGGTCGGTATTGACGTCGTTGGAAAGCCACATCCCGCACTGCTCATAGATCACGGCCAGAAGGTCCCTCTGAAAGCCGATGTCGCCCTGTTCACTCATCAGCACCCGGATATGGTTCCTGTTTTCGATGATATATTCAAAGACCCGTTCGATGTTCTTGATGAAGTCCGCCTTGCTTGTCTTCCCTGAAAACCCGGCGATCGTCTCCTTGACCCAGGAGATGGTCTCATCTTCGATGCTTTTCAGCAGCTGAAACTGGTCGGCATAATGGGCGTAGAAGGTCGTGCGGTTGACGTCCGCGCGTTCACACAGCTCTTTGATGGTGATTTTGGAGATGGATTTCTCCTTCATCAGCTCGATTAAGCTGTCCTTGAGGGTTGTTTGCGTGTATTTGACCTTCCGGCTTTGCTTTGCCTCTTTCAATTATGATCCCCCGCAGATATAATATTTATGTTTCCAAAACAACAGTTGCGTTCCGTTTTGTTGCCAACACGACGAATCCAAAACATCTGACGGTTGCCAAAACAACACCGTGTTATTATACTGTATTTAGCGCTATTATACCGTAAACAGAAGCATTTGTCAATTTATCAACCATTTTTAGGAGAAAGTAGGTTGTTGAACGGTTTGGACAGGGAAAAAGAAACCGCAATGGGAATCCTGCAATACGAGCTGGGCATGACCCCCATCGAGATGAGGCGGTTTACCAACGGTTACTGCCACCGCGTGTATTATGTAAAGACGGCAAGCGGCGAGTTTGTTTTGCGGGTTACGGGCGAAGAAAACAAGGAATACTACCTGGGGTCTGTCGAATGGCTGCCCAAACTCGGCGCGCTTGGCGTCCCCGTTCCCAGGATACTAAAGCACGGGGCGTATCGGGAGGACTTTTACACCCTTATATCGTTTTTGCCCGGAAAAGACTTGGGGGAGGTATACCACACGCTGACCGGCGAGGAGAAACGCGGCATTGTCAGGGAACTGACCATTATCCAAAGAAAAGCCGCCGCCTTGCCGTCTATGGAGCGGTACGGGTATCCTCACGCGGGGCACGGCGGTTCTTTCGCGGCTTGGACCGGGTACCTCGAAAGCTCCGTTGCGAGGTCATGCGAGCGGATACGACAAAACGGGGTGTTTCGTGACGATGTTTGCGACGCGGTCACGGGCATTATGCGTACTTTGGAAGACTATTTCGCATCCGTGAAGCCGACGCCGTTTTTGGACGATAGTACGACCAAAAACGTGCTGATCCATGAGGGAAAGCTGTCCGGCATCGTGGACGTTGACGAGATGTGCTGCGGCGACCCGCTTTTGGTCGTCGGGCTTACCAATATGGCGCTGCTGTCGATGGGCGCGGACAACGATTATACCGGCTTCTGGCTGGACGAAATGAACGCCGGTGAAACGCAGAGGAAAGCGGTGACATTCTATACCCTCTTATTCTGCGTGGATTTTATGGGCGAACAGGGGATGCGGTTTGTCAACGGCGCCGCCGTTTCACACGATGAAAAGAAGGCGGCGCTGTTAAACGCCCGCTATCATGAGCTGATCCAAAAGCTGTCATTTTAGGAGGAACCATGCAACACTATGTAACATTTGACAATGTCGTGCGCGAGTACCGCACCGGCAGTGTTTCGGTGCGCGCCGCCGACGGCGTTACCTTCTCGCTGGAGGAGGGACGGTTTTCCGCTATTGTCGGGCCATCCGGCGCGGGCAAATCGACCGTTTTGAACATACTGGGCGGGATGGATACCGTGTCCGGCGGCACGGTCACGGTCGGCGGGCGGGATGTGACCCGTCTTTCCCGGCGCGGGCGCTGTGCCTACCGGCGCGACGACGTGGGGTTTGTCTTTCAGTTTTACAATCTCATCCCCAACCTGACCGCGCTGGAAAACGTGGAGCTGGCGCTGCATATCCGCAAAAACGCCCTCGACCCGGCGGACGTTTTAAGGGACGTGGGGCTAAGCGGCCGCGCCAAAAACTTTCCGGCGCAATTGTCGGGCGGCGAGCAGCAGCGCGTCGCCATCGCGCGGGCTTTGGCGAAAAACCCTAAGCTACTGTTATGCGACGAACCAACCGGGGCGCTGGACTATGAGACGGGCAAGGGCATCTTGAAGCTGCTGCAACACACCTGTAAAGAAAAAGGCGTTACAGTTGTGGTCATCACCCACAACACCGCCATCACGCCGATGGCCGACAGGGTGGTCAAAATCAAGAGCGGCAAGGTGGAATCCGTCAAGGACAACCCATCCCCCAAGCCTGTGTCGGAAATCGAGTGGTGATCGTATGAGAGCGCTATGGAAGGACATCCTGCGCGAGATGTGGGTCACCAAGACGCGGTTCCTCTCGCTTTGTATCATCACCATGCTCGGCGCGATGTCGGTCGTCGGTATACAGGCGGCGGCCATTGACATGCGGAATATCGCCGACAAAACATATAAAGAGCAAAACCTTTACGACATACACATCAAGTCCGCCGTTGGGTTCACGGAGGAGGATGTGGACGCCGCGCGGGACATTCCGGGCGTCCGGCTTGTCATGCCCACATACAGCTTTGACGCTTACACGCCCGTGCATAGCGGCGAGCTGGCCACCGCGCGCGCTTTCGCGCTGCCCGGTCAGCTGAACAGGATCACTCTCGATTCGGGCGCTTTACCCGCAAAGCCGGACGAGATCGCCATTGACCGGCGTTGGCTGCGGGAGGGCGATTTTGCGCTGGGCGATGAGATTGTTTTAGAAGATTTCGGGGTGTTTACCATCACCGGGACGGTGACCTCGCCCTTTTACATCACCCACGAGCGCGGGCACACGGCGCTGGGCAACGGCCAATTGCGGTTTTACGGGTATCTGCACCCGGACGCGTTCGCTTTTCCTGTCTACACCGACCTGTATGTGCTGATGGAAGGCTCAAAAGAGATGCACCAGGTATCGGAGGAGTATGACGACGCCGCGCGGGAGTGGAAGGCGCTCTTTGAAGGAGCAGGGCGGATGGTTTTCACCCGCGAGGACGGCACGGCGTTCTCCTCCTATCATCAGGACACCCAGCGCCTGCAACGGATTGGCTATGTCTTCCCGATGGTCTTTTTCCTCGTGGCGGTACTGGTCTCCCTGACCACCATGTCGCGGATGGTGGAGGAGCAGCGTACGCAGATTGGCGTCTATAAGGCCCTTGGCTACCGCCCAGCCTCCATCATGCTCAAATACGCCGTCTACGCCGTCCTGTCCGGCTCCGCCGGCGGGGCCGCCGGGGCCTACGCCGGGAGCCAGGCCTTCCCGCGCATCATCGCCGACGCTTACGGGCACCTGTATTCCATGCCGCCGGTCGAAACACCGGTGCCGTGGGATATTGCCGGCTTTGCGTTTGCCGCCTCGGTGCTGTCGGTCGCGCTGGCGACGGTCTTATCGGTGGCGAACGCGATGAAAGGGGAGCCGGCTGTATTGATGCGCCCCAGAGCACCCAAAGCAGGCAAGCGCGTTTTGATTGAGAGGATTTCGCCGCTCTGGGGCCGCCTCGGTTTTCTCGGCAAGGTGACGGCGCGCAACATCTTCCGCTATAAGCGCCGCTTTTTGATGACGCTGGCGGGCGTCGCGGGCTGCACCGCGCTCCTGCTGACGGCCTTTGGCCTGAGCGACAGCTTGGACAGTGTGGCAAGATTGCACTACACCGAGGTCGTCAAGTACGACGCGCTGGTCTATGTCAGCGGGAAATTGGAGGAGCCGATTAACGACGAGCACCTCTATATCCACGAGGAATCGGTGACGGTGGGTACGGTTTCCGCCGCGCTGATTGTGCCGGAAAGGATGGAGGCGTTAGACAATTTCATCAGCCTTTCCGTCCCTTACGGAGGCGGCGCGCTGCTGACCGAGAAGCTGTCAAGGGGGCAGGGGGATACGATAGAGCTGACGGTGGGCGACAATGTATATACCGTCGAGGTGTCGGGCATTACGGAGAATTACATCATGCACTATGTCTACATGTCCCCCGGGCAGTATAAAGAGCTGTTCGGCAGGGAAGCCGTCCTGAACGGGCTTTTCATCAAGGGCGAGGTGGACGCGGCGGCGCTGATGGCGCTTGATACTGTCCGCGCAATCGTGCTGACGGAGAATATGATTCAAACGATCGGCGATTCCGTTGACGCGATGGGCGTCGTGACGGTTGTTTTGATTGTCCTCGCCTGCGCTCTGGCGTTCATTGTGCTGTTCAACCTGACCAATATCAACATCACCGAGCGTATGCGCGAGCTGGCGACGATCAAAGTCTTGGGGTTCCAAGACCTCGAAACGGCGATGTATATCTACCGCGAGGGCTTCGCCGTGACGCTGATGGGCATTGCCATAGGGCTGGTTGGCGGGGTGTATTTGGAACGGTTTATCATCACGTCGGTGGAAATCGATCTGCTCAAGTTTCCGACGAATATCTATCCCGCCAGCTTTATCCTCGCCGCCGCGCTGTCGCTGGTTTTTTCCCTCTTTGTCAACACCGTCACATACTGCAGGCTTGTCAAGATCGACATGGTGGAGTCTTTGAAAAATGTGGAATAGCTCTTGATTAACGGCTTTTCATATGATACTATGGAGCGAACATAAGGAGGGGTTGGAATGTCATATACATCCGAACTACTGAAACGCGCCATTGCCCGAAGCCCGGGAGAGCCGGAGTTTCATCAGGCGCTTCGCGAGGTCGTTGAAACGCTGGGGCCGGTCTTTGAAAAGCGCCCGGAATATGTCCGCTGGAAGGTGCTTGACCGCCTGATCGAGCCGGAAAGGCTCATATCCTTCCGTGTGCCGTGGGTGGACGGGAAGGGCGACGTCCAAGTCAACAGGGGCTACAGGGTGCAGTACAACAGCGCCATTGGGCCGTATAAAGGCGGTATCCGCTTCCATCCGACGGTCAGCGCGGGTGTCATCAAGTTTTTAGGCTTTGAACAGACCCTCAAAAACGGCCTGACCGGACTGCCCCTCGGCGGCGGCAAGGGCGGCGCGGATTTTGACCCCAAGGGGAAAAGCGATACGGAAGTCTTGGCCTTCTGCCAGAGCTTCATCAACGAGCTGTACCGCCATATCGGCCCGGACACCGACGTGCCCGCCGGGGACATCGGCGTGGGCGCGCGGGAAGTGGGCTATATGGTGGGGCAGTATAAACGCCTGACCGGCAATCTGCCCGGCGGCGTGTTTACAGGGAAAGCGCCGTCCTACGGCGGCTCGCTGGGCCGCCCGCAGGCCACCGGCTACGGGCTGGTCTACCTCATGGAAGACCTGTTCCGGCGCAAGGGGCAGTCGTTTGAGGGCAAGAAAGTTGTCATATCCGGCGCGGGCAATGTGGCTATCCACGCCGCTGAAAAGGTACTCCAGCTGGGCGGCGTCCCCGTCACGGTCAGCGACTCGGGCGGCTACATCTACGATGCGGGCGGGCTGGACGTCGCCCTGCTCAAAGAAATTAAATTCAACCGCAAGGAGCGCCTGACGGCCTATAAGGAAGCGAAGCCGTCAAGCGAGTATAAGGCCGGCGGCATGGTGTGGGAAGTGCCCTGCGACGTCGCGCTGCCGTGCGCCACACAAAACGAGCTGCCCAAAGCGGGCGCGGAAGCGCTGGTCAAAAACGGCTGCAAGGCGGTAGGCGAGGGGGCGAACATGCCGTCCACGCCGGAGGCGGTGGAGATATTCCAGAAAAACGGCCTCATCTACGCCCCCGGCAAAGCCGCCAACGCGGGCGGCGTGTCGGTGTCGGCTTTAGAGATGAGCCAAAACTCCATGCGCCAGGGCTGGAGCTTCGAGCAGGTAGACAGCGCCCTGCAAGGAATCATGAAGGGGATCGTCAAACAGATCACCCAAGCCGCGGAGGCTTACGGCCAGCCGGACAACCTAGTATTGGGCGCCAATATCGCGGGGTTCCTCAGGGTCGCCGACGCGATGATGGGGCAGGGCGTGGTGTAAAAAAATTCACACCCGACCCCTTGCAAAATCTTTCAGGATATGCTACTATAAACGGGCGTTATCCGCAAGCGCCCGTTTACGCTTCCATAGCTCAGGCGGCAGAGCGCGTCCTTGGTAAGGACGAGGTCACCAGTTCGAATCTGGTTGGAAGCTCCAAAAGAAAAGCCCTGCAATCCCATGGATTGCGGGATTTTTTATTTCAAGGGAGAAAGAGCGTTGAAGGTTTATATGTGGATATTTGGGGTTGCATTTTTAGATGGAATGTGGTATAAATTTGTATGGTATATCGCCATAATAAACTTTTGGAGGTTTTCAAAAATGAAAATGAAACTTATTGCTTTCACATTGGCAATGGTTATCGCACTCGGATTAGCGGGGTGTGGCACGAATAACACAGAAGGAGGAAATCCAAGTGACACAACCACTCCCAAGGAAGTCGCCGAAAACAATGAAACTAACACCACTCCGCAGCAGAGCGATAACAATCTCACGATAGAAAACCTGCTGTTGCTGCCGGAAAGCAGTCAAGATTTATTTGATTATGTGGAAAACGAAAAAGGACTCATCATAACCGGAATCAGAGAGGTTGATGAAATAATAATAATCCCCTCGAAAATTGACGGTAAAGATGTTACCGGGATTTCCAAGGCAAATTATAACGGAATAAAAGCAATTGTTGTACCCGAAACCGTATCAATTATAGGATCAAGTGCTTTTGAGCGTTCACCGGATTTAGAGATAGTTTATTTTAAGGGTGATAGCGATTTAACTATGGGTGGAAATGTTTTTATGGCTTGCAGAAAATTAGAAACAATCAGACTCCCTGATGGTATGACCGAAATAGGCGAAGGCGCATTTATGGAATGCACCAGTCTAAAAAACATTGATTTGCCACGGGGACTAAAAGTAATTAAAAACGGTGCTTTCTTTCAATCGGGATTAGAAAATGTTATCCTACCGGACGGATTAGAAACTATTGAAGGCAGTGCATTTTCATTGTGTGATAATTTACTCTCATGTGTTGTGCCGGCTTCGGTTAATTCAATGGAGTACAATTCTTTTGGCAGTCATAGGTCGCAGGCGTTTACCATAATAACACCAAGCGGCTCATATGCGGAGCAATTTGCAAATGAGAATGAAATTAAAGTTGAAAACAACTAATCTACCCTAATCCCCACGCCTAACGGCACCGCTACATAAGGGCACCAGTTCGAATCTGGTTGGAAGCTCCAAAAGACCCCGTGGCTTGATGGCCGCGGGGGTCTTGTTTGTAACTGTTAGACCCGGCTATTTGCCGCCGACGTAAACCTGCCCTGCTTCCAGCTCCCCGTATGTATGAAAGAGAAGCTCCGAAACGGTGACGAGCTGATAGCCCATCTCAATCAGGCTGGGGATTATGCGCTCCACCGCGTCGGCGGTCGGGGCGTGAAGGTCGTGGCAGAGGATGATGTCATTGCTCTTCACTCTGTCCATGATACTGTTATAAATTCTGTCGGCGTCTTTAATCTTCCAGTCGAATGTGTCCAGAGACCAGTTAATCAAAGTGAAACCCAGCTCCGCGGAGACGTTCGATACTGTGTTGTTGTAAGCGCCGTAAGGCGGGCGGAACAAGCGGGCCGCGACACCGCCGGTGATGGCTTCGATAGCGTCGCCGGTGTTCAGGATCTCCTCTCTCAGAGTTTTCTCGCCCAGCTTTGTCAAGTCGCGGTGGCTCCACGAGTGACCGAGAATCTCACAGTCCATGTCGAACGCGCGGAGCACCGTATCTTTCTGGGCGTCCAGCAGGCTGCCGATGGTGAAGAAAGTGGCGCGGGCGTTGTGAAGCTCTAACGTATCCAAAATGCGCGACATATACTTGCCGGGGCCATCGTCAAAGGTCAGCGCGACCATCGGCTTGGACGGGTCTATCCCGCTGTTTTGCGTCGGAATGGTTGGCGGTTCCGGTGCATCTTCCGGGTCTATTTCCGGTTCCGGTTCTAACACAGGTTCAGGCTCAACGTCAGCCTCCGTTTCAGGAGTAGGGGAAGGGGCTGGGACAGAATAGAGCGGTATGGGTTCCGCGTCGTTCTCCGGCGGGACATAAGGGCTTACCGGCGGCGCGGAAGGCTCGGACGGCGTGTCTGCCGGAACGGCAGGGGCTGGTTGGGGAGCGGGGAAAACGCCGCTCCCGGCGCAGGCCACGAGCATGAGGATGGAAAGCAGAAGCGCGGCCAAATACAGCGGTTTCATGCGCATCGGCCATCCCTCCCGTCATTCGCCATGTCTTGCGTTTATTCTACAATATTCCGCATGAAAAGACAATAGCATTTTCTTCTCCCCTATGGTATAATGCCCCATAGTGGACTATACACCATGAAAGGGAGAATCGCCATGCAATACGGTCATTTCGACGAAGCACACAGGGAGTATGTCATCACCAACCCGGCAACGCCGTCGGCGTGGGCCAACTATCTCGGCTCGCCCGAATACGGCGCGATCATCTCCAACAACGCGGGCGGCTACAGCTTTGTCAAGTCGGGCGCCAACGGGCGGCTCATTCGTTACCGCTTCAATTCGGTGACGGAAGACCAGCCGGGCCGGTACATCTACCTCCGCGACAGGGAAGGCGGCGACTTCTGGTCGGCGTCTTGGATGCCGGTCGGCAAACCGCTGGATTCCTACAAATCAGAATGCCGCCACGGCACGGCCTATACAACCATCCGCTCGGAGTATAGCGGCATCCAAACTGAAACGCTGTATTACGTCCCGCTGGACGCGACGCACGAGGTCTGGCGGCTGAAAGTCACCAATAAGAGCGATAAGGCGCGTAAGCTGGCCGTCACCGGCTATGTGGAATTCACAAACGACCCGAATTATGAGCAGGACCAGGTCAACCTGCAATATACCTTGTTTATCTCCCGCACCTATTTCAAGGACGATTTCATCTTGCAGCGCTTCAACGAAAACTTCCGCGACCCCAACAAGGAGCGGTTCTTCGGCGTCGCGGGCGCGAAGGTGACGGCCTATTGCGGCGACAGGGATAAGTTCGTCGGTGCGTACCGCGGCTACGGCAATCCCGCCGGCATCACCGGCGGCCTGACAAACGACCTCAACTACAACGGCAACTCCTGCGGCGCGCTGCAAAGCGACATAGAGCTGGCCCCGGGCGAGACGAAGGAAATCATCTATCTCCTCGGGCAAAAGCCCGAAGCCAGTGCCGCCGGGCTGATTAGCGCCTATAAACAGCCGGGCCGCGCGGATTCCGAGCTTGCGGAACTGAAAGCGTTTTGGCACGGTAAGCTGAACAACCTCCAAGTCAAAACGCCCGACGATAAATTTAACAACATGGTCAACGTGTGGAACGCCTACCAGTGCTTCATCACCTTCATCTGGTCGCGCGCCGCGTCGTTCCAATACTGCGGCCTGCGCAACGGTTTCGGCTACCGCGACACCGTGCAGGACATACAGGGCGTCATCCACCTCGCGCCCGAGCTGGCCCGCAACCAAATCGAGTTTATGTTGTCGGCGCAGGTGTCCAACGGGGCGGGCCTGCCGCTGGTCAAATACAACCACAACCCCGGCAAGGAGGATACGCCCGACGACGTTTCGTACGTCAAGGAAACCGGGCATCCCAGCTACCGCGCCGACGACGCGCTGTGGCTCTTCCCGACCATCAAAAAATACATCGACGAATCGGGGGAGACCGCTTTCCTCGACTATGAGATCCTCTTCGCCGACAAAGAAGAAAAGGCTTCGGTATATGAGCATTTGAAGCGCGCCATACAGTTCTCGATGGACAACCTCGGCAACCACGGTATGCCGGCCGGCCTGCACGCCGACTGGAACGACTGCCTCCGCCTCGGCAAAAGGGGCGAGTCCACCTTTGTGCTGTTTCAACTGTACTATGCTCTGCGCATCCTAAAAGACTACGCCGTCCTCAAAAACGACAGTGGCTACGCCGCGTGGCTGGACCAAAAGCTGGCCGATACATCAGACCTGATCAACCGCTTCTGCTGGGACGAAGACCGCTGGGTGCGTGGTTTCAGGGAGGACGGCGCTGTAATCGGCAAGCGGAGCGACCCCGAGGCGTCGATGTGGCTCAACCCGCAGTCCTGGGGCGTCATTTCCGGCGCGTCAACGCCGGAGCAGGGCATTACAACGATGGATTCCGTTTACAGGGAGCTGAACACACCGTACGGCACGATGGTCATGTACCCGGCCTATCAATATCACGCTTTCAACGGCGCGCTGATGCTCTGCTTCAACAAGGGCGTCAAGGAAAACGCGGGCATCTTCTCCCACACGCAGGGATGGGCCATCTTGGCCGAAGCGCTGTTAGGTCGCGGGGACAAGGCCTTTGAATACTGGCGCAAAGCCAGCCCCGCGACCTACAACGAGGACGCGGAACGCCGCGTGCTGGAGCCGTATATCCACGGACAGACTATCGAGGGAAGGGACAGCCCGTTCGCGGGCCGCGCCCATGTGCACTGGCTGACCGGCACCGCCTCCACCGTCATGGTCGGTACAGTAGAGGGCATCCTCGGCCTGCGCCCAACGCCGGACGGCATCGTCATCGACCCCTCCATCCCGGGCGACTGGAAGGACTGGGGCATGGTGAAAAAACTGCGCGGCAAGACGCTGAACATCAAGGTGTCCAACCCGGGCGGCAGCCAGCACGGCGTCAAGTCCGTGACGGTCAATGGGCAAACGCTGGACGGCAGCTTTATCCCCGATTCCATCCTAAAAGCCGAGAACGATATTGTCATTGCGATGTGACCTATCGAGCTAGGACATCAAAAGAGCACTGGGCCGCCTTTTATCACAGCGAAAGGGCGGCCTTTGGTGTTGTTATGGGAGGGTCATCGTAAATAGGAGCGGACAATACATCGTATTCTATGACATGACATTTCACTAAAATCAATGTATGATTTCACAGAAGGAAGGAGGGTGGCATTTGAACTGGATTCAATGCTTAACAGAGGCGATTCGTTATATTGAAAAACATTTAACCGTTGCAATCAATGTAGACGAGGTGTCAAATAAAGCCTATTCGTCAAGCTCGCATTTTCAGCTTGTCTTTCATTTGGTTACGGGCATTACCGTCGGCGAGTACATCCGCAACAGGCGGCTGAGTATGGCGGCATATGATTTATTGCATCCGGACTGTAGAATCATTGATGTGGCAATGCGGTATCAATACGACACGCAAGAGAGCTTTTCCAAAGCATTTACGCGGTTTCACGGCGTTTCGCCGTCAAAGGCGCGGCGGAATAACATACGGTTCTTTCACCCGCTTTCCATTGATATTACTATTCAAGGAGGATTTGAAATGTCACGCAAGCTGATTGACGAGTTTTACTGGAGCAATATCAGTGAAACGGCAAACGAAAAGACCGGCGCGGAAAGATATAAGGATATAACCGCATGGGCGCTAAAGGCAAGAGGCAAGAACCCCAGCGTTTTTGACGCGCTGACCGAATGGATTTTAGACGACACGCAATGGACGGACGCCAAGTTGGCCGAAAACGAGCAGATTCTAATGCAGGGCGTCTTGGCACGGTTTAAGGAGCAGAACGCTAAGCTCCGTTCATATCTCCAAGAGCTTGAGCCGTCAGGCGTGGTAAACGCGGCGGTGTTTAAGGCTCTGGACAGGTTTGACGAGGAACTGTGCGGCGAAACGCACAATGAGTATCTGCGCGAGACGATTGCTAAATTGCATACGGATTTCACCATTATGCGAGAGCGCGGCGTGCGGGAGTTGATCGCGGGGGATAAGACAGGCCCTGCGGGAACCGACACCATAAATATTTTCGGATATATAAATATTTTAGAAGGCTGCGATTCCGGTGTGCAATGGGCTTTGTTTATGCCGGATATGGTGAAACAGCAGCAGCAAGGTTTTCAAGTGGAAGAATTTGAATACCGCACATTCCCCGCCATGCGGTTTGTGGGTTTGACGTTTATACACGATATGGACGATGCGGCGTGTGAAGCGCGTCATGGCGATGCTTCGAGGACACTTGACGCCATGACGGAGTATAAATCCGATTTCGACTATGATTTATTTTTCATGCACCATAACGGCGGCGGTGTTGACACAAGCCCGTGGTGCGGTTTTTTCGGGCGGTTTATGAAAGCTGGTACGCCCGTGCCGGAGGGTTATGTTTCGTTTGATTTCGTGCCACAGCGCACAGGGGAAGCCGGGCCGCCGTTTATATCGCAAGCGGCTTTCGCCGTGTTCACGGGCGATGCTGAAGCCATGCACAAACGCGAGGGCTTCGACAGCGACGCGATGTACGACGTTACGCGCAACATTATATTAGGGCAGGGCATGAATATCCCTTACCCGGATAAGTATTGGACAGCGGAGATTCATCTGGACGGGCATGATAAACCGAGTACGGGATACTTGTTCAGTGTGGAAATGTAAATGGACACCTTAGACAATAAAATCGGCGGAACATTCGATAACTTGGCGCAGAGGCTCATATATCCGTATGTACTCACGTTCCCGGAGTTCGAGCATGTAGAGCGGGAGGATGTTTCCGAAACGGCTCAAAGGCATATGCACGTTTTTTTGCGGTCAGCGCTATCGGCAATCTACGCGAATCCCCATATGATTGGATTGCCGATAGAGGAAGACGACTGTTTTATTGACGAACCCAAAAAGGCGAAGCCGGTGCTTTATAACACGATGAGGAAACTTGAAAAGAGTTTCCTTAGCTTTTTCACAGTTTTGTTTGAACTTGGATTGCATGGCGAGGTGATTGACGGCAAGCTGTGTATCCCAAAAGCAAAAAAGGATGTAAATAAACCGAAACAAGCCATTTTGTCGCATATCGGGTTGGTATGTGAAACCGAAAAGGATAAGTCTATCCTATTCAGCCCTGAGCTTCCTGAACTTTGTCATGGCTGGAAGGCGTTGAGTGAACACGCCGGCGCGAACGGCAACGGCGACGCCATGGGTAAATGCCCCGCGGGTTTGTATTTTTTGAAATGCTTGTATATGAACGGACCTATCCCTATTTCACGTTTGTATGGCAAGCTAAAGCAAAGCGGAGGGCATTTGGAAGAGCTGGAAGCGTTCCTGCTTGAACAGGGGTATGTATATCAAGAGTATGACGGAAGCTACTGTCTTCTTAAAGCCTGTAAAGGCAACAAAGACGGTAAGTTCAAGATTCTATTCGACAGCCACAAAAGAAGTCAGTTGACATATTATTATGAGATACCGGGGTTTACAAGGCTCGTAACTAACCATTTCGACGAAATGGACGACAGCCTAAAGAATTTCGTTTTTGCACATACGAGCAAGTGCGGCCATTGCGGTTATTGCACGAAAACAGGGACGCACAGGCTTATGTCGGTTATGCTCACACTGCCGAGCCAGACCGAAGAAAAATGCCCGCTTTACGCGGGTTTTGAATGGGACTCGTTATACGAGGAAAATGTAGTCATGGTTAAAAGGTTGATTGAGTTTGCGATAAAAATGCTGTAATGGGAAAAGGGGATTACATCCTTTCCTCTATCCACCTCACCACGCCATCGTCCTCATTCGTCCCGCATATCACGTCGGCGGCGGCTTTGACCTCGTCTTTCGCGTTTGCCACAGCGACTTTATGGTCGCAGGCCGCGAACAATGGCAGGTCGTTGAGGTTGTCGCCGAAGCCTATGATACGGTCAAACCCGTATTTCTCACGCAGGAAACTCACGCCGTTTTGCTTGGACGCTTTATCGCTGTGTATCTCCAAATACCATAGATTAGGGCTGTAAATATCTTTATACATAGACCGGCATATGCCGGACAAGCCCTCAAGCGCGTCATGGACGCGCTTAATATTATCCTGCGTGTCCAGCAGGGTGAAATAGATGATTTGTTCCGGCGGGACGTCCAGGAAGCTGGCTGTCTGCCGGAATTTTTTGTTAAAGCGGGTGATCCGTTCCTCGATAAAGTCCCGGATCGGCTTATGCGCCCTTTCTTCATAATACGTCCGCAGTTCGGACCCGTCGAGCTGGTACATAAGTCCCGTCACGCCCTGCGACTGGAGTGTCTCAATGACTGCGGACACTGTCCCGGCGGCAAGGGGAAGGACCTGTATATACTGTTTTTGCGCAGGGTCATAGATCAATACGCCGTTCATCAAAACGAGCGGGACAGACAGCCGGACACCGGCCAGAATCTGAAATGCGGAAGCGGCTGTCCGGGCCGTAGCCACAGAAAACCACAGCCCTTCCGCGATCATCCTGTTCAGGGCGCGGGCTGTGGTTTCAGACAGCTCGGCGGCCCCGTTCAGGAGGGTGCCGTCGAGATCGGATATGTAAAGTGTTTTGCCTTTCTGCATATCATCTATCCCTGCGGGAACAACGGCAGAAGTCTGCCGTGCAACGAGCGTACCATCTCTGTAAACGCGGGGAGATTGTCCTCGCAAAAGCTCATCATGTCCTCCTTCGCCGCCTTCTCCAGCTCGAACGCCGCCCCGGACAGCCCCATGGCGCCGATGGTGGCGAGGCCGGACTTCATACCGTGCACCGCAACGGCAAGGCCCTTCAAATCGCGGGCGCCTACCAATCTCTCGACCGCCTCACATTGTTCGGTTATAGTCTCACAGAAGTAGGACAGCGTCTCTATATATAAATCCTCAATACCGGAAAAATAGCTCAGACCGGCGTCCACATTGATCTCGCCGAGGGCGCGTATGGCGTTCAGTACATGCCGCGGGGCCGGGGAAGCACCGGCAGTTTGCGCTGTCGGTTTTTTTACTTCCCCGGTTTCCAATACCTCCGGCGGCAGCCATTCCCTCAGTGTGGCGGCCAGTTCGGCGGTGTCGATCGGCTTTGAAATAAAGCCGTTGAACCCGTTTGCCAGGAACATCTCTTTCACGCCTCTAACCGCGTTGGCCGTGAACGCGATGATGACCAGTTCACTGTATTTTCCACCCATGGCCCTGAGCGCCCGCACCGTTTCAACGCCGCCCAGTTCCGGCATCATGTGGTCCATAAAGACAATGTCATAGTCTATTTTCTGCACGAGCCGGATGGCTTCTTTCCCTGACGAAGCCGTGACCGCTTTGACATTGTAGAGATTCAGCAGGCCGACGGCCACCTTGAGGTTGAGTTCATTGTCGTCCACCACCAGTATCTTGGCGCCGGGGGCGGAAAGCGCTTCCTCGGAACTGCTCATTTTTGACAAGCGGAGGACATTTTCCTCGTTCCCCAATACCATCGGGACGGTGACGGTAAATGTCGTCCCGCGCCCGTACTCGCTCTCTACGTTGATCTCGCCGCCCATCATCTCCACAAAGGCCTTGCTAATCGAAAGCCCCAGCCCCGTACCGACGATATTCCGGTTTTTTCTCTCGTCTGCCTGCGCAAAGACCTCAAACAGCCGCGGTATATCCTCTTCGCGAATCCCAATCCCCGTGTCCTGTATGGAAAACATAATCGTTTGGCCTTTCACGGCTACCTTGAGCTTGACATATCCCTGCTGAGTGAATTTAACGGCATTGCTGCACAGGTTGATCAAAACCTGCCGCAGCCTCACATCGTCGCCAAACAGACACCCCGGCAAAAGCCCTTCATCCTCAAACCGGAACGCAAGGCCTTTTTTTTGTACCATATATTGAAACATTGAGGAGATGTTGCTGATGAACTCATGCAGATTGTAATCCGTCGGGACAAGCTCCAGCTTTCCCGCCTCTATTTTGGAAAAATCCAATATATCGTTGATAATGTCCAGCAACGCGCGGCTGGATATGCTGATATTGTCCACATATTCCCGCTGTTTATCGTTCAGCTTCTCCAAAACCAGCAAATCAGTCATGCCGATGATCGCGTTCATCGGCGTGCGTATCTCGTGGGACATGTTGGCCAAAAACTGGCTTTTGGTTTGGGACGCTTCCTTTGCCGCCTCTTCAGCCTTTTTGTGCGCAGTCACGTCCCTAGCGACGCCCATCAGGCCGATCAGCTCGCCTTCCAGGAAGAGCGGGGCTTTGATTGTTTCCAGATACCGCTTGGACCCGTCCGGGTAGATGACCCACTCGTTAATCGTCACCGGATTCCTGCTGTCGAGCACCTTTTGGTTCATCTCTATGAAATACTCGACCATCGGTTTGCCTTCGCCGAACACCTCATAATCGGTCTTCCCGATGATTTCGTTCATAGGCTTGGCGGAAAACGCCCCAAAGCCATGGTTACAGCTCGTATAGCGAAGAGATGTATCCAAGCTGAAGACAATGTCGGGGAGCGCCTCATACATGGCTGTGATGATCGCCGTATTCGCTAATAAATCGTTAGACAGGTGCTTATTCTTAAAGAACATAATCACCCTCCTGCTTTCCTATCGGGGCCTGTTATGCCCCTTCGGTAAACCGGCACACCCGGTTCCGTCCCGATTCCTTTGCGGCGTAAAGCGCCTGGTCGGCTTTTTCAATTAAGCCGGGGATACTGTCTTCTTTGGTAGGTATCAGGGAGTGCGCGCCGATGCTGATGGTCACCTTGGTGGTGGAGCCGTCCGAACAGGGGATAATCAGGTCTTCCACATCCTTGCGGATCTGTTCGGCGATTAGCAAAGCGCCTTCTATATCCGTATTGGGCAGTAATACGCAAAATTCCTCGCCGCCATAGCGGGCGGCAAAATCACCCGAACGCTTGAGCGCCTGCGCAAATGTCCGCGCGACCATTTGCAGCACAACGTCCCCCTGTAAATGGCCGTAAGTATCGTTGTAGACCTTGAATTTGTCCACATCCATCATCAGCAGCGCAAGCGGCAGCTGCTCCCTGATCGACAGGCCCCAATCCACAACCATCTGCTGGTCCAGGCTGCGCCGGTTGGGGATTCCCGTCAACTGGTCCAGCCTGCTCAAGCGCTCGATGGTACGAATCTGGTTGACAATCTGGATTTGGTTTCTTACCCTCAGCTTGACGATGGCAGGGCTGAACGGCTTGCCGATATAGTCGGCCGCCTCCATCGCGAGGCCCTTTTCCTCTTCCTCCTTGCTGTCAAGCCCGGTGATGAAGATGACCGGGACGCGCCGGGTATCCTCGCCGTTCTTTAAGATAGTAAGTACCTCATACCCGGTCATTTCGGGCATGATGATGTCCAGCAGGATAAGGTCGGGCTTATTCTCCCGCGCCATCTCAATGGCGGTAGGCCCGTCCTTTGCCGTATAGATGGTATAGTCCGTGTGCAGGATGTTCAGCAGTACCTTTAGGTTGAGCTTCTCGTCGTCCACGATCAGGATGCTGTTTTTCTCCAAGTCGCCCATTATCGTCCCTCCACTATCTCTTTTAGTCCCGCAAGCGTTTCCGCCGCCGAGCGGAACTCAAAGTCCTCCATCTGCTCGATCAGCTCTTCACTGCCCGGTATCCCTTGCAGGCTGTCCACAAACTCTAAACACTCCGGGTTCCCGCTCTTCAGCAGCGGCTCCAGCTTCGCGAGCAACTCCAGCGCCTCCGCCTTATCCATCGCTTCCGCCGCCTCTTTGGGTTTTGCCGCCGCTTCCAGCAGCGGCGCAAGGTCTTTGAGGACAGCCGTCAGCTCCGCTTCGAGTATGTCTATATGCTCCCCGGTTACCTTGTTCACCCCGTCCGCCAGCAGGTGTTCCATCTCCATCGCGGCCTTTTGCAGCCCGGGTTTCCCGATCAGCGCCGCGTTGCTCTTGAGGGTATGCGCCAGCCTGTGCGCGAGCTTGATGTCGTTCGTGTCCAGGGCTTTCTTGATTTCGCTGAATTTATCGCGGTTTCCTTTGGCAAAGTCAACCTTCAGCTGTGTCTCCAAGTCGTCTTCTTCCGGCTGTATGTCCGCTTTGCCCTGCGCCGCGCCGCCTTCGCCGTCCACGGATTTGAGATATTTTAGCAGACAACCCCACAGCTCCTGGGATGTGAAGGGTTTTCCCATACAGCTGTCTATGCCGTTCTTTATATAAATCTCCTTGTCGTTGGACATGACGTTGGCCGTCAGCGCGACAATCGGCGTGCCTATCTTCATCGGGATGATTCTGGTCGCGGCTTCCAAGCCGTCCATCACAGGCATGTGCATATCCATAAAGATCAGGTCAAACGGCTTCTCGCCCTTGTCCCGCCGTTCCTTGACCATCTCCACGCCAATCTTGCCGTTCTCCGCGATGACGGCTTGCAGCCCCACCCGTTTGAGGTGCTCGCGGATGACCCGCTGGTTCATCTCATTGTCTTCGCAGACCAGAACCTCACCGTCAAACATGGGCTTTTCGATGTCCGCCGAAGCGCTTGGCTGGCTGACCGTTTCCACGGGGATGTCCTGGGTGTTGAAGGTCAGGTCAAAGGTGAACCGGCTGCCGATGCCGGGGGCGCTCTCCACGATCAGACTGCCGCCCATCAACTCCACGATGCTTTTGGTAATGGGCAGTCCCAGCCCCGTACCGCCGTATTTGCGCGTTGTGCTGGTATCGGCCTGCACAAAGGGTATGAAAATCTTTTCAATCTGTTCGGGCGTCATGCCGATCCCGCTGTCCCTGATTTCGAAATGCACAGAACAGGAGCTGTCGGTCGTATCCTTGATGGACGCGGACATTTTGACCGAACCGACATGGGTAAACTTGATGGCATTGGAGAGGATGTTGACCAGCACCTGACGCAGGCGCATCGGGTCGCCCAGCAGTTTCTTGCTGACGAACGGCTCCGCGTAAAAGTGCAGGACGATGTTCTTTTCCAGCGCTTTGGGTGTGATGATTGTCTGGCAATGTGTCAGGAGCTCTCCCAAGTCGAACGGGACGGTCTCCAGCTCCATCTTGCCCGACTCGATTTTAGAAATGTCCAATATATCGTTGATGATCTGCAACAGCCAGCGGGAGTTATCCAGGATATGGGTGAGATAATCCTGCATCTGCTCGGTGAGATCCCCATCCATCGCTAGCTCGGAGAACCCGATAATGCTGTTCATCGGCGTTCTGATTTCATGGCTCATGTTGGCAAGGAACGCGCTCTTGGCCTTGTTGGACGTTTCCGCTTCCTCAACCGCCTGTTCCAGATCGCGCTGGAGGCTGATCGTCTCGGTCACATCGTCCGTACTGCCGACGACGCCGATGACTTGCCCGTCGCCGTCTGTCATGGGGAGTGTATAGGAGCGGAACGAATGCCCCCGGACTTCGTCGATCCAGTCCTGCGGGCCTTCGCTGAAAGTCTTTTCCACGCCGCCGGCCATGATGATATGATCCTGGCTCCCACCGGAGGGTTCAAGTCTCGTCCCCTCGACAGATTCGGGTTTGACTCCGAGCTGTTTTACATACTGGCCGTCGTATGTAGTGATGATCCTTTCGTCATTCACGCTCCAGATGATGCCCTTATAGTTGCCGATAACGGCCTCCAGCTTGCTCAGCATCTGCCGCCTGTCGTGGGCGATGATGCCGCGCTGTATGGCGCTGACGGCCAAAAGGCCCCAGGAACGCAGGGCGTTCATCTCCGCTTCGGGGAAGACCCGTTCCTCATGGGTGTGGGAAATGCTTACAAATCCCCAAAACTCGCCTTTCAGGAAGAGGGGGATAGCGAGGAGGGACTTGACGTCGAGTTTTTCCAAAAACGGACGCATTTCATCCGGGACGGCATCCAGCGGGCCGTTGAGGATTTTGCCCGAGGCCACGAGATTCTTCCAATCCGGCAGGATAGCGTCATACCGATATTCTTTCGGCGTCTCCACCGCGACCAGCTCGCCCCGCTTCCACCTGCACACCTGGCGGAAATGGGTTTTGCCGTCCGCCTTTTTAATGTTCTGCCACAGATAGACGCGGTCCGCGTCGATACATTGGCAAACCATTTCCATGCTTGTGTTGTTCGCGCTCGTATAATCCTCCGTGTCCGATTCCAGCAGGAGCGCCGCAGCGTCGTTGACCACGCTCATCAGCCTCTGCTGATGGTTCAGCTCTGCGGTACGGTTCTGCACCAGCGCTTCCAGCCGAGCGCCTTCATTCCTGTTCCTGCGGAACATGATAAACATAAGGCCCATTATGCTGGCAAGGGCGGTCGCGCCGACCACCCAGGGAATCCGTTGCTGCGCCAGCTTGGTCCGGTAGTCAAACGTCCTGCGCGTCCACTGGCCGGAGATGCTTTTGGTGTCGATGAGGCGGAGGGATTTGTCGATGATGGAGCATAGGATGGCAGCGTCTTTATGAAAGCCGAAGGTAGATTCAAAGGTGCGGTCAAACACAATGCTGGCTTTGTAACCCGGCTCCTCGTGGTAGTTGGTCTGCTGAAGGAGGAGGTTTTCGGTCGCCATAATCATGTCGACCTCGTCGTTTTTCAGCGCGGCAAAGGCGGCGGCGTTGGTCGCCAGATAGACGGTATGGCTGTGATTCGGAAACCAGGACTCAAACAGATGGGCGTACGCGGAATTTTCAATCAAGCCGACCGTCATATGGGAAATCTCCGTGACGCTGATATTGGGGAACTCCGTCTTGGATATGAGGGCGTAGTGGTCTGTCAGGATAGAAGCCGACGGCCACAGGAAGGCATCTTCTCTATCGCGTGAACGGATCAGCTCGGTAATCATCGGGGCGCCCCCGTTTTCCAACAGCGCCAGCAAATCGCTCCACTCAGCCCTCGGGCTGTTGAGCACCTCAAAAGTCAGCCCGGTGAGTACCCCAATCTTTCGCAGCACATCAAAGGTAATCCCTTGCCATTCATTTTCATGCGTATTGAAAAAGCTCAGCGGATAGTTGTCATACTCCGCCAGAAACGGGATGACGGGGTTATTGTTGATAAACTCGCGTTCCTCATCGGTGAGGGTAATCCACAGCTTATGCTTCAAATATTCCTCTTCTCCCAGGGTATACAGCGCAGAGAGGTATTTGACGCTGCTGTCATACAGCAGCGCCTTTTTCATGACCGAGATGATTGGCTCAAGCTCAGGGTTAAGCGTCGTAAGGGAAACAGGCGAGTAAATCAGCGGGAAAAAATCGGCGGCGACCACATCGCCGTATTTGTCAAAGGCGGCTTCCGCCACCCCTTCGTCGAAAAAGGCGTCAACGTCCCCGTTTTTGAGCAGCTCGTACGCGACGTCATAATCGTCTACAAAAAATGCCTCGAACGCGTAAGCGGAGTCTGCGGCAATCTGTTCGGCTGTGGTGGCGCCGTCTAGGAAAGCGAACCGCAGGTCGCGCTGCATGGCAAGGTCTGAGAGGGGAGCGCCGCCAAATATCCGCATGTATTTGACCGAGCGTTCCGCAATGGCGTGGGTCATGTAATAGTTATTGGCTATGCGCTCTTCCGTTTCCGTCAGGTCTCCGGCAAAGTCGATTTCATAGCGTTCCAGGCCGGCTATCAAATCGCCCCACTCATAGATCGCCGGTATGAATGGGATACCGAACAGTTCGCTCAGCCAATCGCTGAAAAAAGCGGCAAACCCTTTGATTTCACCGTCTTGCCCGTAAAACGCCTCGGTGCCCATATTCATTCCATAGACAAAAGAGGTCCTCTGCGCCTTCAGCGCTTCAATGGCGTTATATTCATTTGCCGTTACTCCGGGGATTGCCCGGTAGAAGAGATACTCCGGCAGCCAACCGTCCACCCTTACAGCCGAGCCAATGGCGATGGGTATCGTAAGCAAAAGCAGGGAAGCGATGATGATACATGTCATACGGCGGAGCCTGCGCATGATTCCCCATCCTTTCAAGCGAAATGGCAGGTATGTAGCACTCATTCTGTCAGTATACCAGAAAATAGCCGTTTCTACAAGTGGGAAAATACCAGTTTTGCGTATATCAGGCAAAGGGCTTGCCGCCCGCGTATCCATATGGGATGTGACATTATATCACCACAATGGCATATATGTCAATTATCTTACTAACAATGGAAGTTAATTTATGATTTTTGCGTTGTTTTGCATTTTTTTGTTGCAAGCCAATTGCGTCCCGTTGATAGATGTGATATGCTTTAAGCGTTGTGGAGGTGGTCATGGGATGATTAAGTTCGGTACGGGCGGCTGGCGCGCCATTATCGCCGACGGGTTTACCAAAGAAAATGTACAACTCCTTGCGGCGGCATTGGTGCAGAAAATGCCCGCGGAAGGGGAGAAGGGCGTCGTCATCGGATTCGACAGGCGTTTTCTTTCAGACATAGCGTCGCAGTGGGCGGCCGAGGTCTTTGCCGCGTACGGCATACCGGTACGCCTAATCGCTAAGGCCGCGCCCACGCCGCTGATCATGTTTGAGGTCAAGCGGACGGGGCTGCCCTTCGGGATAGCCGTCACCGCTTCGCACAACCCCGCTGTTTACAACGGCGTCAAGATTTTTACCGCGGGGGGACGGGACGCGGACGAGGCCTTCACCAAAGAGCTGGAGGGCTGTATCGAACGGGTGGGGGAGGTCAAATCCATCCCCTATGCCGACGGGCTGGCGGCAGGGCTGATTGAAGAGATCAATCCGCAGAACCTGTATCTCGACAGCATCCTATCGGTCATTGACGAGCGGGCCATCCGCTCCGCCGGGCTGAACGTCGCCCTCGACCCGATGTTCGGCGTCAGCCGGACAAGCCTGCAAACCATACTGATGACGGCCCGCTGCAATGTAGACGTCATCCATGAGCGGCGGGATACCCTTTTTGGCGGACGGCTACCCGCGCCCAACGTCAAGACGCTGGGCGCTCTGCAAGACTATGTGGTAGAAAACGGCTGCAACATCGGCATCGCCACCGACGGCGACGCCGACCGTCTGGGCGTCATCGACGAGACAGGGCGCTTCCTGCACCCCAACGAGATTCTGGTGCTTCTGTATTACTACCTCTTGAAATACAAAGGCTGGAAAGGATCGGTGGTACGCAACCTTGTCACGACGCATCTGCTTGACAGGGTGGCCGCCCTGTTCGGGGAGGACTGCCACGAGGTCCCGGTCGGCTTTAAGCATATCTCGTCCAAGATGGCCGAGACCGGCGCCATCATCGGCGGCGAAAGCTCGGGTGGCCTGACGGTGAAGGGGCACATCCCCGGCAAAGACGGCATCTATGCGGCGGCGCTGTTGGTGGAGATGATCGCCGTGACCGGGCGCAGGCTGTCGGAGACATGGGCGGAGATTGCCGCCCAAACCGGCACGCTGTATGCCGCCGAGGCGGATTTCCGCTTCTCGGAGGAAAAGAAGGAAGAGATCCTCTCCCTGATTATGCGGGACAAGCAGCTGCCCGCGTTCCCGCTGAAAACCGTTTCCGTATCCTATTTAGACGGCTGCAAGGTCCTTTTTGAGAACGGCGGCTGGCTGAGCGTCCGTTTCTCCGGCACCGAGCCGCTCCTGCGTCTGTCGGGGGAAACGGACGACCCAGCGCTGTCAGAAAATCTTTGTGCCCTGATGCGTTCGTTTATAGGAATGTAGTGTTGTTTTTGGGGTGAGAAATTTTGCAATGTACATAGGTGTGCGAAGGACACGCCAACCGCATGAGTTAAGAAAGTATTAACAAAACGAATTGCTTATGGTAAACTAAGGCCCAAGGGGGCACGGAGAAAATGCGGGAAGCACTGGAATATCTAAAAATATTAGAGG
>JAIRUW010000052.1 GCA_031254195.1 Oscillospiraceae bacterium
GATCGCCGCTTATCTGCGGCATTACGGCATATCACGGAATGATATAAACGACGCTTTAGAAGCGTTGGAAGCGGATGATTATGAGTAATCCTACAAAAGTGGCTTTGATCGCAATGGGATGCGAGAAAAATATCATCAACAGTGAGCAGATGCTCTATCTGCTCGATCAGGCGGGATTTACGCTGGTCGGCAGCCCCGCCGAAGCCGACGTAACGGTCGTCAACACTTGCGCCTTTATTGAGGGCGCCAGGCAGGAGGCACGGGAGCAGATCGCCGAGGTCATAGAAACGGGCTCCAAGGTCATTCTGGCGGGGTGTTACGCACAATTGACAAAGAGCGGCGGGCAGCTGGCCATGAAGGTGGACGGCCTAGTCGGGACAGGCTCCTTTGACGGCGTCGCGGACGCCGTACAGGCCGTGTTGGATGGGCAAAGCCCCGTATATTTCGGGGAGTTGGACGCCGCCGTCAGCGAGACGCCGCGACTCCGCACCGGCCCGGCGCATACGGCCTTCCTCAAGATTGCCGAAGGGTGCGATAACCATTGCTCTTATTGCGTCATCCCCTCACTCCGAGGCCCTTTCCGCCCCCGGCCGCCCCACGCCATATTGGACGAAGCGGAAGCGCTGGTTCAAAGCGGCGCGAGCGAATTGATCTTGGTCGCGCAGGATGTGACGCGCTACCCGTCCCTGCCGGAACTGCTGAACGACCTGTGCAGGCTCGGAGGACTGCGCCGTTTGCGCCTGCACTACCTTTACCCTGAATTGGTTTCGGACGCTTTGATTGAAACCATTGCCGCGCAGCCGAAGATCGCGCGGTACCTCGACATCCCGATGCAGCACGCCTCCGACCGCGTCTTAGCGGCGATGAACCGCCGGTATACGCGGGCGGATTTGGAACAGCTGGTCGAAACATTGCGGGAGAAGATACCGGGCGTGGTTTTGCGCACTTCGGTCATCGTCGGCTTCCCCGGCGAAACGAAGGATGATTTTGAGGAGCTTTGCGAGTTTTTGCGGTGGGCGCGGATGCCCCGCGTCGGCATTTTCGCCTATTCCCGCGAGGATGGTACGGCGGCGGCGGCCCTGCCGCTGCAAGTGACCGAAAAGGTGAAACATCAGCGTAAAAAACGCGCCGAGATTCTGCAAAGCCGTATCATTGACGATTTCAACCGGGAGCGCGAGGGCAGCGTCACCGAGGTGTTGACCGAGGGTTACGACCGTTACGCCGGGCTGTATTTCGGGCGGAGCGAGGCTGAATCTCCCGAAGTGGACGGTTTGATATTTTTCTCCTCCGACCGGCCCTTAGCGGCGGGCGAATGGGTCAATGTGCTGCTGGACGGCGCCATCGGGGGAGACGGAAGGGGGCGGAGAGTATGACGATTGCCAATGTTGTCACCATAGCGCGTATAGGGCTGGTGCCCGTGTTTTTGGTCTACATGGGCATGGACTGGCGCGTGGCCGCCCTGGTTATTTTCTCTGTCGCCGCCGCGACCGACTTTATCGACGGCTACCTTGCCCGCCGGATGGGGCAGGTGACCAATTTCGGCAAGATCATGGATCCGCTGGCCGATAAGCTGCTGGTGCTCGTCGCCCTGATTTGCTTTATCCGGGAGGGCACGGCCCCGGTTTGGGTGGTGGCGGTGGTGCTGGCGCGGGAGTTCCTCGTCAGCGCGCTGCGGATCGTCGCCGCGTCGGAGGGGAAGGTGCTGGCCGCCGACTTCTCCGGCAAGGTCAAAACCGTCGTGCAGATTTTCGGCGCTATCGCCATCCTGACACCCTGGTACAATATCGAGCTTTGGCCGTCGTTTGCCCTGCATACCCTCGCCTCATGGCTGATCGCCGCCGTTACGGTCTGGTCGGGGCTGGATTACCTCGTCCGGCACAGGGCGCTGTTTAAGACGATGAAGCAAAGGTGAAAGACAATGACACTTTACAACACGCTGACCCGCCAAAAAGAAGAATTCAAGCCGGCAAACGGGCCGTCCGCCGGGATGTACGCCTGCGGGCCGACGGTTTACAGCGCGGCGCATATCGGCAATATGCGCACATACCTGTTTGTGGACTGGCTGCGCCGCGCCCTGCTGTTTGACGGGTATGCGCTAAAGCATGTGATGAACATCACCGATGTTGGCCATCTGACCGACGACGCCGACGACGGGGAAGACAAGCTGGAAAAGGCGGCACGGGAGGGGAAGGTTGACCCATGGGAGATTTCCCGCACCGTGACGGAGCGCTTTTTTACCGACGCCGACGCGCTGAACATCCAGCGGCCGGAGATTGTCTGCAAGGCGACCGAGCATATCCCGCAGATGATACAGTTTACCTCGCGGCTGATTGAGAACGGACACGCTTACGAAACGCCGGACGGGATATACTTTGATATATCCACTTTCCCCGGCTATGGAAAGCTGTCCCGGCTGGATCTGGAAGGCCAGCAGGCCGGGGCGCGGGTGGAGGTCAACCCGCATAAGCGCAACCCGTTTGATTTCGCGCTATGGAAACACGCCCCCAAGGAGCATATCATGCAATGGGAGTCGCCGTGGGGGATGGGTTACCCCGGCTGGCACATCGAATGCTCGGCAATGGGGCTGCACTATCTGGGGGAGCGGTTTGACATCCACACCGGCGGCGTTGACCACCTCCCCGTCCACCACGAGAACGAGATCGCCCAGAACGAAGGGGTTTTGGGGCACCCGATGGCCGGCGTATGGATGCACGGGGAATTCATGCTGGTGGACGGCGGCAAGATGGGCAAAAGCCTGGGCAACGCCTATACGCTTTCGGACTTGCGGGAACGCGGCTTCTCGCCCATGCACTTCCGCTATTTCTGTGCCAACGCCCATTACCGCTCTAAGCTCAACTTCACATGGGACGGCCTGTCCGCAGCCAGAACCTCGTATGAGCGCCTGCTCACGGCGGTACGGTCGCACAAGGGCGGGACGGACGCGGCGGATACGGGGCCCTGTTTCGCCCGAATGCGCGAGGCGGTACTGGACGACCTCAATATCCCCAAAGCCGTCGGGAGTTTGTGGACGATGGTGAAGCAGGCGGGGCGTTCGCAAAGCATATACGACGCGGCTCTGGAAATCGACAAGGTCTTAGGGCTGAGGCTGGACGAAACGGCGGAGAATGAGCCGGAGCCGGAACAGCCCGGCGCGGACATTGCCGCGATGATTGAGGCGCGCCAAGCGGCAAAGGCGGCGAAGGATTACAAAAAAGCCGACCAAATCCGGGATGAGCTGAAAGCCATGGGCTATGAACTGACCGACACAAAAGAGGGGGTACTATGCCGAAAAGTATAATGGCCATCGACGGTAACAGCATCGTCAACCGCGCTTATTACGGCATCCGCCCGCTCTCGACGGCGGACGGCACGCCCACCCATGCCGTCTATGGGTTTTTGAGCATCCTGCACCGGCTCCTGCGGGACTATAAGCCCTGGGGGCTGTGCGTGACGTTCGACCTGCCCGCGCCGACCTTCCGCCACACGATGTATGACGGCTATAAGGCGGGGCGGAAGCCGATGGATGAAGCTCTCGCGGTACAGCTCCCGTTGCTGCGGGAAGTCCTGTCGGCGCTGCAAATCCCCATTTACGCCACCCCCGGCTTTGAGGCCGACGACCTGTTGGGGACCATCGGCCGGGTCTGCTCGGAGCAGGCTATCCCCTGCGTCATCGTCACCGGCGACAGGGACGCTTTCCAGTTGATCGGCGAGTATGTCACCGTCGCGCATGTGGGCAACAAGGAGACCCGCCTGCGCACCGGGGAGGATATTGAAGAGGAATACGGCCTTTCGCCGTCCCAGCTGATTGATCTCAAAGCGCTGATGGGCGATTCGTCCGATCAGATACCGGGGGTACCGGGCATCGGCGAGAAGTCGGCGCTTCTTTTGATGCGGGAGTTTGGCGGTTTGGACGCGATATACGCGTCTCTGGACGATGTGCCGCCGAAATTCCGCGCCAAGCTGGAAGCGGGGCGGGACAGCGCCGAGCTGTCGCGCAAGCTGGGGACGATTTGCTTAGACGTGCCGATGCGGTTTGACCCGCAGGCCTCGTGCCGCCAGCCCCCCAACGCGGAGTTGCTGCGCGATGTGTTTGCCCGCTTGGAGTTTCAGCATATGTTGGGCAAATGGCTTGTAACCGATCTGGAGGAAAGCCCCGCCGAACTGCCGGACGGCGTAGGCAGGGAGATCAAGGCCGTCTGGCGCGCCGACATGGAGGCCGGAAAGCCGCTATCCCCTTATACCGACGACATCGCGCTGGCGGCGTGGATGCTGGGGCGCCCGGAAACGGCTTGGGAAGACATACAGGCGCAAATGAAGGCGGAAGGCGTCTGGGAGCTGTACCGCGACGTGGAGATACCACTCTGCCGCGTGTTGGCACGGATGGAGGCCGACGGCGTGGCGGTCGATCTGGACAAGCTGGCGGCGTTTTCGTCGTATTTGGGCGGACGGCTGGACGAATGCGGGCAAAAGGCGCTCGCTCTTCTCAACAGACCCGTTAACCTTCTCTCCCCCAAACAATTGGGAGAGCTTTTGTTTGAGGAGCTGGGCCTACCGCATGGCAAAAAGACCAAGACCGGCTGGTCTACCGACGCGGACACGCTCGAAGCCATCCGAAACGACCACCCCATCGTCCCCGTCATCTTAGAAACGCGGATGCTGACCAAGCTCAAGTCCACCTATGCGGACGGCCTTCTCAAGGCGGCGGGCGCGGACGGGAAGGTTCGCTCCACCTTCCAAATGACGGCCACCGTCACCGGGCGGCTCTCCTCCACCGAGCCAAACCTGCAAAACATCCCGGTGCGGCAGGAGCTGGGAGCGCGGCTGCGCGAGATGTTTATCCCCTCTCAGCCGGGCTGGGTGTTTGCGGACGCCGATTATTCGCAGATCGAGCTTCGTGTTCTGGCGCATATCGCGGAGGATACAGCCATGCGCGAAGCGTTCGCGTCGGGTGCAGACATCCACGCCGCGACGGCGGCGCAGGTCTTCGCCGTCCCGCCCGCCGAAGTCACCCCCGCCATGCGGAGGAACGCCAAAGCGGTCAATTTCGGCATCGTTTACGGCATATCCGACTTCTCCCTGGCCGCCGACATCGGCGTAAGCCGCGCCGAGGCGAAGGCGTATATCGAGAGCTATCTGAGCAAGTACGCCGGGGTGCGGCGGTATATGAAGGAGATCGTGGAAAAGGCGCGCGCCGACGGGTATGTGACGACCCTGTTCGGGCGGCGGCGCCATATCCCCGAGATACGGTCGAAAAACTACCATATCCGCTCGTTTGGCGAACGCGCCGCGCTCAACGCGCCCATTCAGGGCACCGCCGCCGACATCATCAAGATGGCGATGGTGGCCGTGTCCGGCCGGATCGGGCGGGAGGGGCTGAAGGCAAGGCTTGTCCTGCAAGTACACGACGAGCTGATCGCCGAGTGCCCGCGGGAGGAAGCGGACACGGTCAAACGGCTTTTGGAAGAAGAGATGGAGAATGTATACGCGCTGAACCCGGGCCTTGTCGCCGACGCTCATGCCGGAGGGAACTGGGCGGAGGCGAAAGGATGAAAGTTCTCTTTGTCTGTACCGGCAATACCTGCCGAAGCCCGCTCGCGGAGGTGTTGTGCCTCGCGCTGAAACCCGGCTGGGAAGCGCGTTCGCGCGGCCTCGCGGCGTATGAAAACGCCGCGGCGTCGGCACAGTCTGCCGAGGCGGCGCGGGAGCGCGGCTGCGACCTTTCTCAGCATCAGGCGCATATGGTACGGGAAGAGGACATGGAATGGGCCGACGCCGTGTACGGCATGACGATGGCGCACGCCGCCATGCTCCGCACCGTGTTCCCCGCTTTTGCCGGAAAAGTGAAGGAGATGCCGGGCGGCGACGTCCCCGACCCGCTGGGCGGCACGCTGTCTGATTACCGTGCCTGCGCCGGCCGCTTTGAGCAGGACATCGCGCAGTTATGACGATACGCCCGCTGTCGGCTTTCGACGCCGCCGAAATGGCGGAGATGGAGAAGAAATGTTTTTCCCTGCCGTGGAGCTTGCAGTCTGTCAAAGCGGAACTGCAAAACCCCATCGCGCGGTACGTCGGTGCGTTTATCGGCGGAACGCTGGCCGGGTACGCGGGAATACAGATTGTTTTGGACGAGGGGCATATTACCAACATCGCCACCGCGCCGGAATATCGCCGCCAAGGCATCGCCGACACTCTGATGCGGGAGCTGCTGGCAGCCGCTACGGAACGCGGCTTGGCATTTGTGACGCTGGAAGTGCGGGAGAGCAATGTCCCCGCCCAAACGCTCTATGAGAAGCACGGCTTCGCCGCGGTGGGGCGGCGCAAGGGGTATTATGACGAACCGAAGGAAGACGCACTATTGATGACGAGGGAGTTTGTATGAACATTTTGGCCTTTGAAACCTCCTGCGACGAGACCTCCGTCGCGATTGTACGCGACGGGCGGGAGCTGCTGGCCAACGAGGTGTTGTCGCAGAACGATCTGCACGCCCTGTACGGCGGGGTGGTACCGGAGATCGCGTCGCGCAGCCACCTCGAAGCGATCGCGCCGCTGACGGCCAAGGCGCTGTCGGGCGTACCCGGCGGCATAGATGCCGTTGCCGCGACCGCCGCGCCGGGATTGATCGGCGCGCTGCTGGTGGGGCTGAATTTCGCCAAAGGTTATGCCATGGCGAAAAACCTGCCGCTCATCCCGGTCCATCACATCCGCGGGCATATCGCGGCGATCTATCTCGCGGAACCGGAGATAAAGCCGCCGTTTCTAGCGGCGATTGTCTCGGGCGGCAACACGCAATTTATAGAGGTGCTGGACTATACGGACATGCGGGTAGCCGGCGGGACGCGGGACGACGCGGCGGGCGAGGCGTTTGACAAGGGTGCGCGGTTGCTGGGGCTGGGATACCCCGGCGGCGCGGCGCTTTCCAGACTGGCGGAGCCGGGCGACGACGCCAAATACCGTTTCCCTGTGGCGGACATTGAGGGCGCGCCGTTCGACACCAGCTTTTCCGGCGTCAAGACCGCCCTGCGCAACTTGGTTCACCACGCCAAACAGCTCTACGGCGACGACTGGGCGGAATCGCTGGATTTGCCGTCGGTGGCGGCGAGCTACCAAAAGGCCATCATCAGCGCGCTGTCCGGCAAGCTCTGCGCCGCCGCGGACGCGCTGGGGTATGACACGGTTGTGCTGGCCGGGGGGGTTGCGGCCAATCGGAGATTGTGTACGGAGTTGCGTTCTAAGTTAGGAAACCGTATCCATATACCGCCTGTATTTCTTTGCGGAGACAACGCCGCAATGATTGCGTCCCAAGCGTTTTACGAGTTTTTGAAAGGTGCGCGCGCCCCCCTCTCGCAGAACGCTTACGCAACCTTTGATGTAGCAATACCATTATGTCAATCATAACCGAAAACCAGACGGCGCGGTTTTCAAAAAAACGATTGTGGACAGGACGGAGATAACCCTTAAACTCATTCTGCCGCAAGCGGTTTCAAGTGTTGATAACCCTGTGGATAATGTGCATAACTATTTGTTTAGCGACGTATGTTCTCTTTATTATGGAAACGTCACGCCGCTGGAAAGGCTGGTAATTCATGAAAATTTTTATTACAGGCGGAACCGGTAACATCGGGCAGTATGTCACCAAAGCCCTCTCGGAGGCGGGACACGAGTGTATCGTATGCACAAGGACGCCGGGGCGCGTACCCGGCATAGGTCAGCTCCCCGGCGTCACCGAAGTCAAGGGGTGCCTGTCCGAGCCCGAGGGGATGGAAAAAGCGCTGCAAGGCTGTGACACGGTCGTGCATATCGCCCTAGGCTGGGGCAACGAACCGCTCTCCATGCTGGAACACGACACCCGGGCCTCCGTCTTTTTGATCGAGGCCGCCGAACGGGCCGGGGTGGGGCAGTTTATCTACACCAGCTCTACCGCCGCCGTGGGCCCGATGCAGGGCGATGTGGACGAATCGTCGCTTTGTAAGCCGGACGATCTGTACGGCGCGACCAAAGCCGCCACCGAGCTGTTTCTGCTGGGCTTTCGGCAATACTACGCCAAGCAGGGCGGTCAGGGCGAGCCGATCAAGATGCGCCGCAACGTCATCCGCCCCGGCTACACCTTCTCCAACCCCGCCTTTGAGGGCGGCGCGTCGCAGTCCGACCGGCGCTTCTTTGACATCGCCAAGGCGGTGCTGACAAACGAGGACATGACCTTTTCCAAAAGCGACGGCACGCAGTTCCTCTCGTCCGGGCAGATCGCGCAGGTATACCAAAGGCTGGTCGAGGGGGATTGGAACGAGGAGATCATCTTCGCGCTGGGCCGCACTTATACCACCTGGGGCGAAATCGCGCAGATGGCGCTGGACATGGTGCCGGAATCCACCTCAAAAATCATCTTAAAAACGGACAGCTGGACGCATTTCCGTTACAAGGTGGACAAAATGAAAAAGCTGTTCGGCCTGTCGTTCGACGCCTCCAGCGAACTGCGCGGGCATGTGCGGTGGAACTTAGACCGCGCGAGGCGGGCGCTTGCCGGGGAGGCGCTCCACAGCCACACGCATGAATATTCCGACTGACCGTGTCAAGTTTCGCCCTCAAGATGCTCGCCATGGTCACCATGCTGATCGACCACATCGGCGAGACGTTCCAGTTGCAGATGCCGTACCCGGCCTACTTGCTGTGCCGCGTGGTTGGCCGGCTCGCCATGCCGATTTTCTGCTTTATGGTGGCGGAGGGGCTGTTTTACACGAAAGACGCGAGGAAATACCTGCTGCGGCTTTTGATGTTCGCTTTGGTGAGCGAGGCGCCGTTCGACAGGCTGTTTATGGGCGGGTGGCTGGAATTTTCCTATCAAAACGTCGGGTTTACGCTGCTGTTGGGTTTTCTGGGCATCCTGCTCTTTGACAGCTTCGCGGCGCAGGGCCGCAAGACGGCGGCGCTGATTTCCATCCTCGCCGTCGGGCTGGCCGCGATGTTCATCCGCTCCGACTACACGATCTACGGCATTTACTATGTCTTCATTTTCTACTACTTCCGCGGCAAAAATCAGGGGCGTACCATCGCGCTGGCGGCAGGCGTCCTGCTCTGTTCTGTGGACATATGGATGATCGGGGACTGGCGGTTTGCCACCGCGTCGCTGGCGGCGGTGCTGGCCGCCATACCGATTGGCCTATACAACAACGAGCGCGGGCGCGACGGGCAGGCTATGCGGATGGCCTTCTACGCCTTCTACCCCGGGCATCTGCTGATTCTATACGCGGCGTCGCTGCTGGTCGGTTGATGAACAGCTTAGACGAGCTCTATGCCGCGTACCGCGAGGACGTATACCGGCTGGTCTATATCCTGACCGGCGACCGCGCTGTCAGTGAAAGCGTCACACAGGAAGTGTTTTATGCCTCCCCCGCCGCCGGAACCTCCCGTGTGCGGCTGCTGGCCGACGCCCGCGAGAAGGCGCTCAGCCTGTTCCGCCGTGAGAGGCGCGGCCTCCCGTTGCACGGCCCTCTGCCCTATAAAGACGCGCCCGACCTGGACTTTCTTGATACGCTGAAGCCGCTCGCCCCGCGCGGGCGCGAGATGGTGGTCTATCACATCCTCTACGGCTTGCCGTATCCCGATATTGCGGCGATTCTCTCTATATCTCAGGAGGCTGTAAGCAGGGAGTGCGGACAGGCGCTGTTGGCGCTGGATATGGTGGCGCGGAGAAAGGAGGAGTTTTCCTGTGGAGAAGTGGGAAGACCGCCTGAAACGGGGCTTTGAGATGCTGATCGTCCCAAACGCGCCGCTGGTCATGCCGGAACGGGAAGAAGAACCGGCCAAACGGCGGGCCGGTAAACGCGTTGCGGTCATTTGCCTCGTCATCGCGGTGGCGCTCCTGCCATTGTTCGTGTTTATAAGAAACGCCCTGCCGCCGGAATTGGTATTTACGGTAACCCCTCCGCCGCCGGAATCCATCTATACGGACGTCTTCAGCCTGTTTGACATCCACAGGGTTCCGCTGCCGGAAGGCTTTAGGCCCGTCTTCGGCGGGATTGCCACCGACGGCGAGACCCTCCTGCTAACCAAGCAGGACGGAGGGTTTACGGAGCTTGTGTCCCTAGAGACGCATCGCTTGACGGTTACGGCCGTCTACCAGGATTTTGTCATATGGATCGACTGTTTATATGCCATTGAAGACGGTGAGTTTATTCCGGTGAATAATTATCAGGAACATGACAAGCCGGTTTTCTATCCGCAGCATTCGCCCGATACAAACCTTGTATGGGGCAGAATTGTCAACCTTAACGGCTTAAACCCGTTTGTGCAGTACGACATACAGGCCGGGAAATTCCTCGACCTGATCGGCTCGACGGGGCTTTGGGATATGGCGGACGTACGGGGGCGGATCATCAGCCCCGATCAGTCCAAGGTATTGATTATCACCTCCGGCCAGGCGTTCCTATACCATACCGAAACCACTTTGCTGGCCTTGCTGCCTCTGCCGGACGACGGCGCCGTCATGGATTATAGCTTCATCGACGAGGAAACGGTTCTGCTACGGATATATGATCCCAAAACGCGCTCCATGAGTTACTACATTTACTCTGCCCTTACAAACACCACCACAGCCTTGACAAGAGCCAATTTTAATGATCATTATCGGGACGGCAGCCATATGTTCACATGGGAAAACGGTGTGTACAGCGTCACAGACCTCAAGACAGGAGCGGGCTTTACCCTCGGAGAGCTTCCGGCTCCGCAGAACGGGACGTATACGTTCTCCGTCAGTCCCGATGGGAAGCATATCATGGTATGGCAATGGAGCCGCTCGTTTGGCGCCCCTATGGTAATCACAGCATATTTTGATGTAGAAAAAGAAGAGCTTTTCCTCTTTGACGCTGTTTCGCTCCCATACAGTCACATGGCGGAGTGGACGGCGGATACGCTGTTTGATACCGGCGCCCGGGAAGGCGGCGGGACGGAATGGGTTTTTTTGAAGCGGAAAAGCCCCTAGGAAGGTGTAAAAACAAACCCTACCGATACAATATAGCCTCGAACCTCATTCGCATTTGCCTAAGTGCGCTTCCCCCCACTGCCTCATGTGCTCTAAAACAGGAATGAAACTCTTGCCCAAGCCGGTCAGTGAATACTCCACCTTGGGCGGGATTTCCTGATAAACGTACCGCGAGAGAAACCCATCGGCTTCCAATTCCCTGAGCTGCTTCGTCAGCGTGGACTGGGTTATATCTCCGATTTGGCGTTGCAGTTCCCCGAATCGCCTTGTTTTCAATGAGATATAGTAAAGGATTTCAATTTTCCACTTACCGCCTAAAACCTTTTGAATGGTTGATACCGTCGCGCAACGCTCCATTCAATCATCTCCTTTCCATAAGTATATCATAAAATGTCGTTAGTATCAATATGATACTAACGACAATAAAAAACCGTACTTTGCAAAATCATGATACCGTGCTATCATTCAACAAGAAGGAGTTGATGGTATGCACTTTAGAGGGCAAATCTGGCGGCCACCGTTTGAAGCGAATAGCGCGCTATTGCAAGTCACATCCGGCTGTATGCACAATCAATGCAAGTTTTGCAGCCTGTATTACGGAACACGGTTCCGCAAGTCGCCCATTACCGAAATAACGGAGGATTTGCTTGAACTAAAGCAAATGGCTCCGTGTGCGAAGCGTGTTTTCCTCACGGGAGCGAATCCTTTGGGGTTAAGTCATGATGCACTGATAACCATAGCGGAGAAAATCAAGATATTTTTACCGAAAGTATTTAGTATCGGCGGGTTTGCCCGTATCGCGGACATTCAACGAAAAACGCAGAAAGAGCTGAAGGAGCTTCACGCGCTCGGATATGACGCCATCTCTATCGGAACGGAAACAGGCGACGATGCTACTCTTGCGTATATGAATAAAGGAAACAACGCCGCCGATATTATAGAGCAGCTTCACAAACTG
This sequence comes from Oscillospiraceae bacterium, assembly GCA_031254195.1. Taxonomy (GTDB): domain Bacteria; phylum Bacillota; class Clostridia; order Oscillospirales; family UBA929; genus UBA929. Next base: position 11,934 of record JAIRUW010000052.1, read on the forward strand.
GATGCCGCGGGGATTACTTATAACATTGTCTTTATGAACGGGCTGGCCGGCGCCGGCAACGGAGAGCGCCATGCGTTGGAGAGCGCAAGGATTTACAATCAGGTCAACCCGGTAAGCATCAACATCGTAGCGTTAACGATTTTCCCAGAGTCCGAACTGCACAAGGAGGTGCTTGCGGGAACCTATACACCGGCTGGAGAAGTTGAAAAACTCTTCGAGCTAAAGACCTTCCTTGAAAATCTTACAATCACCACAAGAATCAACGCGAACACGGTATCCAACACCGCGCCCTTTGTAGCTGATATTCCAAAGGATAAACAAGCTGTTATAGAGGGTTTGCAGCAGACAATTAATGGCATTGACGAAACACAGCTTACAGCGTATAGAAACAGCATACGCTCGCTGTAGCAGCAGCCCTCTTACTCTAAAACTCCGTAACCCGGTCAAACGCCGCTTTGGGTTGGTGGTTCATATCAAAAAGCAGCGGCCAGTTTTTGCGCCCTTTCTGCGGGAAATCGTCCAGCCATGTATAGTCGTCCGCGACCCCCCATGTGGTGACGCACGTTACAACGTCCTTATACTCACGGAAGAGCGCGAACAGCTCGCCGTACCGCTCCGCCTGCCGCTCCAGCATTTGCGGGGACGGCGCCTTCAAATCGGTGCGGCGGTCGTCCCATTCGTAGACCGAGATCTCCAGCTCCGTGACATGCAAAACCACGCCCAGCGACGCGTACCGTTCGATGGCGGCGCGTATATCGCCCGCAGACGGGCTTTCGAGATAGGAGTGCATCTGCATCCCGATCCCGTGGACAGGCACATCGCGCTCCCGCAACTCTTTGACAAGCGTATAGAGCCTTTCGCGCTTCTCGGAATCGCACTCGTTGTACTCGTTGTAAAACAGCAGCGCGTCCGGGTCGGCCTCATGGGCTATATGGAAGGCGCGGTCGATATAATCCTCGCCGATGATACGCAGATAAGGCGAGCCGCGCAGAAAGCCGCCTGACGAATCGGCCAGCGCCTCGTTGACCACATCCCAGCAATAAACCCTGCCCTTATACCGCCCCATGACCGTCCGCGTGTGTTCCTCCAGCGTGGACAGCAGCTCTTCGCGGGACGCTTCGCCGCCGCCGGGGCTTTGGAAAAACCAGCTTGGCGTTTGGTTGTGCCACACCAGCGTATGCCCGCGCATTTTCATGCCGTTTTGCGCGGCGAACTCCACCAGCTTGTCGGCGGCGGAAAAGGCATACCTCCCCCGTTCCGGCTGGAGCAGTGTCGGCTTCATCACATTCTCGCAGGTGAGGCAAGAAAAATGTCGCTTGATCAGTTCCCCGTGCGTGCCGGGCGCGCCCGGCCACACCGCCGCGCCAACGTCGAAAATTCCTTTGTACCGCTCTTTGAGCGAAACCGGCCCCATGAGCAAACCTCCTCTGGCGTCGCCTTGCATCACACCCGGCGGACGCTGCCGGACTATGCAAGTGCTCTGTTTACATACTGTCAAACTCGAACGATAATCTCCACTCACCGGTATGTCCTTTTTCCCATCTAAAGGTATAGTTCCCGTTATTACTCCCCGAACGCCACTTGCCGATTTCGTAAGCCAAATCGGGTTGCACCATCACGGTTATACTCGGTTCTACGTATAACCTGAATCCGCTTGCATTCGCGTATGAGTACTCCACGGTAATCTCTTCCCAGCCATTTAGCAGACGACGGCTTGTGGTGTAGTAATACGCGTTTTCCATATACATACCTTCGATTAAATCCTTCGCGCCCTTTGAATCGTCATTGACGATTTCCATCCATTTTGTTCTGGCTTCATCAAGCTCGTCGTAATCTGTTTCACCGACGGTTTTTTCTGTTACCAATTCTATTTCACGAAGCCATGCGCCGCTTCTATTCCTCCAGGCAATAACGTATTGATATACCTCCCCTTCAACGGTTAAGAAACGGCCTGTTTCAAAGCCAAAAAGAGATGTTGTGGTCTTAAAAAGCCTGCCTTCAATATTGATTTCGATGATTTCTGATATGTCCGAATAAAAACTCTTGTAATATTCGGAGATTTCTTGATTTCCCCTTACCGGGTCATCATTTTTGGAGGAAAGTATCGCTTCTTCAGCATAAAGCGCGGCAACGTCTCCCTGGCTTTCATTATACGTCTGAAGCCAATTGATATTCGCTTCATTCAGCAGAGAAAACAGCTCGTCATATTTCTCATTGCCGACATAGCTAATCACCAAACGCGGTTCCATTTCCGAATCACCATTTTCCTTATTGCCCAACCCTTCCGGGTCCTCTTCGGGGTCCTCTTCCGTTGGTACGACAGTCGGTTCAGAATCTTGAAGGTCATCGCCGGGTTCGCTTTCAGGGGTTGAACCCGGATCTGCGTTTGTGGGTAAGGCCTCGCCGCTCGCGCAGCCGAACAGTGCAAGCATCATCAGTAAGGCCAGCGCGATTGTGGATACTGTGCGGAGTTTCATTGTAATAGCCCCTTCCTATAAATATAGAAAGAGTATACCGGATATGGCTTTGGAAAAATGAACCGTTTGTATCACTTTTAGAACCGGACGTTTTCCCCCTCTATTCCTTGTCCTTATAGAAATATGTATGGTCGCAGCAATCGTCGCCTTGCATCAGTGTTTTCGTCCGCTTGAAGCCGATGTTAGGGTTAAACGCTTCGGTTATGTACGGGTCGCCCGCGCAGAATATGTAGTATGCTTCTTCCGTGATTCCGCAATACTTTGCCAAATCATGAACAGGGCACCGCGTACACTTCATTTGCATTCCTGATTCTGTTTTCTCAGCTTCATACTCAAGCGCGGCATCAGGGTCGCAATTACCACAAAATGGCTTTGTTCGCCTGTAAGTTTCTGTGACATCATAATGCCCCTTTCATAGTGTTATCATTGCTGATAAATGTAGAGAGAGACTATCAGATACGGAATAGGAAAAATGAGCCGTTTATATCATGGTTTCGCGGAAACAGGCGTAAACCACTCCAGATAGCAATATGTGCCGTCGTACTTGGCCCCATCAATCCTTTCAAAGTAGACAGCTCCTTCAACAAGATGCGCCTTGTTTTCCCGCGCGTACCTGTCAATGGCTTTATACATTTCTTTCATTACGTTTTGGTTCAAATCGTAATAGTGATGCTTGCCAATATAGCAAAAGCGCAAATACTCGGACGGCGGGAGCCTATCGGCGGCCATCCCGTCAGGGACGTCTTTCATACTCGATGTTTGCATACCCGAAAGATATACGCTGTCGCGTCCTTCGTTCAATAAGCGCGTTAAACCGATATACACATTCTCGTCAATCGCGTTTTTGACCTTACACCTGTTGGTATCCCAAAACTCCCTTGCGACCCTTGGCGCTTTAACGACAGATTCTTCACGCGTGATATGGTTTACGTCCCCAATTACAAACATTTCCGGTATGATAACAAGATCCGGCGTGAATAGTATCCCGTCCGAGGTATCGATGAAAACATCCATCGTAAAGGGAGGCGTTGTCTTAATGATGGCGCCTGTAGTCTTGAATTGCCCGGGCGTTATGCCAAATTCCCGCTTAAACGCCCGAATGTATGACTGCTCATGCTCAAATCCATACTCACCGGCAATATCAATAATCCGATAATCGTAAAACGCCAGTTTCTTTAAGCTGGCAGAGAGTTTTCTCAGACGTATATATTTTACCAGCGGAACATTAAATGTCATCATAAAAACCCGCTGCAAATGAATGGCTGAAAGTCCGGTTTCCTTTGCTAAACAGGCGATGCAAAATTTTTTGTCTAAATTGGTTTCAATGAATTCCAATATGAATTTTACTGCGTTGTATATCTTCATACTCTTGCTAACCCTTTCCGTCACAAGCGGCAAACCTGTGAAAACACCAGCGCTTTCACAGGTTTGTCTTCTGTCCGCAACAGGGAGGGTTAGCCCCTCCCTTGGCATTTATGAGACTAATACTTGCCGTACTCCGCGGCGCCGCCGGTCGGCGTATAGGCTGTCGTTTGCGGCTTCGTCGGCATGTTGATTGCCTTGGGCGCATACGCCTTGGGCAGGGTGCGCGTACTAGCACCGGTTTTGAGCTTGAATTGGTGGACCAAATCGCCGAGCATGGCGGCCTGACCGCTCATTTCCTCGCTGGCCGCGGCGCTCTCTTCAGCCGTCGCGCTGTTCTGCTGGACGACTTGCGCCACCTGGTCGATGCCCTTGTTGATCTGCGCGATGCCCAGTGACTGCTCCTCACTGGACTTGGCAATATCGGCGACAATCTGGGTGCTCTCGTTGATGCCGGACACAATCGCCTCCAGGCTTTCGGCGGTGTCGTGGGCGATGCGCGAACCAAGCTCCGCTTTCTCCATCGAGTTGGCGATTAGCGCTCCCGTGTCTTTCGCGGCCTCGGCACTCTTGGAAGCGAGGCTGCGCACCTCCTCCGCGACAACGGCAAAGCCTTTGCCGTGTTGCCCGGCACGGGCGGCCTCGACCGCCGCGTTGAGTGCGAGAATGTTGGTCTGGAAAGCGATGTCGTCGATGACCTTGATGACTTTGCTGATGGACTGGCTGGCGGCGTTGATGTCTTTGACGGCGCTCATCATTTCATCCATCTGCTGGCTGCCCTTCACGGCGCTGTCTTTGATGTCATGTGCCAAATTGGCGGCTTTGGAAGCCATTTCGGAGTTTTCCTTAGTCTTATGGGCAATCTCGGTGATGGAGGAAGAGAGCTGCTCCACGGCGGCGGCCTGCTGGGTAGAGCCTTGCGCCAGTGACTGCGCGCCGTCGGCGATTTGCTTGGAGCCGTCGGACACCTGGTCGGTGGAGTTGTTGATCTCGGCCAGCACATGGGTCAGGCTGTCCACCATCTTTTTCAGAGAGATGCCGAGCATGTCGGAATCGGATGATATTTCAATTTCCAGCGTCAGATCGCCGTTGGCAATCACATCCAGCTCGTGCGCTGATTCAATGACATGATGGATGAAGGCGGCCGTGCCCTTGACGCAGTGCCCGATTTCGTCGTCATTGCTGGAATAGTGGCTGATCAGCGCCTTCTCCTCGGGGTGGAGGGTGATGTCGCCGGTTTCGCCCGCCCTTTCCATAAAGCCGGTCAATGTTTTCAGCGGCTTGCTGATCATGCCGGAGATGCGGTACCCCATGACAACGGAAAAGAGGATGCCGAAGACGACGACCGCAATCAATATAATTAAAATTGTGATCTCGGTCGAGACGATGTCTTGCAGCCCTTCGTCGGCCCATGTGTTGTTGATTTCGGTGGCGGCAGCCAGACCGTTTGTGACGGTTTGGACGACACCGGCTCCGTCTCTGGTGAACACCGTGTACGCTTCGTCAAAATTCCCCGCTCTGACCAGGGAGAAGACCGAGTTCTTCAATTGGCCGAACGAGCCTTTCCACGCATCCTTTGCCGCAAAGTAATCCGTCTCCTCGGAAGAGCGCGTTATGGTCGCCTCATACAGCGCGAAGGACGATTCGGCGCTTTGCTCGCTCCGGTTGATATCCTCAATCAGGCTGTTGACCCTCGCGGGGTCGTCTTTGGAAAGGAAGATGTTGCGCAGGTCGCTGCGCTGGTTGCCGAAATTTTCGCGCAGATAGCCCAGCGCCTCGATGGCTTGAAGATTGTTGTGGAACATATAGTCCGCCCCGTCGCGCATCGATATGAGACCGATAATCCCGACCGCCCCAATGACGGCAGACAATACAATCATAGTCCCAAATCCAACCGCCAGTTTCATGGCTACTTTTAAGTTTTTCATCTGTCAGCCTCCTGTACCATAATCACTCCGTTTGCCATTCTGAGTCAAGTATTGTGATAAGTATACCACAAGCATTTACAGTATTCAACAATTAAATGTTTTTCTTTATAATTGGGCCATTTTGTCCATGGCAAAAGCGCGAAAATCAGTCAGTTTCCGGTCACACTCCTGCCTGCCGTCTGCTTTCGCCATAATATACACCTTCAGCTTTGGCTCCGTCCCGGACGGGCGGACGAGGTAGAGCGTACCGTCGGACAGCTCATAGCATAATACGTCCGAGCCGCTCAGGCCTATCTCCGTCACGGCGCCGTCCGGCAGCTCCCGGCGCTTGCCGGTCAGGTAATCGAGCATAGCGGCGGTCTTCACGCCCGCCACCTCTGTCAGCGGTTTTTCCCTCAGCCGCTTCATCAGCGCCTTCATCTTGTCGATGCCGTCCTTGCCGGGCATGACGAGGTTGACCGTCTCCTCCCCGTACTGCCCGTATTCCTCATACAAAGCCCCAATCGCGTCATACAGCGTCATTCCTTTCACAGCGTAGAACGCCGCCATCTCCGCGATCAGCATCGACGCGACAACGGCGTCCTTGTCCCGCGCCTGATCGCCCGCCAGATAGCCGTATGATTCCTCATAGGCCAGCAGAAATTTCTCCCCGCGCCCTTCCAGCTCTTTGATCTTCTCCGCCATGAACTTAAATCCGGTAAAGGTGTCGTAGCACGCCACCCCCGCTCTTTCCGCGACGGCGGCGGCCATCGGCGTGGTCACGATGGTCTTGATGAACGCGGGTTTGTCCGGCATGGTGTCTGTCTGTCTGCGGGCTTTGATGATGTAGTCGAGCAGCAGCACCCCGGTCTGGTTGCCGGATACGGGGATAAACCCGTCTTTGCCGCGCACTAGGATGCCGACGCGGTCGGCGTCGGGGTCGGTGCCGATGATGAGGTCGGCGCCTTCCTTCTCCGCCAGCGCAATAGCGAGGACGAAGCCCTCCTTGTTTTCGGGGTTGGGGGATTTTACGGTGGGGAAATCGCCGTCCGGCGTCATTTGCTCCTCCACGCAGAGGATCTTCTCAAACCCGGCGCGGCGCAAGATGCGCGGCACCAGCTCCCGCCCGCAGCCGTGGAATGGGGTATAGACGATTTTCAGGTCTTTGGCAGCCTTCTTCGTTTCCTCGTTTGCCAGGCTTTGGGCAAAAACCTCATCGAGGTACGCCTCGTCGGTCTCCGCGCCCATGACCGTCCACAGGCCGCGCGTCTGCGCCTCGTGCGCGGTCGTGAGCCGGATGCCGTCAAAGACCGGTACCTTATCGCGCTCCCGCGCCACAACGTCGGCGTGGTGGGGGGGAAGCTGCGCCCCGTCGCTCCAATAGACCTTATAGCCGTTGTACTGCTTGGGGTTGTGCGACGCGGTGATGTTAATACCCGCGACACAGCCGTAACGGCGGATGGCGAATGACAGCTCCGGCGTTGGACGAGGCCCGTCGAAGATGCGCACGGCGACGCCGTTGGCGGCGAGGACGCAGGCGGCCTCGCGCGCGAAAGCCTCGGAATTGTTGCGGGTGTCATAGCAGACGGCTACGCCCTGTTTCGCGCCGCCCTCCTTGACCACCAGCTCTGCCAGCGCCTGGGTGGTGCGCCGCACGATATGGCGGTTCATACAGCGCAAGCCGGTCTGCATCACGCCGCGCAGCCCTGCCGTCCCAAACTCCAGCGGCGCGAAGAAACGCTCCTCGATCTCCTTGGGGTCGTTCTCGATGGCGAGCAGCTCCTCCCGCTCGCTCTTGTCCAGCGCGGGGCTGGCAAGCCATTGCCGGTAGGATTCCTGTGGCGTCATGGTATCTCCGTCCTTTCAAAGAAATATCATGTCATCGGCTCTTCTGTTAAACCGGGTTGACCGCCAGGGCCACGCCCAGCAGCAGCGGCATGGACACCATCGACAGCAGGGTGCAGTACGACACCGCTCTCGCGGCCAGGGTCGTGTTGCCGTCGAACCGGGCGGCGAACAGCAGGACGTTGGTGGCGCTGGGCGCGGCGGCCAAAATCAGCGCGGCGGCCAGCCACAGTCCCGAAAGCCCCAACGCCGCGGATATGCCCAGCGCAACGGCGGGGGTGAGCAGCAGCTTGACGGCCACGGCGCCCCACATGCCGCCCTCCCCTTTCTGCGGGCGCAGCGCGGTCATGAAGAGGTAATACCCCAGCACCATCATAGCGACCGGGGAGTTGAGCGCGGCAATCAGGCGTACCGGTTCACCAATCAGCTCGGGCGGTTGCCAGCGCAGCGCGGCCACAGCCAGTCCGATAATCAGCGAGGTCGTGCCGGGATTTAACAGCATGGCGCGGGGCGAGGGCTTTGTGCCGGGCTGATACTGCATAACGCCGTAAGTCCAGGCGAAGAGGTTGAAGATGGCGATATAGACGGAGATATAGACTACGCTCCCCTGCCCCAGGACGCCCGAGGCCAGCGGGATACCCATAAAGCCGCAGTTAGAGAAGGTGACGGCCATATTCAAAATGCCCTTCCGCTCCGCGGGCTGCCGCCTAAACAGCAGAGCCGCCGCCAGAATCCCGAACAGATGCGTTAACACGGCGAAGACTGCGGTCATGGCCATGCCGTTTATCAGCTCGGGGGTAAACTCCGCCGATAAAAACGACTGGATGATGACGCAGGGGGTGGCGAGGTAGAATACAATGTTGGTCATCTGCTTGGCGCCGTCGGCTCGGAGCCAGCCCATCCTCGCGGCCAGGCCGCCCGCGCCCATCAGGATAAACAGGATGGCGACCTGTCTGGCCACCAGCAGCGTGTTTTGAAGCAAGCGCGCATCCTCCTGAACGGTGTTAGGGACAGTATAGCATGAAAAACGAGAAGAAGCAAACCGCCCAGGGTATGCCAAAGAAAACACGCCTACCGCATGAATGAGTATCCGCATTAAAACTCCAGGGGACTATTTTTTAACTTAGACCTCTAAAAGTTTTCCGAAATATTTGCGCGGGTTCCAGCCAAGCATCTTGCGTTTGT
>JAIRUW010000024.1 GCA_031254195.1 Oscillospiraceae bacterium
CGGGTTGGTAATCGGGCCTGTTTGGGGGGGGTTTAGGGGGAGAGGGGGGGGCGGGGGAGGGGTCGAGTGAGTCTGTGCCTGCCGGCTTCAGTTGAAGGATTCCCCATTTGTCATTTTGCAAAAACCACATATAGCTATGAGTAGAAGAATAACCAACAAGTTCATCGTATGCCGGAGCCAGTATTTCCGCGCCGGTTTTGTCGATAAGCCCAGTTTTGTCGTTTTTCCACACTCTTGCATGATCGTTACCATCGCCATAGCCATAGAAATTGTAATCATAGTAACCGCTCACCCAATCATAGTTTTGCGCGACTTCAATGACGACGGTGCCGGAAGTATCGATGTAACGCCACTTGTCGTTTTGCTTAACAGGAGCTATGCCACCGAAAAAGGAATCGGCTTCATCATATATGAATGGAATGACGGCGATGTTGGATTTATTAATAAAGCCCCATTTACCATCCTTTTGTGCTAAACTCAATTCACTCTCATAGAATCCTCCGAGGTCATCATACACAAGCGGAATAACGACCGAACCGGTCTCATCAACAAAACCCTTCTTGCCGTCCTTTATCACGAGGACTATCCCATCATTAAACCAGCCGACATAATCATAAATGATCGGAACGACGGCGGTGTTGGATTTATTGATAAAGCCCCATTTACCATCCTTTTTTACGCAAGCTAACCCATCGTAATAGAAACCCTGGAAACTATCGTACTCAAGCGGAATAACAACTGCGCCGGTATTGTCAACGACACCCATCTTACCATCTTTTTCTACATTAACCAGCCCATCTCGGAACGAGCTGGCATAGTCATACGATGATAAATCAAAGACAGCTTTTGTTATCAGGTTGACAAAGAGGACATCCCCATTATCCTTTTCAATCCACAGCAAATCATAATCATCAGATGATGAATATAGCCGTTGATAATAGCTAAGCGGCAAGACGAAGCTGCCGGAGGAGGAGTCTATCAGTCCTGTTTTGTCGCCATCTGTAACGACCGCCAAGCCGTGTGCAAGTATTTGAATTTGATCGTACCATTTTGCGGGAAACACCAGCTCACCATCGGAGGCTCTCAAGAGATTGTATGTCCCATTATAACTCACAAACGCGACGCCACCTTGAAAATCATTTGCAGAATAGAAATCGAAGCTCAATTGCTTGATTTCCGTTCCGCTCAGGTTAATTAGACTATAGATTCCTCCGTTTCGGACTATTGCCCGGTCATCGGATACGGAGCAGGTGTAAATCCAGTCGTGCTCAATTTCAAGGATAAGGTTATCACCATAGTCAACGACCCCTATCTTCCAAGTGGTGCCATCGCGCACCCGTAGCAATCCTTTACCAAAAGATTCTACCATGTCATATGCGAATGTGCGGACGTGAACATCCCTATCTGTGACTATTTTATAAGTCCCGCCATCATTGACAAATAGCTGGCCGTTGTCAATACGACTAATACCATTATACTTGCCAATTACAATCACGAACGCTCCGGTGGCATCAATCAGCCCGTACTGATTACCCTTAGAAACTATTGCTGTCCCATTGACGAAATCAGAAGTCCAGTCATACTCTGCTGGAAGAATCAAAGATCCGGTCTGATCGATAAGACCGCTCTTCCAGTTTTTCAAAACCTTCCTTACGTTTTTCGGTTCATTAGAAGATTCAATATAGTCATACTCTATCGGGAGTTTTATCATCCCAGCTTGGTCGATTAGACCATATTTCCCGTCTATGCCGACTGTTATGAACCCGTTATCAATATTTGATATGGAGTCATAAATCGGCTGAACAACAAAATCTCCAGACTGATTCATAAGTCCATATTTGCCATTGACCGTCACGTGCCACAAGTCGCCCCAAAATCCTCTTATAAGACTATCCGGTTCAACATTGTTGCCTTTGGCACTGATAACTAAATCAGGTCTATCGAAAACATTATATACCTGCTCATAGTTATACATTGCCGGTATTACCACTTCGCCAACGAATTTGGCGGCGGTTGCCACAAAAATGGTTGGGAGCATGGTGAGCAGCATGGTAATTGCCAAGAGCAAGGAAAGTGCCTTCTTTAGGTTTTTCATACTGACATCCTTTCATCATGGCTGAGGGCATTTACTCGCTCATCAGCCTTTTTTTGTATGTAAACAGCGGATGTTCCACTGAGGATCCTTTGATTATTGCTATTTTCTTCTGATGATCTGCTTGTAATGCAGAATGAAGCTGGGGGAGAATTTGCTCCATAAGGTCATATCCCATCGGGCTGTACGGTGCTTGCTCCGCACACATTAGAGCCTGTGCCGCCGCGTCCTCGTACCGTTCCCTATGTATTAGCGAGCGCGCCATTTGGGAGTGTGCAACGGCGTTTGGGCGGGTGAGTTCCGAAAAAGCCTTATCAAGCTGGTCGTGCTCTCCCATTTTGGCATACAGGGCCATACGGGTTAACACGGCGTCGGTGTCGTTTCGCATAGACCACTTTTCCAAAAATTCTGCTGCCCTGACAGAATCCCCGGCGCGGACAATCCACGTAACCTGATTTTTAACGGCAGATGAAGCAAAGACGAAGACAAATAATACAAGGGGCAAAATGAGAATACCCCGGCAAGCGGTTGGCAATATCCGTGAGGATTTTGGAAGGGTTTCAGCGAAAAGCATTGCCGTGACAAAGACTAGGGGGAGGAATGAGAAAGGAATGTCTAAAACCGCGTGTAGGAGGAGCATCCCAGCGCAAACGGCTTTCTTCTCCCACTTCTGATGCTTGAGCCAATAGCCAAGAAAAACAAGCAAGGGCATGACAGCGAGTATCCCGGCATTCACTCCGATTGAGACGTATTCGCTGTGAATCTTGGCGGCGTAGAAATGGGCTGATTGATAGGCTGGGTAATGAAATTGCCAAGCACCGGGTCCAATACCCAGCGGGTATCGCAGCATTAACCTCAAACCATCGGATATTTGCACAAGCCTGTCTAGGTATGTGACAATAGGGTTACTCGCACGCACGAAAAGCAATGCAACTGCCGCTATTATGAAAAGTCCGCCGCCCACCCAAAGAACCCACTTCTGCCGAGCAATTACTTCAACCGCGTGAGAGATTTTTTGCGAGAAAATAATCAAGGCAATCGGGGGGAGCAGGGAAATAGGCGGGATGCTGACAACAAATGCTGATGTATATATCACCCCTGCCGCAAGGAGCGACAGTCCAAAACCACACATGGCCGCGGCAGGGCGTATATGACGATTTTTGATCAGATACATTGTCCATCCAGCGATATAGACAAGGATAGAGCCGACAGACTGCGTAAGAAGCAAGGCGCATTCTAAAAATGGCGCGTAGCGCCCCCTTTTCTCGGACAGCCGGGTCATAAATGCGCCCGCGCTGAGAAAAATCCCGGTGGCGTTGGCGTATTGGAATACGCCCTGCAATCTGTTTGAGGTTATCTGCCCTTCGGAGGGTAAGAACCCAGCGATCGCTATGTAACCAATGGCGGCGACGGTAATCCCTGCAAAGAATAGCGTCTCCGTTGCGTCAGTATTCACGTTGTAGAATACCAGCAACAACAAGCAAGCAACAACCGGCTTGGTCAGAGCCGCCAATGCTTCATAAGAAAGCCCGTGGTACAGAACAGAACCGACATAGGTAAGAAGAAATACCGCCATACAGATTGAGGCAATCAATGGAGGCAGGGTTTTCATTCGGCAAACTAAAGCGATAACAGCCAGAATACCGCATCCTGCCCAAATGGAATCGGAAAAGCCTCCTTGAAAAAGCGTAAAAAGTACGCATAGCACGGTTGCAACATATTTCACGGCATACGTGGGTTCCCATTTATTTCGAGCAAACTCTTCTCCCCTAATTCGGCTACTGCCACGATGTACACCTCTTGACAGTAGCCTATTTTCTATGCTTACCCCCAGAAAATGGCTTGCATTCTGCCGCGATATCTGTTATAATTGCAGTAATTTCGCAAATGCGGCTAAAAAAATCGGACTGTCAAGAGGTGTACCACATGACAGTCCGTTATTCTTTCTTTGTTGCACGTAATTCCCGCAAACGCCTATAAAATGTACTTTCTTTTAACCCTGTCTGCTCCAAAAGCCCCGTCAGCGGCAGTTTTCCGCGCTCCCATTGTCTTACCAATGCGGCGAAGTTTTCAGGGGGCTTTATGACAGGGCCACCGAACCGGACACCTCGCGCTCTGGCGGCTGCTATGCCCTCCGCTTGCCGCTTGCGGATAGTTTCGCGCTCGTTCTGCGCGACGAAAGCCAAAAGCTGAAGCACGACATCGGCAAGGAAGGTTCCCATCAAGTCCCTTCCGCTGCGCGTGTCGAGCAGGGGCAGATCAATTACGGCAATGTCAACACCACGCTCTTTAGTGAGTATGCGCCATTGATTTTGAATCTCCTCATAGTTCCGTCCCAATCGGTCAATGCTTTTTATGTAAAGCAGATCGCCGGGGCGGAATTTTTTCACCAGCACCTGATATGAAACGCGGTTGAAATCCTTTCCGCTCACTTTGTCTAAGTATATTCGTTCTGGCGGTATCTTCAACTCTTGCATAGCGAGCATTTGCCTGTCCTCGTTCTGATCAGCAGACGAAACACGGACGTAGCCATAGGTGGACATTTTTCAACTCCTTTTTCATTGGTTTATTTTGCTATACGGAGTACAGTAATATCAAACTATAGATTAACATAACTTTATTTATGTTAATCTATAGTTTTCGAACAAATAATATTTCCAAAAGCACTTGCATTTTTCAATATAATGTGGTATATCTTTATACAAGGGGGAGAAACCCACAATATATAGGGTAACGAAAGAAGGTACAGCTATGTGCAATCAATCGACCAACTTAAGACGCTTTCTCCGAAAATTAAGAATAACGCACAATGAGAACTTATTCGAGATGACAAAAAGGATTGATACAGAAGTCACTTTACTGTCGAAGGCTGAAGACGGCAAGATTGAAGTCCCTCCTTATGTAATCGACAGAATAGAACGGGTGTACAATCTATCAGAGAATGAACGGATTGACTTGAGACAAGCCGTTGAACACGACAAAAAACTGTTCAATTCTGTCGCTGTGGATTTTGACAACACAAATAACGCTGCCTATACCATGTCCCCAAATCCGAATAGAAAATATTAGGAGAGAGCAATGTGCAGGGATTGTCGGATTCCTTTAAGATTAGAGTTCATGAGTATGTATGGAGTATAAGGGCGCTAAGCGAAGACGGGAGCAAAAAGCGCAATTTAATAGAACCAAGACTCGACATAGCAAAGCATCTTGAAATATTACAGGATCATGGATTCTGTAATTTTGTTGTTTTAGGGAATAACGAGCTTAAAAGTGCAGCAGAAGCCTCCTTTGAAAAAAACAAAATACTATTATCAGAACGCACATACATTGCCGCATGTAATGATGATCCTGAAGCACGATTTATTATTGCGCACGAAATAGGGCATTTACTTCTTCATAGAGATAAAGAATCATCATCTATCGGGTATATGATGGAGGAAGAGGCCAATTATTTTGCAGTAGAGCTTCTCGCGCCTACAGAATTGCTCGCTATAGACATGAAAAAATATCGAACGAAATCGCAGGATTTTGCAAGAATCTTTGGAATAGAGCCATATATTGCGGAGATGCAAAGAAAAGCTGTAGAAAAGGAAGTAGAAAAACACGGGGTTGCTTTTTTTGAAAAATCGCTTCAAAAATATATTGAAAATTCAAAAAACCGATAACCCTTCTCCTTTTTGTGGCTTTTATAGACCCGGCGCGGCGAATGAAAATACTCGCCGCGCTTATTTTACCGTATTTTTACAGGCTAAAATCCCGTTCCATTACCGCCGCTCGATCCCGCGCAACCTCGCGCATAATCCGCTCCGCGCTCCGGCGCAGGGTTTCCACATTCTTCACATCGCCGCGCAATTTGTAAAACTCGTCATACAGCCTGTGCTTCTCGGCAAGCAGGTCTAAGGCTTCTTTGCGCCACTCCTTGACGGGAATGGGCGTTATGCCATTCATCACTGCATCAAGATACTGCTTCGCCGCTTTGTACTTTTCGATTGCGTCCTCATGCTTTTTGTAGTAAGCGTCACGCTTTTTCGGGTCAAGCTGCCGATACGTCTGATAGACCGATTTATGCTCCTTGAGATTGTCATGGTGCGCTAAATGCAAGGCCAAAGTGTCAAAACGGCGATTTGTTTTTTTCAGCTTGTCGGCAACCTCATATTGCTGTTTGTGTATACGCTTTACCGTGTCGGCAAGGTCGCCTATGTCGCGGATGCCGTTCTCTTGGCAGAACACAAGAACACTTGCCATTGCTTTAAGGTCGCGGATTTTCTGCCATTGGGTTTTTAGGTTGTCGCCGCCTGCTATGCCTGTTGCCATCTGAACCATAGTCGGCGCAATGTCGTTAATTGGAACGGAGTACAGCCATTCATTGACTTTGTTAATACGGGCGCGGAGGGCGCGGATTTGCTGATTGGTGATTTCTATTTCACGGTTGATGTCGCCGCGCTCGGTGCGGATGCCCTTGCGTTCCATCTGCATCGCCGCCACGCCGATATGGATAGTCGGGACTTGCTCCACGCCTTGACGTTCATAGGAACGGTGGTCTACCCGCTGGGAATGACCCGATTTTTCCAAAGCGGCGTTGACGGCAACCGCCCAACTCTCCCGCCATTCCTCCGCTTTCGTTCTTTCATCCCAGTCGGTAGTCTGTATTTTACTGCACTTGTATGTTTTCTTCTTGGGGTCGTAGATTTTGTTGCCGTTATCATCGAGAATGTACACTTTCCTCTGCTTGTCGCCCCATGTCATATCTTCGTTTATGGGACGCATAGTTAGCATGACATGAGCATGAGGGTTGCCATCGCCTTTGTCATGCAAACAGAGGTCGGCGCACATACCATGAGCGACAAAATTACGCTGTACATAATCGCAGGCCAAAGCGATGTTTTGCTCCTTTGTCAATTCAACAGGCAAGGCTATCTCAATCTCCCTTGCAAGCTGTGAGTTTTTCGCCTTTTCGATATGCTCAACCGCGTTCCAAAGCACGGCGCGGTCTGCGTACTCTCTCGGCGCATATTCGGGCAACAGGATTTCCGTATGGACGATGCCGCCTTTGCGTGTATAGTCATGGGTTACGCCGTCACGCTCGTTTTTGATTTTCTCCCCAGCCCGGTACGCCGCCGCCGCGACAGCAGGGCGGCCTTTGCTCCGGCTGATGATTTGTATGGTGTGGTGAAATATTGCCATATGCTATGTCCCCTTTCAAAAATGGCTTGCCAATCTACCTGCATTTTGGTATAGTGTTTATGGTGATTAAGAATGTTGGTATTCGTGGACGAAAGCGGGCATCCGCGCCCGACGGATAATAATACGCTGTCTTGCTTGGCAGCGGTTTGCATTGATGAGACGGACATCCGCCTTATGATGCAGGAGCTATTTACGCTAAAGCAAACGCTGTTCGGCTCACAAGACGAAAAGAAGGCGTCCAAGCTCATAAACAAGAACACCGTTATCCACAACAGAACAAACTATGTCGACTATGTAAATTCCGTCGTACGCATGTTTGAAACCTACTCGTGCAAAACCTATGCTGTCGTTGTGGAAAAACCCGACGAAGCGGTTTCGTTCCCCGATGGGCTTCTGCCCAAGCATTATCTTCCGATTTTGAAGATTGTGGAGCTTCATTGTGAACGGGAGAACAAGTCAAAGTCGCTGTTTGTTTATGATTCACAGGACACCGGCGCGGATTCAAAAATTGCGGCCGCCTTTACGAACTTTCTGTATAAATCTTCGCTTGGCAGAGGCTTCAACAAGATACTGGAGATCCCGCTGTTTGCAAGCTCGATCGTTACCCCATGCTTGCAGTTGGTTGACATAGCCGCTTCGGTCATACGGCATTATCACACAATGGGGTTGAAAACCCGCAAACCATGTTCTGATTTTGAGAAATGGGTAGACGCTATGTACAGTCGCATCCGTGTTACGACAGAGGATATATTTGAGCCAAGCACAGGTTTTACCCATTATGGCATTTACCATATGACCAGGCAGATATTTCAATCGAAGTCCTCGGACGTTTCGGGCTGACAGAGTTTTTTCTTGATTTGAAAGATTTTCTTATTGCTTTTTCCGAAAAACGTGCTATACTGTTAGTAGGGACTCATGTCGCCTCTCTCAGAGGCCGCACTTTTCCCATAATGAGGAGGGAGATACCGTTTAGGTACTCCCTCCTTTTACTTGTAGTGCCGCATTTTCCGCATCTTTTGAACCGATAGGTTCAAAACGCCGTCTGCAAGACCGCGCGTACCATGCGGAGTATGGTACATAAGTGCGCTGTTGTCGCAAAATGCTCCAACAGTTTAGCCAGTCTGCGGTGTACCGTTGCCGCTGTGTGCATTGCCGCCCTGCGCCGTATCAGCGCCGCCATTGGCTTCATCGGCGGGCAGCGATGGCAACAGATTATCAAGTACGCGCTTGGTATGCGGGGTCAGCAGGGTCTTGTCTACGAATGTGTCAAACTGTTCGTCGGAGAGTTTAGCAAGGTCGGGCAGCAGTTTCTCCACAAGCCCGCCGCGCTTGCATAGGCGGTGCGTTCGGGCTTTGTTGTCCCTCGTCCGTTGCCGTCCGAGTAGGGTGTTGACGCGATCATTCTTCTTTTTGCGTTCCTCTAACGCCGCTTCAAGCTGCTCGTCAAGTGTTCGCCTGTTTGCCATGATGGTTTTGCTCCTTCCTGTTTTTTGTTTTTGGCATATGAAAACCGCCCTATGCCTTGCGGCACGGGCGGCTTCATACGGTGTGTATTATGCGTTAAGTGGTGGCTGCTTTTGACCTGTTACTGTTGTACCATGCCCGATGCTGTTCGCGTCGTTTTTCCCTCCATGCTTCATAAACTTGCTCCTCCTCCGTCGTCAACGGTAGCCCCTCGCTTTTCTTTTGAATAATCGCATTTTGCGAAAGCTGTTTGGGTGGTTTCGGCGGTTGGGCGGCTCTGATTCTGTCGCGCCATTCTCTGTGCCGTATGCGGTTTCGCTCAACCCGAAGTTTATCAGCTTCCATCTCCTCGGATGTCAGCAATCCTGCGTCTCTCTGCGCGGTGTGTTCCCGCTTTTTTGCTTTGCTCTTTTCATACCGCACAAGGTAGAGTTCTTGCGACCGTTGCTCCTTTGCCGCTTGCGCGTCTGATTGGCGCTGCATTTCCTCCGGCGTGTATTCGTTGTAATCATCCGGCACGGAGAATTTGCCGATGAAGTTCAGATAGATTTCAACCTTCTGTTCGCGTTTGCCGCTTGACCTGTCGCCCTCGTAGACGACGACCTTGTGTATAAACTCGTTCAGCATGGGAACGGTCAGGGTATTAAATTCAATATACCGTCGTGTCAGCTCCAAGAATTTGTCTACCCTCACGGTGTCGGCGTTGTAGTTGTCAACGACGGCTTCCAACTCCGCGATTTTAGCTTCAAGCACGGTTTGTTCCTCGTCATACTCGGCAAGCATCCGACCGAAATGCTTATCGGGGATTTTACCCTCGGCGTTGCCCTCATACAGCTTGCGGATCAGGCCGTTTAGCTCTTCGTGCCGTCGCTTGGATTGGGTCAGCGTTTTCTTTTTTTCCCTGACGGCGTTTTCCTGTCGGAGCGTGGACGCTTCGCGGATTTTTTCGGTAAAGTCCGCTTCGTTGCCACGGGCGTACCGGCTGACACGCCGTATGGCAAATAATATCAGCTTTTCAACATTGCGGGTGCTGATGTAGTGCATGGAACACAATCGCGTTACACCACGGAACCGGGAACAGTTATATGAGTTCTCGCGGTAGCCGTCTCTGTTTTTGCATCGCCTATTGGTCAGCTTCGAGCCACAGTCGGCACAGTAGAGAAGCCCTGTCAACGGATTCGGTGCTTCGTCACACTTAGGCGCCCTGCGAACCGTCCGCTTTAGCCGCTGTGCGTTCTCCCATGTTTCGGCATCGACAATAGCGGGCAGGGCGCTTTCAAAAACGAACCATTCCTCCGACGGTACTTTGACGGCCTTTTTCTTGCCTTTGTATGTGATATTCTTCGTCTTGCCGAGAATAACCGTGCCTTTGTACTCATGCTTGCTTATGAGGTAGCTAATGGTAGTCGGCGACCATGCGTATGGGTCGGTATACGTTTTGGAGCGGACTTCCATACCGATGCGCTTAAAATGTTCCGACGGGATGGGTACTTGCTCGTTCATCAATGTCCGGGCGATGTCATTCACGCCTTTGCCGTCAATCACCATTTGAAAAATCCGACGTACAATGACCGCCGCTTCTTCATCGATAATCAGGTCGTGGGTACTGCCGTTGTTGCGGATAAAGCCATAAGGGATCGCGCCGGAACAACGCTTGCCGTTTTCCATGCGGGACTGAAAAACGGCTTTTATTTTCCGAGAGGTATCGCGGGCGTGCCATTCTGAAAGAATATTGCGGAAGGGCATAAAATCGTCCTCGCCGCGGGCGGTATCCACGCCGTCGTTGACGGCAATCAGCCGGACGCCGTTATCGCGCAGTTGCTCCAAGAACAGGCCAACGCGCAGATGATCGCGCCCCAAACGCGACATATCCTTAATCACCAGTACAGCAACATTTTCACTTGCAATCTCGTCCATCAGCCGGACGAAATCCGGTCTATCCCAGCGGGTTCCGCTCCATCCGTCGTCTGAAAAATGCGTCGGGTTTGGGAGGGCGTTTTTGAGCGCGTAGTCGTCTAAGATGATTTTTTGATTTGTGATCGAGTTCGATTCGCCTTGCAGTTCATCGTCCCGCGACAGGCGGGAATACAGGGCGGTGATTTTTGACTGCTTCATGGGTTCTCCTTTCCCGCAGTCCGGTATGTTCGCGGCACTTTCGGCTTTCATATGTTCGCCGCCTCGTTTCTAATAAGGCGGAGGATTTTATCGCCCATCGTTTCCTTGCTCGTCTCGCTGAAATGAACGGAAATTTTGTAGGTCGTGGAACCGAGACGTTGAACAAACTTCATCGGCTCCGCACGTTCGGCTGTCTTTACGGTGACTTTCTCAACAGCTTGCATGGTCTGCTTCCTTTCTTCAATTTTGATTTAACTCTATTGTATTCTCCTTTCTTGCGCCGGTATGACCCCGTGGGCGTCCGTATCATTTGTGCCGCAAATGCTGGACTGCCTGTGTTATGGACAGTATTTTATCATCTGTCCTTAACAGAGTATCCCTTTAGGGTTGGGAATCTGCGGGATCAGCGGATAATTGACGCGGATGCGGTTGAGAAAGTCCTGTATCCGCTTTACATCGGGGCCGCTGCTGCCCTCGCGGAGGACCATGCCGGGATATGACTCGGTGATGGACTGGATATTATTGCTCATCACCAGCTCAAGGTCGTTGGGATAATAGCGGCGCAGGATTTGCAGCGGCGTCAGCCCCTGATTGGCCAGCGCCACCGTCCCCCACTGCGACATGCCGGGACAGGTGGCGGTGGTCCCGCTGCAAAACTCGGTGAAAAACGGGTTGCGGTGACCGGCCCGTCTGGCGTAGGTATTGAAATAATTGTCTACCAGTTGGCTGATGTTGCTGAATATGTCCCGGTTCTCCACAAAAGCCATGTCGAACTGGGTGGAGTTGGTAATATCAAACGGGTAACCGCGGGAACGGTACCATTCGGTATAGACCCGGTTGAGCGCGAAGGTCACGATGGCATGTATATTGGCAAGGAGCGAATTATTCGGCCATGTGGGATAGATTTCGCTGGAGGTGACGTTCTTAATATACTCGCTAAACGGTACGCGTATATTGCGGGCGTAATCGTTGGGCTTTCCCATATGTACTGTGATGTAGTCGGGTATGATGACCTCATTCAAGACGTACGGCTGCGCGGGGTCAGATTGTGATATATTTTGTGCCGCCATGGGTACTGCTACGGCCTGTACAAAGCGCTCCTCCTCCGGCTGCTCCACAGCGGGCGGCGGTATGACATAGCGCTCAGGGTCCGGCCACCCCTCCGCCACCGGGTGCATATGCACCGGTAAAAGGGCATTGATGCCGTCAAATATAGGCACTTGGCTGATAATGGTGTTCACGAACCCGGGTTTTCTGACCGTGATCTCCACCGTGCTGTAATGCGGCCCGGGATCGTTTGGGTTCAGCGTATGCTCCTTGTCCGGCGCCTCCACACTGACCTGCCCCGTCTGGCCGTTGGCGTCTGTCTGCATTTCCGCCAATATATGGTCACGGTCTCGGATAACGACCTCCGCGCCCTCGATCGGCAACGCCTCGTCGGCGGCACGGGCCTCAACCATAATGGTCCCCATTCCCATATGCGATTTCTCCCCTTCCGTTTTTACCCCCATCTTATTCCATCCTGCCGCCTTTTGTGTATCCTTTGGCCTTTCGGGAAAGAATAAGCGCCAAAACAGGTGGGGGTTGTCTGATGAAGAGGATTTTCGCGTTTTGCCTGATATTTTGCCTGACCGTGTCCTGCGCTGTGGCGACCTTCCCGCCGGAGCGTCCGCCCCGCCCCATTGCCTTGCCGGAAGAGGACAGGGCGCCGGCGACCTTTACGCTTTTTTGGTACGTCAACGGGAGCGATTTGGAGTCGGGCGGTGAAAACGACATGGGCGGCGCGTTTACCGATAATTTGCAGGAAATGATGTCGGCCCTCCCGCCGGATGAGCATTTTCGTGTTTTGATCTTCACCGGCGGGACGCGGGACTGGAAGACCGCGGGGTTCTCCGCCGAACAGAACCAAGTCCATCTCGTCACCCACGAAGGACTGACGCATGGCCCGGCATTGCCGGAGGGCAGCATCGCCGAACCAAAGACGCTCGCGGCCTTCTTGCGGTACGGCCTCGAATATTACCCCGCCGACCGCTACGGGCTGATCTTTTGGGACCACGGCAGCGGTGTGCCGATCGGGTTCGGGTTCGACGAGCTGCGTGAGCCCCGCTACATGGATCTCAACGCGCTGAGGGAAGGGTTGGAGGGGGGCCTGCGCGGTGAGCGGCTGGCCTTTATTGGCTTTGACGCCTGCCTGATGGCCACCGTCGAAGTCGCGGCGGCCTGCGCGCCATATGCCGATGTCCTGATCGCGTCGGAGGAGCTGGAGCCGTTTGGCGGCTGGAACTACGCTCCCCCGATGCGGGCGCTGGGGAGAAATCCGGCTATCGGCGCAGGGGAGTTGGGGCGTATCATCGCAAACAGCTATATCGCCGCGCGGAAAAACGCGGGGGAGATGTTGACCCTTTCGGTGACCGACCTTAAAAAGATCGGGCCGGTCGTCGAGGCGGTGAGCGCGATGGCCGAAGGAATCCAGCGGCTTTTGTTCGAGGAGGGCTTTCACCGCGTCGCCCGCATACGCTCGCGGGCTAAATATTACGGCGGGGCCAACCAGAGCGTGGATATGATCGACCTTGTGCATCTCGCCCAGCGGTTGAGGCACGATTGCCCGGAAGAGGCGGCGCAGCTGATCGCAGCGGTACGGGATTGCGTCTTGATCAACCGCCATACGGCCGGCGCGCCCAATTCCAACGGCCTATCGATCTATTTCCCGTATGAGAACGAGGGCGTTTTTAAGAATCATCTCGATGTATATCTGCAAACCGGTTTCTCCGAGCCGTATATCGGGTTTGTGCGCGACTTCGCCGGGCAGCTGGAACAGGGCGACGCGTCTCTATATATGATTGGGCTAAAGCCGGAGCAAACGGCAAGCGAGGCGTATACCGCTTCCATCCCCGCCGAATGGCACATCATGAAAGCGCAATGGGTCCTCTCCCGATCCCAGCGGTACGGCGTATATCTGCTGATTGGGCTGGACGACGGCGTTGCGCTGGACGAAACGGCGGAAAACGCCATGGGCGTCCCGCCTGAGCGCTGGCTCACGGTTAACGGGAACCCCGCCTTCGCGTACCGCGAAGACGGGGCCGAGGGTGTACTTCTGTACTCGGTCTTGGCCGAACTGGACGGGCGTAAAGTCAGTCTGGCGGTCTCCTGTCAAGACGGGCAGTTTGCTTTCCTAGGCGCGGTGCCGGAAGCGAAAGACGGACGAATCCCGCTGCCGTCTTATCTCCCGGTCGAGCCGGGCGATACGGTGACGCTGCTTTACCCGAAAATAGACACGCGCCGCCCCGGACATGAGGAAGAATACGAACGCAGGCCGTCTTTTGTCATAGATCAGCCGATGGAGTTCGCGCTCGCGCCGGTTGAGGGGAAGCCTGGGTTTATGCTGACGGACTGCTATAACAACGAGTATGTCACCGACGTCAGGCAGGTTCCCTGATTTTTATGGGAACGTAAATGTCCAGTTGGTGATACCCCAGCGCTTCCTTGATTTCCTTTGTCGGGTTTATCATGTGACACATCGTACGATGCCGCGGGCGTTCGTCAAGCTCGAAGCTGCTCGCTTCAATCCACTTCTTCACCCTTTCATACACGTATGAACCGCTGGCGTCGTCGCCGTCGATCGACATGGCGGCGGCATACAGCCCGCCTTCGAACTCGATCAGGCTATACGGCTTAACATCACTATCCATAACCCAATCCTCCACCGCCCAAATCCATTCGCAAGTCCCATCTTCTTCAAACCATAAAAAATCCTGCGCTCCGTAAATCATATTGCGAATTGTGCGGTTGTTCTGCGTTTCTTGCCACGTTTGAAACTCGCCGAAAACCACATCAGGGGTTACTTGCCCGGAGGTGAATGCCTTAAACGGATGGATCTGGACAATCCTGACCTCCGGCATTTTTGCCAGCTTTTCGGTCACTTCCAGCAGGCGGTTGACATTGGACGGGTTGCCGTTGTAATCAACGTTGACGAGCCGGGTTTCAATCTCCCTGGCGTTTTCATAAAGCATCTTCACATCCGAGGCGTTGGAGAAGTCGGCCCGCTCGATCTGGCGGATGAACGCCAAAACGATCTCCTTCAGCTCATTCAACAGGGAAATCTCTCCGTCGATGTCGGACACCTTCCTGCCCAGCACTTCCAAAACGACCTCCGTACCGGAGGTGTGGAAAATACGCCGGATGTCCTTGATGCTGATGTTTAGCTTGCGCAGAATCAAAATCTGCTCCAGCTTTTTAACGGCAGCTTCGTCATACAGCCTGTAAGCGTAGTCGTCGCTGCGGATGCTGCTAATCAGCCCCATGTCCTCATAATAGCGCAGTGTGCGGGCGGATATGTCGTATCTTTCCGATACGTCCCGAATCTTGACCAGCTCGCTCATAAGAGCCCTCCTCCATGTTGGTTTGAAAGCAGTATACTCGCTTCCCCAACGGCAGAGTCAAGGGCGGCTTTGTAAAATTGTCGCCGGTATATCAAGGATGCCATACAACCCGTCAATTTTAGCGAACGCGGTCGTTCCGTCAATGCCGACGATATGCTCAAAGACAAAGGGGATGACGGTGGTTCCGGTTTTGTCAAGCACGCCCCATCGGCCGTCTTGACATACGGCAATGTAGTCAAACCCGGCGGCACTGACTGTGCGGGTGATACGCTGGTCTATTTCTTCTATCTCATAAATGAAATCTGAAAGGAAAACGCCGCTGAAGGCGATGGCGTATTGATCGTGTGTAAACGCCTCCGTTGCATCATAATAAAACATTCCCGCGCCGGCATCGCCGTTTATGGTGATTTTTGTTGAGTCCGCTGACCGTACGAGCTGGAAGCGCTGCATGTGATCAGGGAAACGGGACGCAAACTCTCCCGTTGGATAAAGTAGCAAATTCCCTCCGCTCGTACCGCTCATATAATATCCAAGTAAATCCCGCTTCGGATCGTATATCCAAACAGCCGAATCATAACAGTGACCATCACCCGTAACACCTAAAATATCACCTGTCAGCGGACTCAGGTAGTACCATTCGTAATTCGGCAGCATGTAGAAATACTGCCCGCAAGAGCAATAATAGACACTGTCGTAGTCATGCCGCGGCGAGACCGTCCAGACAAATCCGTTTTGATCGGTGAAGGCCGGTTCCATTTCAAAAAGGATCTCACAATCCGGCAGCGCGGCCCGAAGCGCCGCGATCTGGCTGTTGTCGATGGGGTTGCCCAGCAAATTCAGGTGCTTTAGGTTCTCTAGGCCCATCAGCATACTGACATCGCTGATACCGGTGGACTCCAAAACCAAAGAGGTCAGCTCGGTCATATACCGCAACTGCTCAAAAAAGGAGGCGGGGAGCTTCATAACCGAAGGATAGCCGTACCGGCGGTTCAAACACAACTCCGTCATGTCGGTGGGGTAACACGATCTGTCAAGGACAATATATTCAGGCTTTCCTACCGCTAAAACCGTAGCCGGAATATCGAGGATACCATACAGTCCCTCGTATTTTGCAAACGCCGTCCGGCTGTCAATACTAACAATGTGATCAAAGACAAAGGGAATGATGGTTTTTCCGGTTTTGTC
Source organism: Oscillospiraceae bacterium (assembly GCA_031254195.1). Classification (GTDB taxonomy): domain Bacteria; phylum Bacillota; class Clostridia; order Oscillospirales; family UBA929; genus UBA929. The sequence goes on from JAIRUW010000024.1 coordinate 16,420, forward strand.
AAGTACGCCCCATTGGCCGTTTTTGCTCACGGCGATATGATTAGCTGCGGCATAAAACCGCTCGTCGTATTGATCATAGATGAACTTTGAGAGAAACGTATTCTCATGTAAAACCGCGTATCCGTCATCGTGGAACGCCTCCGATAAATCATAGTTAAAGTAATCCTCCGTCACCGCGGTTGTGATAATTTTCGACGAATCTATACGGCGCACAGGATAGAGTCTCCATAGAAGCTGAGGGAAGCGTTCATAATACTCATACATCGGGTAGAGCCGCAGCGTCGGGCCTGTGTCGCCGATTGCATAATATCCCAGTAAATCTAGCTCCGAATCATGTATCCAACCGTTTTCAACAAGTCCATGCGCGTGCCGCCACCATTCGTCGGAAGCAATCCCGCCTGTCTCCCACGACAGAACAGACCCGCCGTCGTCGGTAAAGTGAAAATAGCTGTCGCATATATAGCAATAGGAAACCTCTTCATACGCAAACTGCGGCGCGACTGTCCAAACAAACGGGGCTTCATCGACAACAGGTTGTGGTGAAGGCGACGGCTCAACGTCGTCCGGCGGCTGTTCAGGCACAGCCTCCTCAGACGGCGACGGCAGATCCTCCGGTTCGCCCCCCGGTTCCGCGACGGCACAGGCGGACGATAGGAACAGAATCAGCAGAACGATGCTCAATACACGAGTTTTCATCATAATCCCCCATCTCTTCAAAAGCAGGTATCCCCGCCAAAAGGCGGGGATACAGCGTTAAAAATGCCCGGTTATAAACCGTACTTTATAGCCCCACGGGTCGGTGTAGGCCTCAAATGTTTTACAATAGGCGAGCGCGTCTGCAATCGGCATCGTTTCTCCGGTGGCTGGGATGAACACCGTCTTTATAGCCAGCGGCACATCAACATCCCTTATTCTTACAGTCCTGTTGCCGTCAAAATCAAGCCGTGTCAAGTTTTCATTCCTGACGCAAGTCACCATATCAACGACAACGCCGCCATCAAAGTTGAGGGCATTGGCCACCGCGACCCCTATCATTGCCCCTTTGCGCGGAATCGCAAAGTCGGCGGAAACATGGAACCATTCCGCAGGCTTGTTTCCGTTTGAGGAAACGCCTACTTCCGTGTGATTGACCGTACCCCCCATGGATCCGCCGGTAGATTGTGTCTGGTTGTCGGCAAACCCGTAAATATACGCGTCGCCGGCCACATTGTCGAGAACGATGGCGGTAATATATCCCGCCGGGCCGGTTTCGGCGTAGAGCACGCTGTTGGCGGGGACACGGCTTACCGGTATGTCGGAGAGCGACAAGCGCACGGCGCGCCCGTCGAGACCCACCTGTTCATAGATGGCGCACCACGGCGCCAGAGGGACCGATCCCAGCATTCTTGTGCCGGTATTGAGAGTGCCCCTGCCGCCCCTTGCCATCTCATAGGGCGTAACGGAAATCGTGCCGTCCGCCGCCCCCTGGACACGCCCCACCCGGCCTGTCACCGGCATATAGGGGCTAGACGGCTTGCCTTGCATCTCCAAAGATGTCGAGCCAATGAAAACGCTATTCGTCCCTGCCAAGCCAATCGTCGTGTCGGCGACCTCGTCTGTACTGCGCACATCGGCGATCCGCTTCCCATCGGGAGTCAGCAGGAATACAAACCGGCGGCCGACGGGGTATTGGCTCATCCTTGCCGTGGCTTCCGGCAGCAGCGCAAACTCCCGCCCCATCAGTTCAAGCGTGGAAGGGGCCGCCGGATTGGGGCGCGGCTTGCTGTGATGGCCGGAGATGCGTATATTGCTCGCTTCCACCACACCCGCGCCTTCGTAAAACATCAATACGTCCCATCTCTCCAGCATGTCAAGCTCGGCGGGGAACCCGTTTTTGTATAAATCTGCCCCCTCGGCCTCTTTGCCGAATGTGTCCACCAGCGGGTTGCGCCCTTTCGCGGGCTGCCTCTCCAGCACGGCCAGCCGGTAGCTGTCGCCTGAGCCGCGAGACAATGTGCGGTAGATGTATTGCAGTGTCCCTGCATCTCGCGCTAAAAGCAGCGTCTCGCCGGAAGGGATGCCGTTAAGCCAAATGGCGTCATATATCTCCTTCCCTTCCCTGCTCCATACCTCCATCTTATCAGGGACGGGAATAGGGAAGAAGATGCCGTCTTCGTCGAAAAAGCCATTGCGCTGCGTGCTGCCGACCGTGACGGTCTGGTATGTATAGTCCTTGGAAGGGGTAAAGCTCAGGGCGTTCTCATTGCGGTCGATCATCAGGACGCCGGTGCGCCCGACCTGCGCGGCATCAATCGCGCCTGTGACAGGGTATCGCTTTTTCCCGTCCACATCAATGGCGCAGAGCTGCCCATCAATCGTTTGCAAGCGCAACAATGTGGCAATATTCCGCGCGCCGGTCTGCCGCTCGTAGCTGTCGCGCAGGATAAAGAGGAGCACCCCGTCGCGCATGGCCAGTTTGACCTTCTCTTCCTCTAAAAACTCTGGAATATACGCATCTTGGCCGGTGCTGGTATATCGCTTGCGCTCGCCGTCCCACTCAAACACAGGGGTCGCGTTCGGCACGGGGATAAACGTCCCGTCCGTCAGCTCCAGCCGGGTTTCCCTCGCGGTTTTAACGGACACCTGACGGAGCGTCACAGAATCGTCGAGCTCGAAGGAAAGCAGCTTGCCGTTCTTATCGGCTAAAATACTGGCAAATTGATACTTCAACGACTCGTCCAGAACCCCGTTGTAGACATAATCCGTATATCTGATAAAGGTCTTGCCGTCGGTCACATCAAAGAGCAAGAGAACATTGTCTTCCTTTTTAGCGCCGAAGGTCGTGGGCGATTCGATGTAAATGCCTCCCGCTTTGAACTCGGTAAACAGGAAATTATGAATCAGCCGGGCGGCTTCGCCGCGCGTCAGCCTGTGGTTGGCGGTAAACGACATGCCCTTGCTGATTCCCAGCGCCTCGGCCTTGGCAATATAGCTGTGCGGCCAGTTTAGCCCCACATCCTCATCCTTATAGCCCAGCAGCTTCATCAATACGGTGACGAGCTGCCCGTACAGCATGGGGTCCTCCGGGTGGAACCGCCCGTCGGTGCCGCCCACCATAAGCCCATTCGACGTGGCGGCGTTGATCCAGCGGTGCGCCCAGTGGTTGGCGCGCACATCGGGGAAACGCACCGTGCCGCCGTAGCCCGAGACCTCAAAGATACCGGAAAGCCGCGTGGCGATAACCGCCAGCGTGGCGCGGTCAAACAGCCTGTCCGGCGAATAGCTGGGGCCGCCGGTACCGCTGACGATGCCGAGCTGGTATAGAAGCTCCGCCGCCTGCCGGGTCTCCCCGTCGGGGATGTCGGTAAACGCCCCTGTGGCCGCCGCCGTTTGCGGAAAGCCTATCGGCGGCAGCAGGCAGAGTATGAGCAAAAGACAGACAAATCGTTTCATATAAACCCTCCTTATTCGGTCCGCAAAGCATCCACAGGCTGCAAAAACGCCGCCTTGATGGCCGGATAGATGCCGAAGACGATGCCCATCGCGACCGAGACGCCGAACGCGAGCGCTGTGACGCCCAGATCGGGCGACGCGATGATGTTAAACTGTATCTTACCCCAGTAGAGCGTTACGGCGAAGCCGATGACGACGCCGAGCACCCCGCCCGACCCCGACAGCACCGCCGCTTCGATGAGGAACTGCGTGATGATGTTGCGCCGGGGCGCGCCGATGGCCTTGCGGACGCCGATCTCACGGGTGCGCTCGGTCACGGTCACCAGCATGATGTTCATGATGCCGATGCCGCCGACGAGGAGCGATATGGCGGCAATCATCACCATCGTGTTGGCCTGCGACTGCTCCGCCTGCTCCTGCTCCTCGATATACTCGGTGGCGGTATAAACCCAGAAATCGCCGTTGGTGCCGCTTGTATCGGGGTTCCTGCCGGAACTCCAGTCCCAGCTGTTCCAGTCGAATCTTGTTATCATCGTCCCTAAGAAATCGGTAATCAGTTCGACCAGCAAAAGACACGCCTCGGTATCGTTGCCTTTGATCATGTAATTGTTCATTTCCATGCCGGGGTTTAATGTCCGCGCCTGTGTGTAAGGGAGAACGATCATATTATCCCTGCCCCAGCGCTGGAACTCCTCGTCGGAATAGTAGTCCGGCTTTTTCTCCGTCGCGCGGTAAACGCCTACGATGGTGTACGGCTCGTTTTTGACGTAGATCGTCTCCCCGATAGGGTCTTTATAGTTAAACATCGTGTCTCGCAGCAGAGAGCCGATGACCGCTACCCTTGTATTGCGTTGGATGTCCATATAGCTGAGGTCCCGGCCCGATTCAATATCATATTGATTCACGAGGGAAAACTGTTCGGAGCCGAAATAAAAATTGTTGAGGTCAAGGGTTTTCCCCTGCCAGGTTATCTGGTTCCACATCTGGGCGGAGGGCGTTAAACCGGACGCCAAACTCCTGAGGTCTTCATTGAGATATTGCGAAAGCTCGCGCGCGATTTCGGAGTTGGGCCGCCCGCCCTGCCATTCATAACTGTTAAAATTCACGGTAACAAGGTTTTTGCTCAGGGTCATCCATACATTGCGATTGGCCTCGTTCTGCGCCGCCGTGACGCTGACCAGCGCGATGACCGCCGTGACGCCGATGACGGTGCCCAGCATGGTGAGGATGGAACGGACCTTTTTGGCAAGCAGCGTCTGGAACGCCATGCGAACAGACTGCCAAAATCTCATGAAGCCGCCCCTCCCTTCGCGGCGCTGTCCTCCACAATCCGCCCGTCTAAGATGCGCACGGCCCGCTTCGCCACCTGCGCGATCGCGGGGTCGTGCGTAATCAGCACGATGGTCGTGCCGTCCTTGTTGAGTTTGTCAAGGATTTGGATGACATGCTCACCGGTGCGGGAGTCGAGGTTGCCGGTCGGTTCGTCGGCGAGGATGATATTCGGTTCGGTCGCCAGCGCCCGGGCAATCGCCACGCGCTGCTGCTGCCCGCCGGACAACTGGTTGGGCCTATGTTCCATGCGGTCAAACAAGCCCACGCGGTCCAGCGCCTCCATCGCCATCTGGTGGCGTTTGGAGCCGTGGACCCCCTGATAGACCAGCGGCAGCTCTACATTCTCCAGCGCCGTCAAACCGCCCAGCAGGTTGAAGCCCTGAAAGATAAAGCCGATCTGCCGGTTGCGGATCCGCGCCAGCTTGGCGTCGGTGAACTCGCTGACCTGCTCGCCGTCGAGGTAATATTCCCCGTATGTCGGGGCGTCAAGGCAGCCCAATATGTTCATCAGCGTGGACTTGCCGGAGCCGGAGGCCCCCACGACCGCCACATACTCGCCGTGCGCCACGCGCAGGCTAACGCCGTCGAGCGCGCGCACCTCGTTTTCAAAGCTCTCGTTATAGATTTTATACACATTGCGGATGTCGATCAGCGTGTTCTTCATGGCACGGGTACCGGCCTGACGATGATCTCGCCGCCGCCGCCGGGCTGGACAGCCATGCCGTCTCCTGGCAGGATGGTCATGCCTCCATCATCGGGAAGGACAGCCTCGCCATCTTCAGGCAAGACGGCTTCGCCGCCATCGTCTATGTTCTCGCCGTCCCAGCCGTCTATACCTCCGCCATCAGGCAGGAAGGGGACCCAATTGCCGTCCTCGTCGAAATAGCCGTCCTCAACAAACCCTCCATCGTCCGGCCATACATCCTCTCTGCCGCCTTCCGGCCAGAAAACTTCACTGCCGTCGCCCGGCCAAAAGTCCTCTCCGCCGCCGCTTGCTTCGGCCCTCCCGGCTTCAAGCCCTTCATCATAGCCGGTGCCGTAGCCGTCGTCATAGCCTTCTATGTAGTTAGGGTCGTCGTTCTCTCCCTCATAATGAGAACTGGGGGATGGAGAGGGCGCGATGTCGGTCTTCTGGGTAAAGACCTCCCAGCCTTCCCATTCATGCAGAAGGCCCTCGGTAATCTCTATATACCGGCCGTTGGTGATGCCGGTCTTGACCGGAATGGCGTAAAACCCTGGCGGGACTTCATCGCCCACATCAACCGCGCTTTCCGGCGCTTTGCCGTCTTTGGGTTTCAAAAAGACATGTTCGCCCCTGCCGATATTCTTAACCGCCTGGATGGGGACGACGATTGCGTTTTCAGAGTAAGCCAGCCTGGCGGAGAAGTTGGCTGAGGAGCCGTCCATCAACATGCCTGTCGTGTTGTCCACCGCGATGATCACAGGGTACTGCGCCCACTGGTTTTCCTGCTTGGCGCTGGTGTCGATATGGGTAATAGAGCCCTTGATCCAGGTCTCGCCGTACTGTGTCCAGACCTGCACATCGACGTCCATTCCCACAGAGAATATATGGATCTCGCTTTGGCTGATCCCCGCTTCCATCGTCAGCGTCCCCAATTGGGCAATGTTGACGGTGCCGGCTGCTGTTTCGGTAATTTTCATGCCCCATTCGAGGTTGGTGAAGGTAATGGTGCCGGAGATCGGCGCACGGATTGTGAGAGAGTCTATCCTCTCCAGTTCAAGGTCGATTTTTTCAAGAATGTCGCTGATATTCGTTTCCGCTTTCTCGATGCCTTCGCGGTACCCTTCAATGGCCTGCATATATCCGTCCACTTTAGAGGTGTCGGGGATGAACTCCAGCAGCATCAGCAGGTCGCCCTCGTTGACTGTATAGTGGTCGCGGAGGTTGAACTCCTTGAGCGGCCCCTCCGACTCCGCCGTAAGTACGATTTCGCGGAAGGAGTCCAGCTTGTAAGGCTCGCTAGGCTCCGCCGGCAGGATAATCTCATTGCTAGCCGTCCGCATCGACGCGGTGGCCACCATACCGGAGACAAGGGAGCCGGGGTTGTTCATCGTGACCTCGACTTCAAAGCTGACCGATCCGTCCGCCCCTATGCGGCGTATCTTTTCAATATTGGAGACCCGCCCGCTGACCGTGGCCATGGCTCCAGGGATCGACACCTCGGCGCTCTGGCCTATGTAAATATCGTTTTCGTATCCGTAGGAAAAGTAAAGGGTCAGCGTCATCTTCGAATCGTCAATCAGGCGTCCGAGCGGCGTGCCTTTTTTAATCTGCTCCCCGATGGTCAGCTTCGGCACATCGACGGCGCGCCCCGCGAAGGGCGCGTTCAGCCGCGCGGCCCTGCTCATGGCGATTTGATCGGCATTGACCTCTTGAATCTGCTCGTTAGTCTTGTCGATCTGGATTTGAAGTCTGTCGATTTCCTTCTCCTGCTCCCCGATGTCCTTGTTATAGCCTTCGATGGCTTTGTCTATGACCGAAGAGTCGATGACAGCCAGCACGTCGCCCTCGTTAACCATCATCCCCTGAAAGGCATAGCACTCCAGCACGTTGCCCTGCTGCGTGATGCTGACCGTTTTGCTTTCCGCGGGGCGGAGCCAGCCCCAGCCCGTCACCTCGTTCTTGATCTCCGGCCAAACCTCGATCGCACCTGTGAGATAGTATTCCTCCGGCTCGCTGTAGAACACGCTGTATGTAAACCAGACCAAGACGCCGATGACCCCCAGCGTGATGACGGCCGCGATGATGTTTTTGATGATCTTCTTACGCCGCCCCGGGCGCCGGCGCTTTGCCGGCGGGGCCGGCGGGCTTTGCGGCTGCTGTATGGCCCCTTCCGTTTGCGGGTTTTCCTGCGGCACGGTATATGTCGAGTTGTCCATACGCGTCTCCCTTTCTATTGTGGCAGATTGGCGTCATAATCCCATATCAGGTATTATACCCCATTTTGTCGGACAGGGCAATAACAAAACGGAAACAAAATCTTAACATTTCCTTAACGCAAAAAGCCCTATCCTTTTCTTAGACGCCAAAGATAGGGCTTTGTTCCATAATTTTTATGATTTTTTCGTAATCGTCAAATTGACCCCCGTCTGTACGGATGCGTCACCCAAACAATGTAATCTGCGCCGTCTCCGGCATCCCGCCCAGCGCCCCGGCGGTGCGCAGCGACTCCACGTGCGCCTTGGTCACGGGGCCGCAGCGGGATAGGAGATTGTCTTCGGCGAGGAAGGGGCCGCCTTTGTTCCGCTGCTTGACAATGCTCCGCGCCGCCTCGTTGCCCAACCCCGACACGGCCATCAACGGCGCGGAGATGCGCCCCGGCCCCGCCGGCGTAAACTCCCGGGCGGCGGATGTATGGATGTCCAACGGCTCAAAGGTGATGCCGCGGCGCAGCATCTCGTAGACGGCTTCTAAAACGACGGCTTTGTCCTGGTCGGATTTTGACGCGTCCTTGTCCTGCTCGATTCTTTTGACGGCGAGCTTGACCGACTGCGCGTCTTTCGAGCACAGCTCATAGTTGAAATCATCAATTTTCAGGGTGAAATACACGGCATAAAACGCCTCCGGCTTATGCGCCTTAAACCACGCGATACGGGCGCTCATCATGGCGTAGGCGGCGGCGTGGGCTTTGGTGAAAAGGTATTTGATGGCTTTGCTCGACCCTATGTACCAGTCCGGCACTCCGGCGGAGCGCATGGCGGCTTCCCATTCGGGCGTCAGCCCCCTGCCCTTGCGGACGCTTTCAGTGATGGCAAAACTCTGCTTGCCGGGCATGCCTTTGGATATGAGGTAAAGCATCAAGTCTTCCCGGGCGCAGATGACTTCCTCCAATGTGGCTTTGCCGTCGTCAATCAGCTTTTCGGCATTGCCGCGCCACACGTCGGTTCCGTGCGACAGGCCGGAGATGCGTATCAGCTCGTCGAAGGTGGAGGGCTTGGTCTTTTGCAGCATCCCGCGCACAAAACGGGTGCCGTACTCGGGGATGCCGACGGTGCCGACCGGGCCGAGCAGGTCGTCATTTTCAAAGCCCAGCGCTTTTGAGGAGGAGAAAAGGCTCAGCGTGACCGGCTCGTTTAAGGGTATCGAGAGCGCGTCAATGCCGGTCAGTTGCTCGAAGCGGCGGATGAATGTCGGACAGTCATGGCCGAGGATATCGAGCTTTAACAGATTTTCCTCGATGGCGTGGTAGTCGAAATGGGTGCATACCTTGCCGTCTTTTTTGTTGGCGGCGCGGTGGATCGGGCAGAAATCGTAAATCTCGCGGTCTTGCGGGACGATGATCATGCCGCCGGGGTGCTGCCCCGTCGTCAGCTTGACCCCTTCGCAGCCCTTCGCCAGGCGTTTCAGTTCCGCGCCGGGGACGTCCATGCCATTTTTTTCAAGATACTTGAGCGTATACCCCAGCGCGTTTTTCCCGCCGATGGTGGTGATCGTCCCGGCCCGGAAAACCTTGTCCGCGCCGAACAGCTCTATAACATGCGCCCCGGCGCGTTCGTGGTAGTCGGAGGAGAAATTGAGGTCTATATCGGGCTTTTTATCAGCGTCAAAGCCTAAAAAGGTGGCAAACGGGATGTCAAAGCCGTCTTTTTCGAGAGTGGTTTTGCAACCGGGGCAGTCTTTATCCGGTAAATCGGCGCCGCAGTAGCAACCGGACGCGTCTGGAAACTCGCTGTAACGGCACTCCGGGCATCTGTAATGCGGCGGCAGGGCGTTGACTTCTGTGATGCCCGCAAAGAACGCGGCGATGCTGGCGCCGACCGAGCCGCGCGAGCCGACCAAATAGCCGTTTTCCATGCTCCGTTGCACCAGCTTTTGCGAGATAGTATAAATTATATCGTAACCCTTACGGATGATAGAGCTCAGCTCTTTTTCCAACCGCTCTTCTATCAGCGGCGGCAGCTCGTCGCCATACATGGCGCGGGCGCGGCTGTACGCCATTTCGCGCAGCTCGTCGGCGCTCCCTTCCAGACGGGGGAAAAACTCGCCCTCGCGGACAGGCCGCACATCCCCAACCGACTCCGCCACAGCCTGCGGCCCGGCGACAACAACTTCATAGGCCATTTCCTCGCCGAGATAGGAAAATTCCTCCAGCATTTCGTCCGTCGTCTTGAAGTATAGCGGCAACGGGTCGCTCCCCTGCATGTTCATGTTGGCAAGCAGAATGTCGCGGTAGACTTCGTCCTCCGGGTCGAGGAAATGCACGTCGCCGGTGGCGCAGACGGGCTTGCCCAGCTCTTTGCCCAGCCGAGCGACGGCGTGGTTCCACTCCCGCAGCTGCTCGTCGTCCTTGGCGTGCCCGTCGCGGACCAGAAAGCGGTTGTTGCAGAGAGGCTGGATCTCCAAAAAATCATAAAAGGAGGCGATCTTTATCGCCTCATCCCAGGGAAGCCCTTCCCGGACGGCGCAAAAAACCTCCCCCCGCTCGCAGGCCGCGCCGATGATGAGCCCTTCACGGTGCTCTTCAAGGAGGTTCCGCGTAAGCAGCGGGCGGCGCTTGATGTGGTGCAGGTGGGCGATTGAAATCAGCCGGTAAAGGTTATGCAGGCCGGTTTGGGTACGGGCAATCAGGAGGATATGGTGCGCCCGGTCTTTGCCGTCCGGCAGGGTAAGGTAACCCTCGCAGCCATAAAGCACCTTGATTCCATGCTTTTTCCCGGCGGCCATCGCCTCCGGGAAGGAGTGGCATACGCCGTGGTCGGTCACAGCGATGGCGGGGTGTCCCCAACGCGCCGCCATCGCAACCGCTTCGGTGACGTTGGTGACGGCGTCTTTTTCGCTCATTTGCGTATGCAAATGCAATTCCACGCGTTTTTGCTCCGCCTTGTCGTCCCGCACAGGGGCTTCCGCTTGTTCGGCGCAGGACGCCGCGATGTACCATTCCTCTTTTTCCATCACCGTATAGGATTCCATCTCGCCGAAAACGGTGACATGCCCCTTAGCCTTGCAAATGTCCTTGATTCGCTTTTCCAAGCCCGGCGGCGCTTTGCCCTTTTCAAAAACGCACCGCACACAGGCGGAGCCGGAACCGTCGGTGACATAAAACTCGATGGCGACGGCCTCGCGCCAACCGTTTTGCAGCCGCATCCGGCGCTCGCGGGTCTCCCCGAGCGCGAACACGCGCCCGCGCACGCAGGCCTTGGCTTTCTCCTTCGGCAAGGCGTCCATGTCCATGACCGTCATGCGGGAGGGCTTGCCGAACAGGACGGTGCGCTTGGCTCCCTCCTTGAGGGAGCTATCGGCGGAGCTGGCTGAGGGAGTTCTCCCTCCGGCGTTTTGCGCCACCTCCCTCTTAGAGGGAGGCAGGAACAAAATCGTTGCGTCCGATAGCCCCATCCTCTCCCGTATTTGCCGCCCGGCGTCCTCCGCCCATCGCGGCGACGGCGGCGCGCTTTCCAGCGCCACCGTCAGGCTGTTTTCCTCGCGCTTGACCCGCAGTGATTTTACCGCAGGGTCAAACTCCCCGCTTGGCAGGCAAGAGGGGAAAACCTCGGAAAATTTTTTGCCTTCCTTCAACGCGATTGCCCCTTCGCCGCAGGGGCGAATTGCATCTGATAGCAATAAAAATCAAACCCAAACATAAAAGCATCCCCGCATCTCTCAAAACCGTTTCTGTCGTACAGCGCCAAAGCCGCCGGGCTGGACTTGCTGACCAGCATGATGATTCCGTCAAAGCCTCTTTTTTTGACTGCTTCCATGACTTTTCTGAGGAGCATCGTCCCTATGCCCTGTCTGTGCAGCGCTGGGACGACCCCGATCCTCGCCAGTTCGCAGGGATTTTGCGGCGACCACCGCAAAGACCCCAATTCGTCAAACGGGCCAGCCGCCGCGACGGCCACGATCGCGGCCCCCTCCTTGAGGATGTACAGCGATCCGCTCTCTATGTCAGACCTCGCGATCTCTTCCGTCGGATAATACTCATTCCATGTACAACCCGGAGTGCCGATCAAGCTGTGGTATATGCCTATAATTTCAGGAATGTCATTTTCACTAGCCAGTAGAAAGTCATATTTGTCCATGATGTCCGCACCTCCCTGAGGGCTCTTATACTGAAAGCCCAAGCATACGGCAGCCCCATTGCGCCATTTCCCTCACCCATGAATCCTCGTGTCCGCAGAATTGCTTAATAAGGCCGTGATATTTTGATTCGCCTGAGTTGATCATGCTGCGAAGCGCGTTGCACTTCCACAGCCACAACCCATCCTTTCCGATAAACCAAAATCGTGGCTGGATGTGCTCTATGTATGTATCCTCGTCCATCTCCAGCAGCCGCTCAAGCGTCAGATATTTTTCATATTCCGCGAGTAGAGGCAAATCGTCCGTTGCCGTGAACTTATCCTGATTCAGAGGGCATGCGTCCTGACACGCGTCGCACCCATACATCCATAATCCCATTTGCGCGCGGGTCTCTTCGTCGGGAAGGTCCTTTGCGTTCCATCCCAAATGGGCGACGCATCTGCCCCTGTCCATGGAGAATTCGCCCGTCATGGCTTTCGTGGGGCAGGCTTCGACGCACTTGTTACAGCCATCATTGCAGGCGGGCAGGGAAAGTTCCTCCTCTATAGCGTCGTACACAAGCTCTCTGTCCACCACCCACGCGTCAATCCAAACATAAGAGCCGTGCCGCGAATCATAAATAAAATTATTGCGCCCGAATTTCCCCAACCCCGCTTTCGCCGCGGCCAATCTATTGGGAATGTAGCATGGCAACAGGTTGAGCCCCAGGGTTTTCAAATACGCCTCAAACGCGACCCTTGAAGGGTGGTCTTGAGAGTAAGGCCCCCGCGGCTCAAACAAATACATTTTTCCGAACAAAGCGCCCAGATCATCCGGTATTTTGTAGATATTGTACCGTTGCGTGCATACGATGATGGATTTTGCGTTTTCCGGCTGCCGGGCCATGGCATACAGCTGTTCATACAGCTCTTTTGATTCGGGGAACGAGCCGACGCGTTTATCCAACTGCCACGTATACTCCTCGAAGCTGTTGGCGGGGATCACCCCACACGCCAAATATCCCGCTTGCAAAGCCTTTGCTTTATGTCCGATACCCTCACGCCCGTGACCCCTTTCTCTATAAGCCGTTTCCGACCAGCTTCCGCGCCTCCGCAACCAGTACGTCTAATATTTCCGCCTCCGCAACCTTCCTCACGGCCTCGCCCTTGCAAAACAGCACGGCTTGTCCGCCGCCGCCCGCCACGCCGATGTCCGCGTCCCGCGCCTCGCCCGGGCCGTTGACCACGCAGCCCATCACGGCTACTTTTAGCGGCGCTTGAATGTCCGACAGCCGCGCCTCCGCTTCCCGGGCAATCGCGGCCACATCAAACCCGCGCCGGGCACAGGTGGGACAGGCGACAACCTCCACCCCGCCTTTGCGCAGTCCGACGGCTTTGAGCAACGCGATGGCGGCGCGCACTTCCTCGGCCGGCGGCGCGGCCAGCGATACGCGGATGGTATCGCCGATGCCGTCCAGCAGCAGCGCGCCGATCCCGGCGGATGATTTAATAATCCCGTTATAGCTCGTCCCCGCCTCGGTCACGCCCAAATGCAGAGGTATGCCGCACCGCTCCGCCGCCATGCGGTTGACCGCGACGGTGTCTGAAACATTTGAAGCCTTGAACGACAGGCAAATGTCCGTAAATCCCATATCCTCCAGTATCTCTGTCTGTTCCAAACCCGACAGCAGCATAGCTTCCCACAGGCCGTGCCTTTCGATCAGCTCCCGCTTGACCGAGCCGCCGTTGACGCCGACGCGTATCGGCACTTTCCGCTCGGCACAGGCCTTTACAATCTCGCGTACCTTCTCCCGGGAGCCGATATTGCCGGGGTTGACGCGCACCTTGGCGACGCCGTTTTCAACGGCACGGACGGCAAGTTTGTAGTCAAAATGAATGTCCGCCACAACGGGGACAGGGCTGCCGCCGACAATCTCCCGCAGCGCATCCGCCGCGACCGTGTCGGGAACGGCAACGCGTACGATCTCGCACCCGGCGGCGTGTAGGCCTCTTATCTGCGATAGTGTGGCGGCAACATCCCGCGTATCGGTGTCGCACATCGACTGCACCGTCACCGGCGCGCCCCCGCCGACCAGGACGCCGCCGACGTTGATTTGGCGCGTCATAAGCCGATCAGCCGCATGATGTCGTTATAGAAAATCAATATCATCAGCGCGAACAGCAGAATCATCGTAACACCATGGATATAGCCCTCAATCTTACTGTTAAGGGGCTTTTTGCGCACCAGCATCAGGAACGCCGAGATAAACAGGAAGAGGATGCGCCCCCCGTCCAGCGCGGGGATGGGCAGCATGTTGACCACGGCAAGGTTGACCGCCACCAGCCCGGCCAATTGCAGCAGCGTCAGCGCTATATCGCCAGCATCAGCGTTCTCCTCGCTGATGATGTCGTTTACAACGCCGCCCATGCCGACCGGCCCCATCAGATCGCCCGCTCCGGCCTTGCCGAAGATGAGGTCGCCCAGCGTGATCCACACCATCCGCACAAAGCTGACGGAGGATGTGGCCGCGTGCCAAAGCGACCGCGAGGGCGTCAGTTCCTCATAATCGAGAACGGAAAAGCCAAACCTCGTCCCTCCGTCCACCTGTCTTGTCGCGCCCTCCACGGTGAATCTCTCGCCGTTGCGCTCCAGTACAAAGGTATACGGCTTCTCCGTATCTCGGTCGAGGAACAGCCTGAAGTCCATATAGCTGTAAATGCGGTGCCCGTTGATCGAATAGAAGCGGTCGCCTACTTGGATCTGGTCCGCGTAGGGAAACTCCGGCTCCACATTTATCACGTCGGGCATGGCGATGTAGTTGACCGAAAGATAAAGGATGAGGAAAAAGAGAAAGCCCATCAGAAAATTCATCACCGAGCCGGAAATCAGCACGAAGACTTTTTGCCAGTTTTTCTTGTTGCGAAAATGCGACGGGTCATCGCTCTCCTCATCCTCGCCCATATCGCAAAACCCGCCGACCGGAAAGACGCGAAGAGAGAATTTTGTCCCTGTAGGTTCGCCGTTTTCGTCTGTTTTCTGCCGCTTAAAGAACGCCGGCCCCATGCCGATGGCAAACTCACGCACGCGGACGCCGCACAACCGCGCCGCGAGATAGTGCCCCAGCTCATGAACCGTGATCAGTACGCCGAGGATCAGGAGGATGATGATAGCCGAAATGACGCCTGACAAGTTACCACCTACAATTCTCCACCGTTTGCAATATGTCGTCCACGGTGGGATTTTCGATATACGGCGCGCTGTCCAGCGCCCGTTCGATCCGTTCGGGGATGTCTAAAAAACCGCATTCGCCGCGTAAAAAGGCTTCCACGGCATTCTCCCCCGCGCCGCAAAGCACGGCGCCCATATTGCCGCCCGCTCTGGCGGCGCGTTCGGCAAGGGCGAGGCAGCGGAACACCTGCCTGTCGGGCGGGGCAAACGTCAGCGCGCCGAGGGCGGTGAAGTCGAGCTTTGCCGCTGGGCAGGGCCGCCGTTTGGGATAGGTCAGCGCGTATTGGATGGGCAGGCGCATGTCGGGCGGGGCAAGCTGCGCCAGTACCGCGCCATCAGTATATTCCACCATCGAGTGAATGATACTCTCGGGATGGAGGATTACGTCAATCTTTTCCGCGGGCAGGCCAAACAGGTGCATCGCTTCGATGACCTCCAGCCCTTTGTTGAGCAGCGCCGCCGAATCGACCGTGACCTTTGCCCCCATTGTCCAAGTGGGGTGCGCCAGCGCCATATCCGGCGTAACCGCGCTCAACTGTTCGCGTGTAAAGCCTCGGAACGCGCCGCCGGAGGCGGTCAATAGAATGCGGGCCGGAGCTGTGTCTGGGGCATTGCGCTCTATGCACTGAAAAATCGCGCTGTGTTCCGAGTCCACCGGTATGATGCCCCGTTCGGTGGCATTTGTTACCAGCTTGCCGCCGCAGACAAGGCTCTCTTTATTGGCCAGCAGCAGACGTTTGCCCGCCCGCAGCGCCGCGAGGGTGGGGCGCAGCCCGCCGACCCCCGGCAGGGCGTTGAGTACGGTGTCCGCGCCTAGATACGCCGCCGCTTCAAGGATGCTCTCCGCGCCGTACCGCACCGTGACCGATGTGTCGGCCAGCGCCGCTTTCAGCGACCGCCCCGCGTCTTCGTCCGCGACGCAGGCCAGTTCCGGTAAAAACCGCCGCGCCTGTTCCTCCAGCAGCGCGGCGTTACGCCCCGCCGCGAGAACCACCGGACGCATCCCGAGTGGCTCCATGACCTCTAGTGTCTGCCGTCCGATCGAACCGGTGGAGCCGAGCAGGGAGAGTGTCATATCAGTACCTCTATCGCGGGCAGCAAAACGAGCAAAACCTCAATCACCGGCGCGGCGAACAGCAGACTGTCAAACCGGTCGAGCACGCCGCCGTGCCCGGGAAAGATTTTGCCAAAATCTTTGATTTCAAACTCACGCTTGATAAGGCTCATTGACAGATCGCCGAGCTGGGCGGCGATCGCTCCCGGCAGCCCGCAGACCAGGCAGATGAAAACCATAGAACCCATGCTGTAGGGTCTGTCAAAAAATGCCACAATAATGCCATAGTACGCAGCCATGCCCAGCACGACCCCGGCAAGCCCGCCGGCCGCGCCCGCGACCGTCTTGTTGGGGCTGACCGGAGTGAGTTTTTTCTTGCCCCACAGCAGCCCGGAAAACATAGCGCAGGTATCCCCCAGAAACGCGGCGATAAACGGTATCATAATGAGATATTCACCAGCATCATGAGCCATGATACGAATCAGTGAGGATAGAAAAAACGGGATGCAGAAAGCGGAAGAGAATACCATTCCTATCTGCGCAAAAGAAATCTTCCCGTAGTTGATTACCGCTTCCGCGAACAGCAGCATGAGGAAAAGCGCGATTCCCGCAAGCGGGAGAGCTTGATAAAGGAGAGAAGCCGATTCTATGTACACATACACAGGCACCGCCGCGGCGAAAACGGCGGCATACGCAATCAGCCGCTTTTGGGCAAGGCCCACGCCGCCCAGCAGTTCCCAAACCGACAGGGCGGAAATAAGGGAGATAGCCGCCGCCAATACCCAGCCCGGAGCGAAAAACAGCACGATAAATAAAAGCGGCAGCAATAGTACGCCTACGATGATCCGCACGAGCAACGCTACAGCCCCCCGTATCTTCGGTTTCGTTTGGAGAAATCCCTCATGATGGAAACCAGTTCCTTTTTAGAAAAATCCGGCCATAAAGTCTTGGTGAATACCAGCTCGGCATAGGCGAGCTGCCACGGTAAAAAGTTGGACAGGCGCGAATCGCCGCCGGTACGGATGCAAAGGTCGGGGTCGGGGAGGAACGCCGTGTCGAGGTGGCGGGAAAAAATGTCCTCGGTGACGTCCTGTGTGATTGTGCCCGACGAGAGCCGCATCAGCTTGCAGGCCGCGCGCACGATCTCGTCACGCCCCCCATAGTTGACGCATATGTTGCATTGGCACCCTTCATACCGCGCCGACACTTCCTCGGCCCGCGCGATCAGCTCCCGCACATCCTCCGGCAGCGAATCGAGAGACCCCAAGAATTTCAGCTTTACGCGGTCGCGCTCCATAGTCTCCAGCGACTCGCCGATGTAGCGGCGCAACAAGTCATAGACCTCCTCCACCTCTTCCGCCGGGCGCGACGCCCTGTTTTCGGTAGAAAGGGCGTAGACGGTGAGGTATGGGATGCCGATGTCGCGGCAAAAAGTGGCGATCGAGCGGAAATTCTCCGACCCCGCCGCGTGCCCCGCCTTACGGGGCAGGCCGCGCCGCCGCGCCCAGCGCCCGTTGCCGTCCATGATGACGGCAATATGGGTAGGCAAGGTATCAGGCAGCTTCAAACTTCCATCAATTCCTTTTCTTTTTTCATGGAAAGCGCGTCGATGTCCTTCACGGCTTTATCGGTCAGCTCCTGAAGGTCGCGTTCGATGATGCGCAGGTCGTCCTCGGTAATCTCGCTCTTCTTTTGCTGCTTCTTATACATGTCGATAGCGTCGCGGCGGATGTTGCGCACCGCCACCTTGGCCTCCTCGCCATATTTATACACCAGCTTGGTCAGCTCCTTCCGGCGCTCTTCGGTGAGCTGCGGGAAAGCCAGGCGGATGACCTTGCCGTCGTTGGTCGGATTGATGCCGAGGTCGGACGCCTGGATGGCTTTTTCGATACCCTTGAGCGCCGACGCGTCCCACGGCTGTATGACCAGTATGCGCGGCTCGGGCGTGGAGACCGACGCGATTTGACCGACCGGCGTGGGGGTCCCGTAATAATCCACCGAGATGCGGTCGAGCACGGCGGCGCTGGCGCGCCCCGCGCGGATCGTCGCGTAGCTCTGGACCAAATGCTCCTGCGTTTTCGCGATTTTACCCTCAATTTCGGGATAGCTGTCCATGATGACCTTCCTTTCTTATCAAACGAACAACGGACCGTTGTTCACTGTTATCTGACCAGTGTCCCTACCCGTTCGCCCATGACCGCCCTGTAGATATTCTCCGGGTCGCTCAGGGCAAACAGCAGCACGGGGATATTGTTGTCGCGGGACAGGCTCGCGGCGGCGGCATCCATTGCCGCCAGGTTGTCGCGGAGGAAGTCGCTGGGGGTCATTTCCTCGTATTTGTGGGCGTTGGGGTTTTTTCTGGGGTCGTCGTCATAGACGCCGTCCACATTTTTCGCGAGCAGGACGATATCCGCGTCAATCTCCGCGCCGCGCAAGACGGCGGCTGTATCGGTCGAGAAAAACGGATTGCCCGTCCCGCAGCCGAAGATGACCACACGCCCTCTGGCAAGATGCGATATGGCGCGCAGGCGTGTATACGGTTCTGCGAAGGCCCGCATTTCGATGGCGGTCTGCACCCGGACTTCCACATCCCGCGATTCCAGCGCGTCGGCCAAAGCCAAGCCGTTGATGGCGGTAGCCAGCATCCCCATATGGTCGGCCCGCGAGCGGTCCATCTTGTCGGCGCCGTCTTTGGCTCCGCGCCAGATGTTCCCCCCTCCGGTCACAATCCCGATCTGGACGCCCGCGTCAAGGCAGCGTTTAATCACGTCGCAGATACGGCCGATCACCTGGAAATCCAAAACCTCGCTCCCATCGCCCGCGATGGCTTCCCCGCTGATTTTGATTAGCACCCGTTTATATAAAGGCTCGTCCATAGGCTCCCTCCCTTTCCATTTGCATTATCCAACATTATAAACCATCCCGCCCTTTTTTGAAAGGGTTATTTTATGAACAAAAGATAGCGTATAGAGAAAGGAAACAAACCCCAGACGACATATCGCGTCCGCATTACTTGAATGCCACCACATATTGAGTGGTACACAGGGAGTTTTTGTGCATTCTGCGCATTTTTTTGCAATTCCTATGATTTATTGGACAAAATGGAAAAACCCTATTGACGAACAGACAAAATAAGAGTATGATGTAATAGATTGTAACCGTTTTGTAACCATCAACAAAAAGGAGCGACCGAAACATGGCTCAAACCGTATTGGGGCGCGTACCGGCAAGACCGTACGCCCATACGGGGTTATCCTTGGACACCATTTGCCGCGAGGCCTCGCGCCTGACGGCCCGCCGGTACAGGCTCGCCTGCCGCCGCGCCGGGCGGGAGCGTTTTGCAACCCGCTTGTCTAAAGGCGCTTCCGGGCTTTTATCCGCCCTTTCATGGACAGCGGTCCCCCTTCGGGCCGCCGCCACCGCGCTCGTCTATATTTCGGCCGGGTGCGCCGCCCGTCTGCGCCACGCAAGCCGCGGCGAGAGTTTCGTCTTGGAAAGGTCCGAAACGGCGGTCCGTAGAAAACACAGCCATGCCCGCGTCAACACAGCGCTGGCTTTTGTGGCCGCCGGCGTTTTGATTTTTGCCGCCTCTATCTATAGGGTCGGCCTAGAGGTCATCCTCGACGGGGAAAGCATCGGCTATGTCAGCAGTCAGAGCGTCGTAGAGGAATCCCTCTCCGCCGTTTCCCTCCGCGCGGGGGACATTTTAGGACGCCCCTTTACGATCTCCCCCGACATCGTCTACCAGTTTTCCATCGTCAACAAGAATAAGATTTACGACAGCGAAGGCGTGGAAGCGGGGCTGCTGAGCAGCATCCCCGACATCGACCGTCTGAGCGTTCTGCTTATAGACGGCCAGCCGGTGGGGGCTTCGTGGTCTCCTTCCGATATCCATGCCGTTTTGAGGGAATACCTGAGCAGATACTCCTCGGACGGGCAGGTCTCTTTTGTCCAAGATGTTTCCATCCAAAGCCAGCTGGCCCCGGTTTCGCTGCTCCGCACCCCGGACGAAATGCTGTATACGCTGACGCGCCCGGAGCGCGCCGGGAAGCCCCTTCTGTCCGTGCAGGTGGATGAACAGGATTCGGAGATGCGGACCGTCCCCTATGATATTGAGTATGTAGACGACCCCACCCTTTGGCTCGGGGAAACCAAGATCTTGCAGCACGGCGTGGATGGCGAAGCTCTGGTCATGATGACGCTGACCTCCATTGACGGACGCGCGCCCGAAGTTGACGTCACCGGCAGCATCCCCGTCATAGAGCCGGTCACCGAGGTCGTCGCCGTCGGGACGCGTACGCGTGACTCCACCGGGACTTTCATCCGCCCCCATAACGGGCAAATTACCTCCCGTTTCGGTATGCGCACACTGTACGGCAAGCGCGAAATGCACTACGGCGTCGATTTCCGCGGCCCGCGCGGCGACCCCATTCTTTCTTCTGACGGCGGCACAGTAATCTTTGCCGGAACCAGACCGGGATACGGTTTGAGCATTATCATAGACCACCATAACGGGTATAAGACGGTCTACGGGCATTGCTCCAAGCTGCATGTCAAGGAAGGTGACAAAGTGGGGCAGGGCGAGCACATCGCCAATATCGGCAGCACAGGCCGCTCTACAGGGAACCATCTCCATTTTGAGGTACAGGTCAACGGTGTGCCAAAGAATCCCTTGGACTTTGTCGATAAGCATAAGCAATAGTATGAACCCATCAAAATAGGACACGATAAAGTGTCCTATTTTTGTATTATGGGGGAATCGGCATGGCTATATCCAAACGCACAGACCTCGCGCTGGAGGCGCGGGAACTGCTCCAGGAGAGCGCCGAAGCGATAACCGAGATCGACGGCGTGATTGCCAGGGAATACAAACGCCACGGCTGCCCGGTCACGCGGGTGGAGATCCTCAGCGAGGCGGGCGAGCAGGCGATGGGCAAGCCCGTCGGGACGTATATCACGGTCGAGACACAGGGGCTGATGCGCCACGAGGAGGACGCCTTTAAGCGTACGGTGCGGGCCATCGCCGACGAGCTGTCCCCGCTGCTGCCGGTCGGAGGAATGTACGGCGTCCTGCTGGCGGGCCTGGGCAACCGCGACATCACGCCGGACGCGATCGGCCCGCTGGCCATGCAGAACAGCGTCGTGACGCGGCACCTTGTGGATAAAATGCCGGAGGAATTTGGGCATATGCGCCCCGTCGCCGCCATCTCGCCGGGCGTGCTGGGCACGACCGGCATGGAGAGCGCCGAGCTGATTCAGGGCGCGATACAGCATGTGCGCCCCGGCGCGGCCATCATCATCGACGCGCTGACCTCCCGCCGTCTCTCCCGCCTCTGCTCAACGGTGCAGATCGCCGACAGCGGCATCGTCCCCGGCTCCGGCGTGGGCAACGCGCGGGCGGCCCTGAACCAAAAGACGCTGGGCGTGCCGGTCATATCGATCGGTGTGCCGACGGTTGTGGACGCGGTGACGCTGATGGCCGACCTGACCGAACAGGCGGGCCAGCCGGAGCCGGACTGGAGCGAGATTGCCAAGTTCTCCGGCGGGCTGATGGTGACGCCGAAAGAAATCGACACACAGGTGGAAACGCTGGCCCGCGTCATCGGCTACGCGGTATCCATCGCCCTGCACCCGGAAATGGACGCGGACGATGTGCAGGGGTTTTTGGGCTGAGGTCACCGCTTCTTTACCGGGATCCACACCTCGCTGGCGCCGTAGCCGAAGTCCCCCCTGCCATAGCCATACCACATCTCGAAGGACGGCCCTTCGACCTGCTCGTACTCCGATGTCGGGAACCACTCCGTAAAAATGCGCCGCCATGTATCCTTCACGTCATTTTTCGGTGAAGGAAAAATAGCCCAGGTCTGCGCGGGGACATTTAGCCGCGTATAGGTTTCGGGGATACACAGCTCCGGCGGCGCATAAGCGCACATCATAAACTTTAACGATTCGTCCGTCTGATATAACAGCGCCGCGTGGAACCACATATCACGCGGGCGTCCCAGAAAATCGTTGAAACGGTCCCATGTGCCGTCCGCCATCTTTTCCTTTACAAACCGCGGCACATCGGAAAAGGCCTGTTCCATGTCGGAACTTACAATGCTGTAGACGCCAAACACCTCAAATGTTTCTCTTTGCTCAACTCGGTAATTCATCTCGATATCCCCTTTGATTGAGATAGAGAAGGTCATCTTCGGATAGGCTTTCAACGAAGCGCCCGTATCGCGCGCCAGTACCGGCGTCACGCCGTGCAGGCTCTTAAACGCCCGGCTGAACGCCTCCGGCGACTCATACCCGTACTTCAAAGCCATGTCTATGACCTTGCCGCCGCTTGTTTGCAACTCGAAAGCCGCCAGCGTCAGCCGCCTGCGCCGGATGTATTCCGACAGTGTCACGCCCGTGATAAAGGAAAACATCCTTTGAAAATGATAGGCCGAACAGCAAGCGGTTTGCGCTGCTTTGCCATACGAGATTTCTTCCGCCAGATTTGCTTCGATATAGTCCATGGCGTCATTCATCCTGTCAAGCCAATCCATCGATCTCCCTCCCTTCGAGATCCATCATACCGCATATCAAAAACACATGCCTTGCATTTGGTGCACGAAAAAATCATGACCTTTCACGCCGGCGGCGGGCCGAACACAAGCACCAGCGCGACCGTCAGCAGCACCGTCCCCGCCGTCAGCGCGAACAGAATGATCAGCGCGGCTCTCATGCCCTTCGTCAGCGTCTTTTCTTTCCGTCCCTTGAAAAAGGTGATGGCCGAAACCACAGCGACCACCAAGCAGGTGGCTGTCAGCGGGTCCAGCAGCAGCCGCGGCAGGGCTTTCAAAGCGTCAAACATCTTCCCCCTCCTCCAACGCCGGCCTGGTCACATCCCGTATCCATTTCTTCTGCTTAAAGCGCCACCAGGCCACGGCGAACTTCCAGACCTCCTCGAAGACCATCACGCAGAAAACGGCCAGAGCGCCCCACTGGAACACAAGCCCGGCCAGTGCCGCCAGCGGTACGGCCAAAGCGTACATGGAGATGATGTCGATAATCATCGCCGCCTTGGTGTCGCCGCCTCCGCGCAGGATGCCGACGATAATGGTGAAGTTGACGGCGCGCGCTGGGGCCGCTATACAGGAGATCAGGAGCATCAGGCGCGCAAGCTGTTCTGTTTCCGTGCTCTCGGCAAAGAGCGGTATCATATAAGGCGCGATGATGAAAGCCGTCAGCACCGCCAGCAGGCCACCCGCCACGCTCCCGGCCACCAGCACCCGGCGCAGCAGGGCCTTGCCCATCGCGTACATGCCCTCTTTCCTGCCCGACCCCAGCTCCTTGCAAACTACCACGGCGATGGCGTGCCCCACGCCGAAATACAGCGCGGCGGCGACCCGCTCGATGTTGAGGGCGATGGCGTAGGCGGCGACGCCCGAAGCGTTGGACGGCATATAGGCGAGAATGATGGGGAAGAGGGAAAACCCAAGGCCCCACAGCGCCTCGTTGCCGATGACCGGCAGGCAGATGCGCAAATAGTCCTTCCACAGCACCCGGCCGGGGCGCAGCATCAGGCGGGGCTTCATGATAAAGCGCGTGTCACGCGCGGAAAAGACGAAGGTGACCCCGATCTCCAGTATCCGGGCCAGCAGTGTGGCAAGGGCCGCGCCGCGTACGCCAAGCTCGGGGAAGGGGCCTATG
The DNA here is from genome assembly GCA_031254195.1 of Oscillospiraceae bacterium. Taxonomy (GTDB): domain Bacteria; phylum Bacillota; class Clostridia; order Oscillospirales; family UBA929; genus UBA929. The sequence goes on from JAIRUW010000024.1 coordinate 40,164, forward strand.
CCGAAAATGAGAAAGTAATTGAGAATGGTGCTGACCGACATCGACATGACCAGCACGTTCATCCCCATGCGCGGGTTCTCCATCGCCCTTTGCGCGCCGAGGATCATCATGGTAAACGAGTTGAGCACCAGCGACGGCGCGACGATCTGCGCGTATTCCGCCGCCACTGCCGCGATGGAAGGGCTGGAGGTGGTGAGCGACATCGTTTGCAGCGGGAACAGGGCAATCACGCCGCATATGAGAAAGGAAAACGAGCCGCCCAGCACAAAGCCGATGCCAAGCAGGCGGTTGATGGCGTCCCTGTCGCCCCGCCCCCAATACTGCCCCACAAGCACCGTCATGCCGCTCTGCACGCCGAAGATGAACAGGCTGATGACAAAAAACCATGTGTTGGCCAGCGTCAGCGCGGCAAGCTCCGTCTCGCCCAAGGTGCCCACCATGAAGGTGTCGATCAGCATAAGCGAGCTGTTGATTAAGTTTTGCAATATGATGGGGACGGCCAGCTTCATCAGCCGGCGCGTCAGCCCGGCCGTCCCCGCGGTAGGTTTATCCATAGAATTTATGTCCTTGCAAATGGTTTCAGGCGCACCGCCAACACCGGTATCAGCACGACGGCAAGCCCCAATTCTATCGCGCCGTTGATGCTCACCACGATCTGGATGATCATCCGCAGCGTCTCGCCCAGCGGGAGTATGCTGTCTCCGGCGAACAGCCCGATGGCCGTCAGGACGAAGACGGTGTTGGACAGCGTCCCTATCCCCGCGAAGACAGCGGCGCGCGCCCAAAGGGGCAGCTTGGTTTTCATCAGCGTCAGCCCCAGCAGAAGCAGGACGCATCCGACCAGTACGCGGGGGACGATGGAGATGCGCGGGTCAAGGAAAATGGCCCCCTCAATGGGGTTGATGAGGAACGCGTTGAGGATGTTGGTGACGCCCCATACCGAGGCGAGGAGAAGCCCGGCGGCGGGCCCAAGCAGGACGGCGCCCAGCAGGACGGGCAGGTGCAGGGTGGTGATGGACAGCACGCCGTAGGAGATGTACCCGACATAGGGCACAAAGGTCATCACGATGATGACGGCGCAGAACAGGGCGATTTGGAGTGTTGTGCGGGTTTTGCCGCGCTGGGATTGAAGATCGCTTTGCATGGGAATTCCTCCTTGCTGCTGTTCTTGGCTGCTTCACCGGCTTGCAGGGCGTGGCAAGGGGGAATTCACTTCCCACTTCCACGGCCGCCCGCAAGCCGCGTATAAAGCGCGACACGGATACAGCGCATAATTTATATGTAAACAACCGTATGGCCGCTACATATCAGGGTTTTTCTCATAAATGAGACGCAGGCCCTCCAGCAGCAGCGTCGGCTCGTGGCGTACCTCGCGGCGCATATGCGGGACGACGCGCTCGCTGAGGCCGCCGGTGGCAAAGACGCGGAATGTCTGCTTCATCTCCTCCTCCGTGCGCGCCACCATCCCGTCCAGCATCGACGCCCAGCCGAATATCGCGCCCGAGCGCATACAATCGACCGTATTGCTCCCGACGACGCGGGCCGGCGTGTCCAGGCTGATCTTGGGGAGCTGCGCCGTCTTTAGGCTGAGGGCCTCCACCGAGGTGTTGAGGCCGGGCATGATGGCCCCGCCGACAAAGCGGCTTTTTGCGTCGATGACACTCATCGTCGTGGCGGTGCCCATGTCAAAGATGATGATGGGCGGCTTCGCGCGCGCAAGGGCGGCGACGGCGTTGCAGACCATATCGCTGCCCAACTGGGCGGGGTTGTCTATCACAATGTCCAGCCCGGTCTTGACGCCGGGCCCGACGACCTTGGGGTCTTTGCCGATGTGCAGGCGGATTCCCTTGCATAAAGCGTCGGTGACCGGCAGCGCCACCGAGCTGACGATGGCGCCGGTAATCATCTCCGGCTCCAGGCCGTGCAGGGCCAATATATCGCGCATCAGCACCGCCCATTCGTCGGCGGAGCGCCAGTGCGCGGTGTGGGCGCGGGCTTTGCAGACCAGCCTGGGGCCATCGAAAACGCCCGCCAAAATGTTGGTGTTGCCCATGTCCAGGGCCAGTAACATGCTCATCATCTCCCCTCGCATGGACTAAAGTATAGTATATTTTGAGCCTGTTTGTCAAGTTGCCCGCTCGCCCGGCGAAAATCGAAAAAAATGCAAAAAATCTTTCAAACGAGCAAGATAGTCCATACGAAAGCAAGATAGTCCATACCCAACTGCGAAAAAATGTGATAGAGTGGGGTTCAGGCGCACAACGAAACCCCAATAATTGCGAAATGGAGGAAACCCCTATGAAAACCTTAAAACGCACCCTCGCAATGTCCATCGCGGCAATCATGCTTGTTTGCCTGTTGCCGCTGACCGCAATCGCGGCTTCGCCCGATTTCACGCTAAACAAAAATTCTTACGCAGAAGGTGAAACAATCATCGCCAATGTTACGGGAATACCGCCGTATGGCAATACCTTTTTCTTCTTGGCCCTTTACAGAACGGGCGCGGGCGCACAAGAGTTTATAGCCGAAGCGAACAGCTATCAACTGAACGAGGATACGAACACATATAATTTCACATCGCCGCATGGCGGTAATCTCGAAGTGCGGCTTTATGAAATGTACCGCGATTCCGACAATGATAAACTTTTGAAGAAAATCTCTATTAGTATCGGCGGGCAGACATCAACACTCGACATGACACCGGCAGAACGACTCGCGGTAGCGGA